>CANJMY010000011.1 GCA_947475315.1 Pseudomonadota bacterium | reverse complement strand
GACGGTCAGCGTGTAGCTGGAGGACGGCGCGAGGGCCTCCGCAGCCTGGAAGAAGGCCGAGCGGCCGTCGTCCGAGAACGTGATGGCGCTGAGCGCGACGTCGGCGCCCGTGCTGTCGGCGAGGGCGAAGGTGGCGGTCGCCTTCTCGTCCGTGATGAACTCGATGTAGAACGTGCTGCGGAAGTACACGTCGGTCGCGCCGTTGGCAGGGACAGGGGTGCCCTTGATGCCAGAGGTGCAAGCGACGGTGGTGTCGTCCGTGTCGTCGGTGTCGCCGTCGGTGCCGCCGTTGTCAGCGCAGCCCACGACGGTGGCGAAGAGGCCGAGCGCCAGAAGGCGCCGAATGTCGAAGTTCATGTGTCTCCTCCAAGCATCCTTGTGGATGTCGGGGCCGATTTACCCCACGCCGTGCGCCGGTGTCAATGTTTCCTTGCGGATCTTCCGTGGCGCCGTGAGGAGAACCGGTGTCCGCGTTGCGAGCGCGATCTGACCGTTTCGACGCGGGAGCTTCTGCGGCGCGCGCAGGGCGGGAACGTCGCACGTTGCGGTCTGGCGGCGCGCTGGCGGTTCGCCGCCACGCTTGGGTGCGGGCGCGTTGGGCAGGCGAGCGCGTCCTGCGGCTGCTCGCGCAGAACGCGAACACAGCGCAGCGCGTGGAGGCTTCGCAGTCGGAGGCCCGCGCCGCGTGCGCCTACTCGTCGCTCGACGGCTTCTCGCCGCGGCGTGCGCCTACTCGTCGCTCGACGGCTTCTTGCCGCCGCCGCCGCCGCCCGCGGGCATGCCACCGCCGGCCACATGGTAGGGCCGGGGGAACAGCTCGTCCTGGAAGGCTTCACCGGGCGGGAGGCGCAGGACCTGGTCGACGGAGCGGATCCAGCGCGATTCAGGGTGGTCGGCCACCAAGCGCTCACGGACCGCCAGCGCGTCCTCGGGGCGGCCGTCGGAGTGGTAGGCCCGCGCGAGCATGGCCATGGCCTCGTCGGCGTGCGTGGCCGTGGGGTAGCGCGCGACCAGGTCGGCCGCACGACCCTCGACGGCGCGCCATGCGTGCTTCTTGGCGTAGAAGCGCGAGATGAACAGCTCCTTGCCCGCCACGCGGTCCAAGCCCCGCTGGGAGAGCTTCTCGACCTCAGCGATGTAGGTCGACTGCGGAAAACGCTGGGCGAAACCGGTCCAGCGGTTGACCGCAGCCTTGCTGAGCGACTGGTCACGACCGGCCAGCTTGGGCGCGCGCTTGTAGATCGATAGGCCGATCCGGTAGACGACAAAGTCCAGATCCGGGTGCCGCGGATGGTACTGGAGGAACTCCTCGTACGCGTAGCGGGCCTCGTCGAACTCACCCTTCTTGAAGCGGATCTCGGCGAGGCTGAGCTGGGCGCGGACCGACAGCGGATCGTCGCGGTGGAAGTTCCGCAGCTCCTGGAAGTCCGACATGGCCTTGTCGTACAGTCCGGCCTTCATCATCTTCTCGCCGTGGGCGTAGATTTCGCGGGGCTCACGCCCGGACGCCACCACGGAGATGTCGAACGCGGACTTGGGCTTGGTGTGGAGGCAGCCCCCGGCGAGGACAGCGACCAGCGCGAGCAGCGACAGCGTACGGCGCACCGGGCGACCTCCGAGGTGGCGCTCCGTATCTCGTGCGTCGAACACGCACACGGGGACTTGCCGGTCTGGTGCTCGGATCCTAGGGACGCACCGACCCCCTGGAGACGCCTTGGCCGACGCCGACCTTCCCTCTGTCACCTTCTCGAACTTCGTGATCTCGTTGGCGTCCACGGCGATGGTGCACCTGGGCGCCGCGCCCGACCCTGACACCGGCGCGCGCACCACGGACCTGCCCATGGCCATCCACACGATCGACGCGCTCGGCATGCTCGAAGAGAAGACGCGCAACAACCTCGACGCCGACGAGCAGAAGCTCATCGCGTCGGTGCTGGCCGAGCTGCGCACCAAGTTCGTCGAGGCGTCACGCGCCCGACAGTAGGCGAGCCGCGCCGACACGCTCCGGCGTGACGTCCGCGCGCCGCGGCGCAGCGCCCGCGCGCCAGGTCATAGAGTCCGAAGGTCGTGGCGCAGCGCCGGCACGTCGCGGCGCCGCGCCCGGTCAGACCTGAAGGCCGCCGTCGACGTCGATGCAGCGGCCCGTGAAGTAGTCGCACTCGATGGCGAAGCGGACGGCCTGCCAGAGCTCCTCGGGCTCGGCGGGGCGGCCGAGCGGGACCTTCTCGAGCATGGCGGCCAGCACGTCAGGGCGCATGCCTTCGAGGATGGGCGTACGCACGAAGCCGGGCGCCACCGCGGCGGCGCGGATGCCGTAGCGGGCGAGCTCCTCGGCCCACAGCTTGGTGTCGGCGATCAGGCCCGCCTTGGCTGCGGAGTAGTTGGACTGACCCCGGTTGCCGTGGCGCGCGATCGAGCTGATGTTCACGATGACCGCGGGGCGCGTGTGGGTGGCGACGCAGTGCGCGGCGAACTCGCGGGCGCACAGGAAGGGGCCGGTCAGGTCGACGTCGATCACCTTCTGCCAGTTGGCCAGCGAGAGCTTCTGGATGGAGCCGGTGGCCTTGTCCTGCTTGATCAGCAGGCCGTCGCGGAAGATGCCCGCGTTGTTCACCAGCACGTCCAGGCCGCCCAGCGCGTCGGCGACGGCGGGGATGAGCGCGACCACGTCGGCCTCGCTCGACACGTCGGCGACGAAGCCCTTGACCACGCCGCCCAAGCTGGCCGCGTCGGCCTCAGCGGCGGCGACCGCCTCGGCGTTGACGTCGCAGAACGCCACGTGCGCGCCGACCTTGGCGAGCTCGCGGACCATGGCCCGGCCGATGCCGGAGGCGCCGCCGGTGATGAGGGCGCGGACGTGTTGGATCTTCATGGGTGCTCCTAGGCCAGCCAGCCGCTGACGATCTCGACGGCGCGGGCCAGCGCCGCGTCGACGCCGGCGCCGTTGTCGCCGCCGGCCTGCGCGAAGTCCGGCTTGCCGCCGCCGCGACCGCCCACGAGCGGCGCGATCTCCTTGATCAGGTTGCCGGCGTGCACCTTGGCGTCGAGGCCCTTGGTGGTGGCGGCGACGAGGCCCGCCTTGCCGCCCTGCGCGGAGCCCAAGATCACGATGCCCGTGCCGATCGCGTCGCGGAGGACCTCGGCCTGGGCGCGCAGGTCGCCGTCAAAGACGGTGGCGAGCACCTTGATGCCTCCGATCTCCTTCACGCCCGACAGCAGCTTGCCCGCGGCGGCCTTGGCGATCTCGGCCTCCAGGGCCTCGATGCGCTTCTCGAGCGCGCGGCGGTCGTCCTTGGACTTGTGGAGCGTGATCACGATGCGCGACGGCTCGCTCTTCACGATGGCCGCGGCCTCACCGAGCAGCGCCTCGCGCTCGCGGACGTAGCGGAGCGCGCCGTGGCCCGTGATGGCCTCCAGGCGGCGCACGCCGGCGGCGATGCCGGACTCCGAAAGGACGCGGATCAGGCCGATGTCGCCGGTGCGCGTGACGTGCGTGCCGCCGCAGAGCTCCATGGAGAAGCCCTCGACGTTCACGACGCGCACGACGTCGTCGTACTTCTCGCCGAACAGCGCCATGGCGCCGGCGGCCTGCGCCTCCTCGATCTTCTGCACGCGCGTCTCGACGGACGTGTTGCGCAGGACCTGCTCGTTCACGATCGACTCGACGCGCTCCAGCTCGTCGGCCGACATGGGCTTGTGGTGCGCGAAGTCGAAGCGCAGGCGCTCCGGCGTGACCAAGCTGCCCTTCTGCGTGACGTGCTCGCCCAGGACCTCGCGCAGCGCGGCGTGTAGCAGGTGGGTGGCGGTGTGGTTGCGGCGCGTGTGGCTGCGGCGGCGGTCGTCCACGTGGGCGTGGACCAGGTCACCGACCGACAGGGAGCCCTCCGTCAGCGAGACGTGGTGCAGGAAGAGGCCCGCGGCCTTGCCTGTGTCCGTCACGGTGGCCTTGGCGCCGGAGCCCGACAGCGAGCCCTCGTCGCCGACCTGACCGCCCGACTCACCGTAGAACGGGGTGCGGTCCAGCAGGACGATGCCGCGCTGGCCGTCGCCGAGCGTGACGACCTCTTCCAGATCGCCGCCCTCCGCGGTGGGCTTGGCGATGAGCGCGACCACGGTGGCGGCGCCCTCGTAGGAGTCGTAGCCGCTGAAGGTGGTGGTGCCGTGCGCCTCAGCCAGGCGGTGCCACAGCTCGCCGATCGCCTTCTCGCCGGAGCCCTTCCAGGCCGCGCGGCCGCGGGCTTTCTGGGCAGAGAGCGACTCGGTGTAGCCGACGCCGTCGACGCGCACGCCGCGCTCGGCGGCGATCAGCTCGGTGAGGTCAAGCGGGAAGCCGTAGGTGTCCGACAGCGTGAAGGCCACGTCGCCGGGGATGGTGCCCTGGGAGCCGGCGCGCTCGATGGCGCCGTCGAGCAGCTTCATGCCGCGGTCCAGGGTGCGGCGGAAGCGCTCCTCCTCAGCCTGAACGATCTCCTCGACGAAGCCCTGGCGCTCGCGCAGCTCGGGGTAGGCCTCGCCGAACTCGGAGATGACCTCGTTCGTGATGTGGTGGAAGAAGGGGCGGTCGAGCCCAAGCTTCACGCCGAAGCGGATGCCGCGGCGCATGATGCGGCGCAGCACGTAGCCGCGGGCCTCGTTGGACGGCATGACGCCGTCGGCCACCAGGAAGGCGGCCGCGCGGGCGTGGTCGGCGATGACGCGCAGCGCGGTGTCGGTGTCGGCGTCGGCCCGGTAGTTGACGTTCGCCTCGCGCGCGGCGCGGGCGATCAGCGGCGCGAACAGGTCGGTGTCGTAGTTGGAGTAGACGCCCTGCTTGACGGCGGCCAGGCGCTCCAGGCCCATGCCGGTGTCGATCGACGGGCGGGGCAGCGGGGTGCGCGTGCCGTTGGCCGCCTGGTCGAACTGCATGAACACCAGGTTCCAGATCTCGACGTAGCGGGGGTCTTCAAAGGCCGGGCCGCGGGTGTCCGACGACACGCCGGGGCCGTGGTCCCAGTGGATCTCGGTGCACGGGCCGCAGGGGCCGGTGTCGCCCATGGACCAGAAGTTCTCCTTGGCGCCCAGGCGCTGGATGCGCTCGGCCGGGAAGTTGACCTTGGAGCGCCACAGGTCGAAGGCCTCGTCGTCCTCCTCGTAGATGGTGACCCACAGGCGGTTCGGGTCGAGGCCGAACTCGCCGGTGAGCAACTCCCAGGCGAACGGGATGGCGTCGGCCTTGAAGTAGTCGCCGAACGAGAAGTTCCCAAGCATCTCGAAGAACGTGTGGTGGCGCGGCGTGCGGCCCACGTTCTCCAGGTCGTTGTGCTTGCCCGACACGCGCAGGCACTTCTGCACGGTGGTGGCGCGCACGTAGTCGCGCTTGTCCTGACCCGTGAAGGTGTCCTTGAACTGGACCATGCCCGCGTTTGTGAAGAACAGCGACGGATCGTTGTGCGGCACCAGGGCCGACGAGGGGACGACCGTGTGTCCCTGGGCTTCGAACCAGGACAGGTAGCGGGAACGGATTTCGCGGGCCTTCATAAGTACGCTCCGGGGCCGCGCCCCGTAACCTGATTCGGGGCGGCGTCCGACCGGAACGAAGCGGTCGAGACGCCGGACCCGCCTGTTGGCGTCCGACCCGCGCCGCGCACCCGATCCGTAGGGTGGCAGCGAGGTCGGGATGCCCGAAGCGGCGACTAGGCCTCGGCCTCTTCCGGGTTGCCCAGGCTGGGACTGGCCGGCGTCACCGGCAGGATGGCGGCCTGCGCCAGGATCTGGGTGCGCAGCGCGGTCATGACGTCGCGGTGCTCCATCAGCCACTGGCGCATGTTCTCGCGGCCCTGGCCCAGGCGCTCGCCGTTGTAGCTGAACCAGGAGCCGGACTTCTGCATGAGGCCCGCGGTGACCGAGAGGTCGAGGATCTCGGACGCCTGGCAGACGCCGGAGCCGTAGTAGATGTCGAATTCCACCTGGCGGAAGGGCGGGGCGACCTTGTTCTTCACGACCTTCACGCGGGTCTGGTTGCCGATGTTCTCCTCGCCGCGCTTGATGGCGCCGACGCGGGAGATCTCCAGGCGGACCGAGGCGTAGAACTTCAGCGCGTTGCCGCCCGAGGTGGTCTTGGGCGAGCCGAACATGACGCCGATCTTCTCGCGCATCTGGTTGATGAAGACGACCACGCAGTCCGACTTGTGGATGGCGCCGGTGAGCTTGCGGAGCGCCTGCGACATCAGGCGAGCCTGCAGGCCGGGCATGGAGTCACCCATGTTGCCCTCCAACTCTGCCTTGGGCACCAGGGCGGCGACCGAGTCGACGACGATGACCTTGACCGCGCCAGAGCGCACCAGGACCTCCGCGATCTCCAGGGCCTGCTCGCCGTGGTCCGGCTGCGAGATGAGGAGCTCTTCTGCGTTGACGCCCAAGGCGCGCGCGTAGTTGATGTCGAGGGCGTGCTCGGCGTCGATGAACGCGCAGGCGCCGCCCTTGCGCTGGGCTTCGGCCACGATCTGCAGCGACAGCGTCGTCTTGCCGCTCGACTCTGCGCCAAAGATCTCGATGACGCGGCCCATGGGCACGCCGCCGACGCCGAGTGCCAGGTCCAGGTTGAGGCTGCCCGTGCTGATCACGTCGATCTTGGGGGTCTCACGTGTGCCGTAGCGCATGATCGAACCCTTGCCGTAGGTGCGCTCGATGCTGGCGATGGCTGCGTCGACGGCCTGATCACGATCGTTCTTGGGTGCCATGGTGGGGTCCTCTCTCGGGTGTATGGGGGGTGAGCGAAAAGGGGGAAGGGTCAGGTGACGCCGTGCAGATGGCGGCGGAGCAGGTCCAGCGCGCCGTGGGCGGCGTAGGTCTGGATGCGACCGCGGTCGCCGAACAGGCGGAGGAGGTGGTGGTGGGTGCCGTGCGGTGTGGCCAGCGCCACGTGCACCGTACCCACAGGCTTGTCCGCCGTGCCGCCATCAGGGCCCGCGATCCCGGTCACGCCGATGCCGTAGGTGGTGTTGGCCGAAGCCCGCACGCCTTCCGCCATGGCGCGCACGACGGGCTCGGACACGGCGCCGTAGGTGGCGATGAGGGGCTCAGGCACGCCCAGGCGCGCGACCTTGGAGGCGTTGGCGTAGGTGACGACGCCCTCCAGGAACCAGGCGCTGGAGCCCGGCACGCTGGTGAACAGCGCGGAGAGCTGGCCGCCCGTGCAGGACTCGGCGACCGCGAGCGTGGCGCCGCGGGCGAGCAGGGCGCGGCCGACCACCTGGGGCAGCGTGCCGCCGGGCGCGTCCAGGCCGTCAATGGCGTAGACCGGGCTGCCGATGCGGTCCGCCACGTCCTGGGTGAGGGCGGTGACGGTGGACGGGTCGACCGACGCGTCGAAGCGGAGCTTGACTAGGCACTCGCCGCTCATGGCGCGCGTGCCGATCACGACGCCGTCATGCTCGAAGGCGCCGATGCGGTCCTGCAGGACGGACTCACCCACGCCCGTGGTGCGCAGCGAGATCAGGCGGCCCGGAGTGAGGGCGAAGCGCTGGGCGAGCGACGGCACGACGAGGCCGTCGAACATGGCCTTCATCTCGTGCGGGACGCCGGGGAGGAAGGCGAGCCAGGCGCGGTCGTGCTCGAACGCGAAGCCGGGCGCGGTGCCGCGGGCGTTGTCGAGCCGGGTGGAGCCCTGCGGCAGGTAGGCCTGCTTGCGGTTGGAGTCCGCCATGGGGCGGCCCCAGCGGGCGAAGAGCGCCTCCAGGAAGGCGAGGGCGTCCGGGTCGAGCTCAAGCGGGCGGCCGAACGCGGAGGCGCAGGCGGAGGCGGTGAGGTCATCCATGGTGGGCCCCAGGCCGCCGGTGCCGATCACCACGTCTGCCGTGGAAGACAGATCAGTCAGCGCCGCGACCAGATCCCCCATGCGGTCCCCCACGGTGACGTGGCGGCGCACGTCAAACCCAAGGTCCACTAGGCGCTCGGCCAGCCAGGCGGCGTTGGTGTCCACCGTCTGGCCCGTGACGACCTCATCCCCCTGCGAGAGGAGGACGGCGACGGGGGCGGTCTGGTGAGGGTTGGTGGCCAAGGGGGTTCCTGAACGGACGTGCAGGTTGTACAACGGGTCCGTGCGGCTGTCCAGTGTGAGCGGACGGAAAATGTCCGACATGCGCTGGAGCCGTCGCGGACCGTCGAAACGTCCGGTGGTCGGTGTGTGCTGTGGTTAGCAGGGCGAAGGGAGGGGTGATGCCCCGCGCGATGGGTCTTGACGTAGGCACGCTGACGATCGGCGTCGCCATCTCTGACGAGCTCGGGCTCGCGGCGCATCGGGTCTGTACGGTCTCCCGCAAGGGGGTGCGCGCGGACTGCGAGGTGCTGGCCAAGCTGATCACCGAGCGGCAGGTCGACCGGCTCGTGGTGGGCATGCCCTACGAGTTGGACGGCACCGAGGAGCGCTCCGCCAAGCTCGCACGGCAGGTGGGCGAGGCGCTGTCGGCGCGCACGGGCCTCAAGGTCAACTACGTGGACGAGCGGTTCACGTCGGTGGACGCGGAGCGCAGGCTCATCGCCCAGGGCATGTCCCGGGCGAAGCGCAAGGAGGTGATCGACCAGGAGGCCGCTGCGATCATCCTGCAAGGTTGGCTGGACCACGGCGTTTCGGTCGAGGAGGCATAAGACATGGCTTCAGCGGTGGGTGTGCAGACCTTTGTCGTGGGCGCGGGGGCGCTGGTGCTCGGGCTGGTGCTCGGCGGGCTTGGGCCGCGGGCCGAGCTGCGCGACGCGAAGCAGGACCTGTTCGACGCTCAGAAGCAGTGCGCCAACAGCGGCAGCGCGCAGGCCGGCGCTGAGCTGGCGCGGCTGCTGACCGAAGGCGTCGAGCGTCGCCGCAGCGGTCAGGCCGCCGGGGGCGCGGACGTGGGGTCGACCACGGACGGCGCGCCCGACGCGAACCGGTCGGTGATCGTGGGTGAGGCCGGCGGGCCCTCGACGGAAGGTGCGGCATCTGGCAACGCCGACGAGGGCGAAGACCCGGCCGGGCTGACGTCGGAGATGCTCGCGCTGCGCTCGCAGCAGGCGCGGGCGGCGCTGATCGAGGACGCCGATCCGTCGCCGCAGCAGCTCAAGGAGATCGACGCCGCCGTCGCCGACATGAACGACCAGCTGCTGCAGACCGTGCAGGAGTTCGCCGACCGCGCCAACCAGGGCCCGGTCACCCGACGCGACATGATGACGTTCGGGGCCGAGACCCTCGACCTGTTCGTGAGCGCCGAGGACCGCATGCTCAACTCGCTGTCGGTCGAGCAGCGGGCGTCCGTGCGGGACGAGGCGACCGACCCGACCTCCTTCGTCGACCCGCAGATCGTGGCCGTCGTGAAGTCGCTGAGCGGAGCGCTCGACAAGAACAAGGAAGCGCCGTGACCTGGACGAGGTCGCTGATCGACACGGCGCTCATCGCGCGCTTCGAGCTGCTCCGCGCGATCCGCAGCTGGACCGCGCTCGCGATCGTGCTGATGTACCTGATCGCCAACGTCGGCGGCGCCTACGTGTTCATCCGCGCGCTCGGTCAGCTTGAGACGACCATGGCCGAGCAGCTCCACGTCGCGTCCACCCAGTGGCCGGGCGCGATGACCGAGCAGCTCCGCAAGAGCAAGCAGCTGATGGACATGTTCGACACGTTCGTCGGCAACCACACGACGGCGGCGAGCCTGATCGAGCGGCCCTTCCTGGCGGTCTACCAGCTGTGGCAGGGGTTCGTGCTGATCCCCTTCCTGGCGGCGACCGCGGCGGCGGAGTCGATCGCGTCAGACGTGCGCACGCGCGCGATCCGCTTCGAGGTGATCCGCACGGGCCGCGCCGAGGTGGTTGCCGGTCGCATGCTCGGTCAGATCGGGCTGTGTGTCGTCGCCACCTGTGTGTCGCTTTGCGGCGTGTGGATCCTGGGCCTGTCGATCATGGCGCCGCAGGATCCGTTCGCGCTCGCGTGGGGGCTGCTGGACCTTGGCCTGCGTGCGGTGATCTTCGCGGTGCCGTTCACCGGCCTTGGCATCGCCGCGTCGGAGCTGACGGCGTCACCCGCGTGGGCGCGCGTGCTGGCGCTCGGCGGCACGGCGGCGAGCTGGGTGGTCTACTGGATCCTCTCGGCCATGCATGAGGCGCCGTGGACGACGGTCGCGGATGTGCTGCTCCCCGTCATGCCGCAGAGCTGGCTTCAGGGCTTGTGGCAGCCCGGCATGGGCCTGTGGGTGTCGACGGCGGCGTGCTTGGGCCTGGGCGCGGTGGTCGCGGCGCTCGGCTTCGCGCGCTTCGTGCGGAGGGACCTGTGACGCCCGCGCTGATCTTCGAGGCCGTGACCAAGCGCTACGCGCGCAACGCGCCGCCCGCGCTCGACAAGCTGTCGTTCACGGTGCCGCGCGGCGTGGTGTGCGGGCTGGTTGGCCCGAACGGCGCCGGAAAGACCACCGCGTTCAGCGTGATCAGCGGCTTCCTCCCGCCCGACGAAGGCCGCGTGGATCTGCTGGGCATGGGCCCCTACGATCCGTGGCGCATGAAGGGGCGCGTGGGCGTGCTGCCCCAGGACGCCGAGCTGCCGGACCGGCACACGCCGGTGGAGCTGCTGACGCACCTAGCGCGCCTGCAAGGCATGACCGCGGCGGACGCGAAGCGCGAGGCCGAGCGTCGGGTCGCGGACGTGAACCTGGGCGACAAGGTGGGCGCGCGCGTGGCGGCGCTGAGCCACGGCATGCGGCGCCGCGTGGCGGTGGCGAGCGCGCTGTTGGGCGAGCCCGAGCTGGTGATGCTCGACGAGCCGACGGCGGGGCTGGACCCGGTGCAGGCGCGCTCGCTGCGCGACTTGCTGCGCCGGCTGCGTGGCAAGCAGACGGTGGTGATCTCGTCGCACAATCTGCTGGAGCTGGAGCAGCTCTGCGACTGGGTGGTGATGATTGATCGCGGCCGCTGCATCCGGCAGGGCAGCGTCGCTGAGGTCACCGGCCAGGGCGAGCAGCTGGCGTGGTGGCTGGGCCCGGGCGCACTCGACCTGACCGCGCTCGGCGCGCGGATCCCGGGCTGCGTCGTGTCGCGCGCGGAGGACGTGCTGACGGTGTCCGCGCCGCGGGGCGTGGAGCTGGATCAGGTGTCGATCGAGGTGATGCGCGCGCTGGTGGAGGCGGGTGTGCCGCTTCGCACGCTGCGGCGTGGTGTGAGCCTGGAGGACCGCTTCGTCGACGACGCCGCCAAGGCGGGCAAGCGATGAGCGGTCGCGCGATCGGGGTGCGGGACGCGCTCACCTACGCGCCGATCCTGCACCACGCGATCACCGCGGACGGGCTGCGGGTGGCGGCGGTGTCGCCGCGCTTCGACGCGACCACGCAGTCGCGTCGTCCGCGCCTGTACGTGCGTTCGCTCGACGGCGATGAGGCGTGGGCGGAGATCGGCCCCGAAGAGGCGCGCTACCACAGCCCCGCGTGGTCGCCGGACGGCAGGCTGGGCGCGTTCCGCACCTGGAACGACACGTCGGACGTGGTGGTCATCGACCCGTCCAACCCGACCGACGCGGGGCAGGGGTTGACCGGGATGCCGGCCTACGCCATCGCGCTGACCTGGTGGGGCGAGTCGCCCAAGCTCGCGTGCGTCGGGGAAGACGCGGAGGGCGTGCGGCGCGTGTGGTCGTGGGACGACCCGACGACGGGCCCGCGCGCGGTGACGCCGCCCAAGAAGCGCGTCGGCGACTTCGCGTTTGGCTTTGGCTCCAGCGCGTTCGCGTGGCTCCACGCGCCCGCGCGGCCGGTGGGCGGCGCCGATCCGGGCACCGTGCTCTACGTGACGACGGACCTGAACAAGAAGCCCGCGGCGGTGGCCGTGCCCGAGCCGTGGATCGGGTTCCTGGCGTGGTCACCGGATGGCCAGTACCTGGCGGGCCTCGCGCGGCCGACCGACGAGCCGCTCACGCAGCCGCGCCTGTGGGTGCTCGATGTGCGACGCGAGGAGGCCTGGCGCCTGCTCGAAGATCAGAGCGGATGGATCACCGGCTTTGACTGGCGACCGGACGGGCAGGGGCTCGTGGTCGCGCTCGAGCAAGGCGTCGCCGGTCGGCTGTACGACGTGGACCTGGACGGTCGGGCGCGCCCCGTCGGCCCCGTGGACTCCTACCTGAGCGGACCACGCTTCGACCGCGCGGGCGGTCGCATGTTGTTCCTGCGGCAGGACGGGAACGTGCCGCAGCATGTGCGTTTGCTGGAGCCGGGCGGCACGCAGAGCGTCGCCGTGACGCGCTGGCATGAGCGCCTGCGCACCGCGACCCTGCACGCCGCAGAGCGCGTGCAGTGGACCGCGCCGGACGGCCTGGAGATCGAGGGCCTGCTGATGCTGCCCGCCGCGCCCAACCCGCCGGTGGTGGTGTGGATCCACGGCGGCCCGGCGGAGAACCTGCAGCGCACGTTCTCCATGCACTTCCAACTGCTACTGGCGAACGGGTGGGCCGTGCTCGCGCCGAATTTCCGCGGCAGCACGGGGCGCGACGACGCCTTCTTGCAGGCGATCGCCGGGCGGGTGGGCGTGGACGACGTGACGGACGTGCTCGCCGGCGTCGACGCGCTGGCGGACCGGATCGATCCGGCGCGCGTGGCGTTCATGGGCTGGTCCTACGGCGGGTCGGTGGCGCTCGGCTGCGCGGCCGCGAGGCCCACGACACGCGCGGTGATCGCAGGTGCGCCCGTGGTGGACTGGCTCGGCGCGTTCGGCGCGTGGTCGTGGCCGTGGCTGACGCCGCGCTACTTTGGGCCTTCGCCGTGGGTCGACCCGACGCCGTACGACCGCGCGTCGGTGATCCGCAAGATCGCCGCGGTGCGCTCCCCGACGCTCTTCCTGCACGGCGAGGCGGACGATCGGGTTCCGGTGGCGCAGAGCCGCGCGGCCTACCGCATGCTCCAAGCGGGCGGCGTGCCCACCGATCTGCGAGTGTTCCCCGGCGAGCCGCACGTGTTCTCAGCGCCATGGGCGGTGCAGGAGATGCTGGTTCGCGTGGTCGGCTGGCTCAAGACGCACCTGTGACGGTCAGCGCGGCGTGCCACCGTGCACGGCGGCGATGCGGTTCACCACCTCCCACACCTTGGCCTTGTCGACCAGCTCGGCGGCGCGGACGTTCTGCTCGACCTGATCGGGGCGCTTGGCCCCGGCGATGACCGCGGTGACGCCGGGCTGCGCGGCCACCCAGCCGATCGCGATCGCCGACGTGGGCACGCCGACCTTGCTCGCCACCTTGGCGAGATCGGCGGCGAGGCGCTGGCCATGCAGGAAGCGGTTGCCCTTGAAGCGATCGTCGCGCGCGCGCAGGTCGGTCTCGGGGAAGGTGGGCGCGTGCGTGAACTTGCCGGTGAGCAGGCCGCGGCAGAGCGGCTCGTACGCGAGCATGCCCAGGCCGAGCTGCTCACATGTGGCGCGCTCGCCCGCCTCGAACTCGCGGCGCAGCAGGCTGTAGCCCATCTGCAACGACACGAGCTTGGTGATCGAGGCGATCTGCGGGAGCGCGGCGGCGTTGTAATTGCACACCCCGAGGTGCTTGAACTTGCCCTCGCGGCGGAGGTCATCGAGGGCGGCGAACGTGACCTCGAACGGCGTGCTCGACTCGCACGGCCAGTGCACCTGGAGCAGGTCGATGCAGTCCACGCCCAGGCGCGTGAGCGAGGCCTCCAGGTCGGCGCGCAGGTTCTCGGCCGTGAGCAGGCTGTGCGCGTGCTGGCCGAGGCGCGAGACGCCCACCTTGGTGGCGATCACCACGTCCTTCTTGCGGCTGCCGAGCCCCTTGGCGAGCACCTCGTCCGCGTGGCCCCAGCCGTAGATGGGTGCCGTGTCGAACCAGGTCACGCCCAGGTCGAGCGCGCGGTGGATCGCGGCGACGCTGCTGTCGTCGTCGACGTCGTCGCCCCACCAGGTCTTGCCGATCGCCCAACAGCCAAAGCCGACCACCGAGAGGTCCAGGTCGGTGCCGGGGAGTCGTCGTGTGCGCATTCGGGCCTCGCTGGCCGCAAGCTAACGAGCGCCGACGTCAGTGCACGATCGCGCAATTGTTCATGGCGCAGCGCACCGCGACGTCCGAGCCGTACACCTCGACCGAGCCCGCGGACTGCAGCGTACCGAGGCCAAAGTCTGCCTGCACTTGGTAGCGACCGGGAGAGAGCTCGGCGGGCAGGCGAAAGCGGCCGCCGTTGCCCACGAGCGTGACCTCGGACGCGCGGTTGGCGGCGTCGAGCGAGACGCGCGCGGTGGCGATGGCAGGTGCGGTGGCGCCGGCCATGTGGCGGCGAACGGAGTCCGCGCTGGTGGGCGCGAGCGGATCGGGCGCTGGGGCGGGCGGCGCGGCCACGGGCGCGTGCGCGGGCATCACGCGGGTCGGGGCAGGCGCGTCGGCGACGTCCTCGTCGAGCAGGGTGTCCACGGACGGGAGCACCACGGCGCTCGTCGCGACGCGCGAGGGGGCGGCGCGCGGAGCCGGGGAGACGCGGGGCGCGCTCGGGGCCGTCGCGGTCGGCGTCGCGGGCGCGGCGGTCGGAGCAGGCTGGCTCGTGGGCGACTCGGTCGTGATGTCCGCGGGCACCGTCGGCGGTGCGGTGATCGCTGCCGGGGCGGACGAGGCCTGGGGGACGGACACGCTCACGGCGGCGTCGGACGGAGCGAGCGCGCGCGTGGTCGGCGCGGCCTGCACCCACAGGGCCGCGACCAGCAGGCCCAGGACCAGCGGCGTGGCGATGCCCAGCAGGGGGGTCGGACGCGCGGCCCAGCTCCGGCGGGCGGGCGTGCTCCCCACCGAGGAGAGCGACGCCTCCGACAGCTCCACCGGGCCGGACTCCGCGGTCACCACGTCGGGCGTCAGGTTGAGGAGCGGCTCGGGGGTGGGCCACGTGGAGTCGTCGGGCGCGCTGGCCGCCTGACCTTCGACCAGGGTGCGACCACACCACGGCCCGCCGATGCCCACGTCCTCGGCCCAGGTGCGATCGCGGCACCACGCCTTCAGGTCCATGCCGGGCGTGTTTGCGGCGAGCGCCTCCAGGCGGCGTGCGACCTGCTCGGTGGTGGGGCGGGTGTCTGGCGCGAAGGCGAGCGACTCAGCGAGCAGCGCGCGCAGCTCGGGCGCGGCGTCGTCGGGCAGCTCGGCCAGGCGCTCGTCGAGCGCGCGGAGGTAGCGGGCCTCGACCAGCGCGATCGCGGCGAGCTCCTTGAACGGCACCTCGGCGAACAGCCGCTTGCCGGTGAGCGCCTCGTAGAGCATCGCGCCCAGGCCGAACACATCGACGGCGGCGGTAGGGGGTGCCGCGTCGAAGCGCTCGGGCGCCATGTAGGCCGGGCTGCCGACCAGCGCGGACGACTGGGTCATGGCGACGCGCGTGACCGAGTCGGTCCACGCGATCCCGAAGTCGAGCAGCTTGGGCGTGCCGTCGCGTGCGATGCGGACGTTGGCGGGCTTGAGGTCGCGGTGCACGATGCGCGTGAAGCCGCCGCCGCGCACGGGGGTGTTGTACGCGGCGTGCAGCGCGTCGGCGACGCCCGCGAGCACCTCCAGGCAGGCGCGGCGGGGGATGCGGGGCGCGGATCGCAGGCACTTGGAGAGGTCGGCGCCCTCGACGTACTCGGTGACCAGGCCGACGCGGCCGTCGAGCTCGACCAGATCGAAGACGTGGGGCACGCACCGGTGGCGCACCATGCCGAGCATCCGGGCCTCGTCACGCAGGCGGCTGGTGGCGTGGCCGCGGGGGTCGACGTCGGCGCGCAGCAGCTTGAGCGCGACCTCCACCTCGAACCCGCCCTGGCGCGTCATGCGCGCGCGGTACACCTCGCCGAAGCCGCCCCGGCCCAGGCAGGCGTCGATGTGGAAGCGTCGCGCGGCGGCGTCAGTCACGGAGGCCCTCGTCCCTTTGAGGGGGACTATCGGCACAGCCGCGCCGAACTTGGACCAAGGCCTCCGGATTTCCGCGGCGACGCCGCGTCGGCGGGGCACAGGGAAGGTGCCGACGTCGGATCCATTCCGACGCAAGATGGAGGCGAGTGTGCCGATCGAACTGTGCGAAGTCGAACGTCCCGCGTGGGGTCAAGTCGTGCCGCAGCTCCAGATCGTCGAAGGCGACCGCGTCGTGCTCGCCTACCAGCTCCGCGCCGCGCGCACCGTGATTGGTCGCAGCGACGCGTGTGACGTCGCCCTCCCGAGCGACACGGTCAGCCGGGTCCACTGCCTGGTCGAGCGTCGGGGAGACCAGTGGTGGCTGATCGATCGCAGCCGTCGGGGCACGCGCCTGCAAGGGGTGCTCGTGACCGACGCCGAGCTGGCCGTGGGGTCCGCCTTCGAGGTAGGGCCGTATCAAGTTCGCTTCGTGGAGCCGGCGGACGGCGCGGGGAACGCGACGATGACGCGCGTCGCGCGGCCTGCGGGCCACGAGGAGCTGGTCGACGTGGCGGACGGGCTGGTCGCGTGGCGCGCCGAGCTGCGGGTGGTGGGCGGCCCGATCCGCGGCCAGCACTACGAGCTGGGGCGCACGCGCACGCGGGTGGGCGGGCACGGCGCGCACGTGATCCTGTCGCCGGCGATGCCGTCCGACGCGATGACGGTACGGGTGGTGCGAGGCCGCGCGATGATCGAGCCGGGTGCGGTGCCCGTGTTCCTCGCGGGCTCGCGGGTGCGCGAGATCACGCCCGTGTTCGACGACGAGACCCTGCGCCTGGGGCCGCACGAGCTGGCCGTGCACGCGCATCTGGTCGAGGAGGGGCCATCGGCGGCGGACGGCCTGGGCGATCTGGTGGGTCAGTCCGAGGCCATGCGGCGGCTCTACGGCGTGCTCGACCGCGGGTCGCGCCATGACGTGACGGTGCTGATCTTGGGCGAGTCCGGCTCTGGCAAGGAGCTGGCGGCCCGCGCGCTGCACGACCTGGGCACGCGCTCTGACGGGCCGTTCGTCGCGGTGAACTGCGCGTCGATCCCGTCGACCCTGGTGGAGAGCGAGCTGTTCGGCCACGAGGCGGGCGCGTTCACGGGCGCCGCCAAGCGCACCGACGGAGCCTTTCAGCGCGCCAACCGCGGCACGCTGTTCTTGGATGAGCTGGGTGAGATGTCGATGGACGCGCAGGCCAAGCTGCTGCGCGCGCTGGAGAGCGGGGAGGTGCGCCGGGTGGGCGCGCAGAAGCCCGAGTACCCGGACGTCCGGCTGGTCGCGGCGACGCACCAGAACCTGGCGAAGCTGGCGGAGGAGGGTCGGTTCCGCAAGGACCTGCTGTTCCGTCTGGCCGTGCTCACCGTGCACATGCCGCCGCTGCGCGCGCACAAGGACGACCTGCCGCTGATCGCGCGGTCGCTGCTGGCCCGCCACCACCCGGGCGCACGGCTGACGGACGGCGCGCTGCGCTCGCTCGCGGTCTACGACTGGCCGGGCAACGTGCGCGAGCTGCGCAACGTGCTGACCCGCGCGGTGGTGCTGCACGGCCCGGTGATCGACGCGGCCAACCTGACGTTCAACCCCTGGGCCTTTGAGGCGCCGGAGCCGGTGGCGATGTGGACGCCGGAGCAGTCCGAGCGCGACCGCATCACCGACCTGCTCCGCGAGCACGGCGGCAACCGGTCGGAGGCCGCGCGCGCGCTGGGGATCCCGCGGACGAGCCTGCTCTACAAGATGCGCAAGCTCGGAATGGACTGAGGGCGGCGCCGCGGGCGGCGGTGTGACCTTCGCGGCGCTACTCGGCGAGCGGCGCGGTCCCGTACGCGGCGCGCTCCACGCGGTCGCGCAGGGCCTGGCCGAGCGCGTCTTCGACGGGCGGGCGCTCCAGCGTCACCAAGGCGGGGCCGGTGTCGTCGGCGGCGCGCAGGACCGCGTAGAGCTGGCGCGCTGCGCTGGCGCTGCGACCGTCGGGGCTGAGCACGTGCACGTCGGGCGTCAGGCCGGTCCGCGCCTCAAGCAGGCGCGCCGTGGCGAGCGCGTCGCCGGTCCACGCGATGTGGGTCCACGCCCCGGACCCGACGCGCCCGATCAATTCGGCGACGGTGGGGTCCGACCAGCGGGGGATGGGTCCGACCAGCGCGAGCGGCGCCCGCGGGGCGTAGTGCGACGCGAGCCGACCCGGAGAGCCACCCGAGCCGCCGCCCCGAGGGGCCAGGCGGACCTCGCCGCCGATGGAGAGGGCCTCCGCGCCCACGGCGCCGGGCCGAAGGATGGTGATCGTGCCGTCGGGCTCGACGCGCGCGACCGTGGACTCCACGCCGATCCCGCACGGGCCGCCGTCGAGGATCGCGTCGATCCGCTCGTCCAACTCGGCGGAGACGGCCGCGGCGGTGGTGGGGCTGATGCGCCCGAACCGGTTCGCGCTCGGTGCGACCAACGGGCCGCCGACCTGGTCGATCAGCGAGATGGCGACGTGGTGGGCGGGGAAGCGGACCGCGACGTCGGGCAGGCCCGCGGTGATGCGATCGGACATCCGAACGCCGCGCGGCAGCACCAGCGTGATCGGTCCAGGCGCGAGCGCCTCCAGCAGCACGCGCGCGGTCGCCGACTGCGGCGCGGGGACGTCGTGGGCGATCACGCCGAGGTGGACGAGGCCGTCCCACAGGTCGTACCCGCACAGGGCGCGCGTGACGTGGACGATGAGCGGGTCGTCCGCCGGTCGGCCCTTGGCGGTGAACACCTTGGCGATCGCCTCGCCGTTGTAGGCGTCTGCGGCTAGGCCGTAGACGGTCTCGGTGGGCATGGCGACGAGGCCGCCATCCTGGAGGATGGCGGCCGCGTGCCCCACGTCGTGGGCGGGGAGGGTGATCGTCACGCGACCCCTACAGCCTCTACGGCAGCTTGAGGACCAGGTTCGCCGTGCCTGCGCTCAGGCCATCGGCGCGGGCGGACGGGTCGGTCGGCGGGCGGGTCATCGGGTCGCCGTCCGAGTCCAGGCGCGCCACCACCGAGAAGGTCGGGGGGAGCGGGCGACCGGCCATCATCGGGATGATGTTGGCCGTGGTGATCTCGAACTTCATCGGGAACGGACCGGGCGGCAGCTTGAGCGCCGCCAGGGGCGGGCCGGGCTGCGAGCCCTGGACGGACACGAACAGGACCTGCCCGCTCTCGGACGGGTTGCCGAGCTCGATGGTGCCGGACGCGAGCAGCTGTCCGCCGCCGCCACCCATCGGAGCTCCGCCGCCACCCATGGGGCCGCCGCCGCCGCCCATGGGGCCGCCGCCGCCCATCGCGGGCTGCTCGGGCTCCGGACCACCAGCCAGGCGACGGCGCGCCTCGGCGAGGGCGCCCTGCAGCTCGGGGCTCGGATCCTGCTTGGTGGCCTTCTCGAGCATCTCGACGGCCTTGGCCGGATCGGTCTGCATCGAGAGCAGGCCCATGTAGACCAGCGCGCGGAGCTGGTCGGGGTGCGCGGCGAGCACGGCGTTCAGGTCGGTGACGGCCTGATCACGGCGGCCGATGAACGCGCGGAGCACGGCGCGGAACACGGTGGCGTCAATGTCGTTCGGGTCGGCCTCGAGCGCGCGCGCGTTGGAGCGCATCGCGCCGTTGAGGTCGCGGCTCGCCAGGTACAGCTCGGTCAGGTCGTCGAGCGACGCGGCGTCCTTGGGGTTGGCCGTGACCTTGGCCTCGAGCTCGGCGATTCGGGGATCCGGAGGCTCGGCGCTCGCGGGGGCTTCCGCGCCGCCCATGCCGCCGCCGCCGCCCATCGGACCGCCGCCCATGCCGCCGCCGCCCATCGGGGCGACCGAGTCGCCGCCGGTCATGGAGCCGCCGGGGCCGCGCTCCTTGGCGTCGTTGCTGGCATAGGTGACGAGCAGGGCGCACAGGGCGACCGCCGCCAGGGCGTAGGCTGCGCCGCGCCACTCGCCGGACATGCCGGCGGGCTGCGGTGCGGGGGCTGCCAAGCGCGCGAGCGCCGCTTCAAAGGCTGCCGGGTCGGTCTCGCGGAGCTTGAGCAGCTCGGCGGCCTGCACGGGCGTGGGCGCAGGAGCGGGCGCCGACGAGGTGGTGGGCGCCGGGGCGCTGATGGTCGCGGCGACGTCCTCGAGCTCGCGGAGGGCGCCGGCGCCGACCATGACGAGGCGAGCGCGCTCGGTGGCGTAGTCCTCAGCGGTGAGCTTGTCGCGCTCGGCGTCCAGCGCGCGGAGCTGCTCGACCACGACCGCGCGGCCGTGCTCCAGGTCCTCGCGACGGCCCTGGGCCATCACGGTGCTGGACTCATCGGACAGGCCGAGGACGGCCATCGCGAGGTTGCCGGCGAGGATGCCTGCGTTCACGATGAGGATGGGCACCCACGCGCCGTGCGAGGTCAGGTACGCCTGATCTATGCCGTAGTTGTTCCCGATCAGGACCAGCACGACCACGAGGACGGCGTGCAGGACGATCGCCCGCTGCACCAACGGTTCAATCATCTTCGGCCTCGTTCAGGATTCGACGGGAGAAGTCATCATCGGGGTCAGACGCGAGCGCGGACACGGTGGCCGCGGCGCCGTCGCCGGCGCGACGAAGGAAGGCGAGCGCGGCCAGAAGGCCCAGCCCGAAGGCGAGCGCGGGGCCGATCCAAACCAGCTGGTTCAGGCCGCCCTGGCGCGGGTCGAGCAGCACCCACTCGCCGTACTTGGAGACGAAGTAGTCCTCGATCTCGGCGCGGGTGTAGCCGACGGCGACGAGCTCGCGGGTGAGCTTGTACATCATGACGGCGGCGCTGGCGGAGCTGTCGGCGATGGACAGGCCCTGGCAGACTGGGCAGCGCAGGCCCTCGCCGATCGAGCGGGAGAGCGCCTCGGCGTCTGCTGGCGAGGGGGGCGCGCCGGGCGGCAGGCCCGGGATCAGGTACTCGGGCTCGGCCGGGGCCCCCGTGGGGACGGCCTCGGGCGCGGGCGCTGCGGCGCCATCTGGGGTGGCGACTGGCGCGCCGTCCGCGGGGATGTCGGGGCCGGTGGCCTGCGGAGGCGCGGTGCCGGTGCCAGGCGGCGGCAGGTCCGCGTGCGCGACGGAGAGGTTGAGCAGGAGCGCGAGAATCATGGCGAATCCTGGCTCGCGAGCGCCAACAGCGACTGCATGGCCTGACCCGAGAGTGGGCCTACCTGCTTGTACACGATGACCCCGCTGGGGTTGATGAAGTAGGTCTCGGGCACACCGGCGACGCCGTAGTCGATGGCCGTGCGGCCATCCGGGTCCACCAGCTGCGGGAAGACGTTGCCCATGCGCCGCAGGTAGACGACCGCCTTCTTGGGCTCGTCGCTGTAGAGCACGCCCAGGAACTGCACGCCAGGGTAGGCGGACGCGGCCTGCTGCATGAGGGGGTACTCCTCCTTGCAGGGCAGGCACCACGTCGACCAGAAGTTCAGCACCACGGGCTTGCCGCGAAGCTGCGACAGATCCCAGGGCTTTCCGTCCAGGTCGACCAGCTTGAACAGCGGCGCCTGGGTGTGCTCCAGCACCGAGGGGACCTCGTGCGGATCGTTCCCGAAGCCCGAGTGCAGCAGCCAGACCAGCGGCAGGATGACGGCCAAGCCGCCAACCAGGACGCCCACATTGACCCCCTTGCGCGCGCTCATGCGGTCTGCACTCCGTCCGCCGCGGGGGCGGCGTGGGCGGCGCGGCGGCGCTCAGGCCACATCGCCATGATGGATCCCAGCGCGATCACCGCGGGCGACACCCACAGCCAAGTGATGCCCGGCATGTCGATCAGGCGCACGACGACGAAGTTCTGCTCCATGTCGAGCTCGACGATCGACACGTAGAAGTCGCCGGTCAGCGTCTCGTGAATGGCGGGCGTGAACACGGGCTCGCGCTGTGTCGGGTAGTGGTTGAGGCGGGGCTCGACCGTACCGATGACCTTGCCGTTCTGGGCGATCGTAAAGACGGCGATGTCGGCCGTGCGGGCCGGCTCCTTGAGGACCTGCGCCTTGTCGAAGGTGGCGGTCCACTTGCCGACGCTCGCGCTCTCGCCCGCGTGCAGGGTGACGTCCGCCTCCTGCTTGTAGCCCTTGCTCAGGGCCAGGGCGATCACGGCGAGGAGGATGCCGTAGTGGGCGATGTGACCGCCGACGCGGCGCCGCATGCGGCGGAAGGTGTTCACCAGCGCCGCGCCGAAGCTCTCACCCTTGGTGCGGACGCGCGTCATCACCGGGACGAGCAGCTCGCTGAGGTTCGAGATGAACGCGAACCCGCACAGCGCGAACGCGAACAGGACGTACGGCGAGTGGATGTCGCCGAGGTAGCCCATGACCACGGCCACCAGCGCGCCGATGAGCGGCGGGGTGAAGCGCGCGGCGACGCGGTCGGGGGACATGCGGCCCCACGGCAGCGCCGGGCCCACGCCCATCAGGAACACCAGGGTCAGGCCCAGCGGCAGCGCCCACCGGTCGAAGTAGGGCTCGCCGACGCTGACCTTACGGTCCTGGAGCGCCTCGGTGATCAGCGGGTAGAGCGTGCCGAGCAGCACCGTGAAGGTGAACGCGGTGAACACCACGTTCTGCAGCAGGATGGCGAACTCGCGGCCGAGCACGTTCATCTTGGCGCCGACGAGGGCGGCCATCAGCGACGTGCGGGCGGCGCGCTCGTTCTCTTCCAGGGCGAGCGTGTGCTCACGGGTGGCGAGCAGGATGATGCTGAAGATCAGCACGATCCCGATGAACCACAAGAAGACCGGGCCGATGTCGGACTGGGTGAAGCTGTGGACCGAATTGAACACGCCCGAGCGCGTCATGAACGTGCCGAGGAGCGTGAGCAGGAAGGTGACCATGCCGAGCATCAGGGTCCAGATGCGCAGCGCGCCGCGATTCTGGAGCACCATCGCCGAGTGCAGGAACGCCGTGGCGGTCAGCCAGGGGTGGAAGCTGGCGTTCTCGACGGGATCCCAGGCCCAGGCACCGCCCCAGCCGAGCACGCCGTAGGACCACCAGCCGCCAAGCACGATGCCGACCGACAGGAAGGTCCAGGGGATCATCATCCAGCGGCGAAGCGGCACCAGCCAGCCGTTGTCCAGGCGGCCCGCGAACAGCGCGGCGCACACCATGGCGTACGGGACGACCATGCCGACGTAGCCCATGTAGAGCATGGGCGGATGCACGGCCATCAGCCAGTGGTTCTGCAGCAGCGGGTTGGGACCGGGGCCGTCCGCGGGGACCGGGAAGACCGGCTTGAAGGGGTCGGCGATCGACGCGACGAGCAGCGAGAAGAAGACGGCGTTCGCCATCATCATGCCGATCGTCCACGGCATGTACTCGCGGTGGCGGGTGCCGTTCGCGAGCAGGAAGGCGCCGACGTACACGCCGAGGATGCCACCCCAGAACAGGATGGAGCCGTGCAGCGACGCCCAGAGCGAGACGACGGTGAAATAGACGGGGGTGGCGAGCGAGCCGACCTCAGAGACGTACTGGACGCTGAAGTCGTGATCGAGGAGCGCGCGCACCATCAGCAGGTTCGCCGCGATCATCGACCCGGAGAAGCCGTAGGCGGCGCGGCGGGCCCAGGTCCACGCGCGCATGTGGTGACGGGCGCCAGCCCAGAACCCCAGGACCGAACCGGATGCGGCGAAGAACAGCGCCGCGATGATCAGGCCTTGGCCGAGCTGTGAGTTCACGACCCCTCCGTCGCGAGCGTCTTGGACATGTCCGCGGGGGGCATGCCGGCGACAGGCGGCTTGTACTCGTTGTTGTGCTTCACCAGGACTTCATGGCTTCGGAAGATGCCGTCGGGGCCCATCTCTCCCTCGACCACCACGCCAATGCCCTCGCGGAACATCTGCGGCGGCGCGCCCTTGCCTTCGATCGTGACCTGCTTGGACCCGTCGGTCACCCGGAACACGAGCGTCTGCTCGTCGGGCTTCCAGTCCACGCTGCCCTTCTCGACCAGGCCCATGATGCGCACGGTGGCGCCCTTGGCCGCGTCGCCCTTGGAGAGCAGCTCGGTGGGGGACCAGTAGTAGACCAGGTCCTGGCTCATGCTGGCCTGCGAGAGCCAAGCGAAGGCACCCGCGGCGATGACGAGGGCGCCGATAGCGAACAAGCGTCTCTGGGCGTGAGGGCTCATTTCTTCTCTCCGGGCGGCGTGCGCAGCCACAAGCTGAGGGTGTAGCCGAGGATCAGGAACCACGAAAAGGCGTAAGACGCCCACACGTAGGTCTCGCCTCCGCTGACGATTCCAGACCCGACGTCAGAGGGGTTCATACGGTCACCTCGGGCGGCAGCGGCGGCGCCTCATCCATGCGGGCCTGCGCGTCGGCGATGCGCCAGCGACGGGCGATCAGCCAGATGGACAAGAACAGGAAGGCGAACGCGTTGATGCGAAGGATGAGCACCATGGGCTTGGCGATGGTGTCGGGGGACGACTGCATCTGGTGGATCGAGCGCCACCAGCGAACCGACATGTAGGTCACGCCCATCGACGTGGTGGCCAGGATGGCGCCGACGCTGGTCCAGGTGGCCCGGCGCTCCGCGTCGTCCAGGGCCGCGCGAAGCGACAGGACGCCCATGAACGACAGCATCATGACCGTGGTGGAGACCAGGCGCGGGTCCCAGTCCCAGTAGACGCCCCAGGTGGGCTTGGCGAACAGCATGCCCGTGGCCTGCAGCAGGATCGACAGGATGATGCCGACCTCGGTCGTGGACTCGACCAGCAGGTCGAACACGCGCTTGCCGGTCAGCAGGAAGCCCACGGCGAAGATGCAGGTGAACAGGAACACGACCATGGTCAGCCACGCCGAAGGCACGTGCACGTACATGATGCGACCCGTCTCACCCATCATCGCCTCGCGGGGGGCGTCGATCAGACCAAGGTACTGGCCGTCCACCAGCAGCGAGAGGCCGACAAGGCCAAACGCATGCTCCCAAGAGGGTAGATGGTACCAGGCTCGACCGCGTGAGATGTTCATGAGAACGATAGTCAAAATCGCCAGGAGCCCGGTCAGCTGACCCGGCGTCACCGGCAACGATGCCAGATGCGGTAGCGAAATCATCCCGCCTCCTCAACGACGCGAGCGAAGAGCAACCCGTCGAGCGACCAGTGCACGACGTTGAAAATCAGCAGAAGGACCAACCAATTGTCCACCTGGCCCATGGGGTCACCCTGGAACAGGAGGATGGTGGTACGCGCTGACGCCATGACCACCGGAACGACGAGGGGAAAGAGTAACACGGGCAGCAAGGCCGAGGACCCGCGGGCCTGTGCCGTGAGAGAGGCAACGAGCGTGCCGGGGCCGGCGATGCCCGCGCAGCCGAGCACGATGACCGCCGCCAGCGCCCAGGGCTGGCCGTGCCAGGAAGGATGGTAGAGCACACCGAGCAGCGGGGTGATCACCGCCGCCACCAGGATCAACACGAACGCGTTGGCCAGGGCCTTGCCGTAGAAGACCGCCAGCGGATCCACCGGCCACAGCACCATGCCTTCCAGCGAGTCGTTCTCGAGCTCGACGCGGAAGGACTGATCCAGGCTGCGGGTGGAGGCCAGGAGCAGGCCGAGCCAGAGCGCGCCGCCCGCGATGTCGCCCAGCATGCGCACATCGGGCATCGCGAAGGCCACCATCAGCAGCAGCGCAAACGAGTAGAAGAGCAGGCTGCTGACGCGGCTTCGCTCTCGCCACTCGATCAGCAACTCCTTGGAGACCACGGCGGGGACGCGCAGGATCCAGTTCACGTCTCACCCATGACGACAGGCGCGTCGGCGGGCAGGCCGCGCCACACGATCTTGCCGTCTTCCAGGCGGGCCGCGGTGTCGCAGTAGGGGCCGGCGATCTCGGGGTGGTGCGTCGAGAGCACCAGGGTGGCGCCAGTCGCGCGGATGTCACGAAGAACGCTGCCCAACATGTCGCGGCCCACAGGATCCAAAGCAGTGAAAGGCTCGTCGAACAGGACGAGTCGGGGCGACTTGAGCAACGCCCGCGCCAAAGCGAGGCGGCGTCGCATGCCGGCCGAAAACGCTCGTGCGGGGCGGGTTCCGGTGTCAGGCAGGCCGACGCGGGCCAGCAGCGCGTCCACGTCCACGTTCATGCCGCCCATGCGCGCCCAGACCACCATGTTCTCGCGGGCGGAGAGGTCATCGTAGAGGGCGGTGGCGTGGCTGAGCAGGGCGATGCTCTCGCGCAACTCGCGGCGCTCGGTCCACAGGTCGCGGCCGTCGAACGTGGCGACGCCGTCGTGCGACTTGAGCGCGGTGGCCAGACAACGCAGCAAGGTGGTCTTGCCGGATCCGTTGGGTCCGACCAGCATGAGCGCCCCCCCAGCGGGCACCTCCAAGCTCACGCGCTGGAGCACCCAGCGGGGACCAAATCGGCGAGCGAGGCCACGAACGGACAGTCCAGCGTTGGCAGGCACGACCGTCACTTTGGGGCTCCGGGTTCAAAGGGGCCGCTCGATAACCGATCGTGGGATGCGGGGTTAGGACGCCACCCGCCGTTGCAACACTGGCGGACCCCACCTGGATCAAGCTAGCCAGCGTCCCCTTTGTGGAGACACCATGCGGCTCATCTTCATCGGCCCCCCCGGCGCAGGCAAGGGCACCCAGGCAGCGCGGCTCGTTGAGCGCTACGGCATCCCCCACGTGTCCACGGGCGACATGCTCCGCGCCGCCGTCAAGGCCGGCACCGAGATGGGCAAGGTTGCCGAGGGCTACATGACCGCCGGCAAGTTGCTCCCTGACGAGGTCGTCGTGGGCTTGGTTCGCGAGCGCCTCAAGGCGCCGGACGCCACCAAGGGCGTGCTGCTCGACGGCTTCCCCCGCACGGTCCCGCAGGCCGAAGCGCTCGACGTCATGCTCACCGGCGAGGGCATCTCGCTCGACGCGGTCGTGATGCTCGAGGTGCCGGACGACCTGATCGTGTCGCGCATCGTCGGTCGCCGTCAGGACCCTGAGACCGGCGAGATCTACCACCTGCAGTTCAGCCCGCCGCCCGCAGACATCCTGCCGCGCCTGGTGCACCGCAAGGACGACACCGAGGAGGCCGTGCGCACGCGTCTGGGCGCCTACCACGATCAGACCGCGCCGATCGTCCCGTTCTACGAGGCCAAGGGCCTGGTCAAGCGCGTCGACGGTGTCGGCAACCCTGACGACGTCACCGCGCGCATCATCGCCGCGCTCGGCCGCTAGGTCCACGTCGCGCCCGCGGGGTCGGGCGACGCTGCCCTGACCCGCGCGGATACGCCTGGATCCGCGGCTACCGCCGGGCGTTCGGGTTGATCGCGTACAGTCCGACGTGGCTGGCGGATCCGAGGATGTGGCTGTGCAGGGCCGTCATGGCCTTGGTGCCGTCGAACGAGCCGTGCATGCCGGTCGTCTCGACGTTGAGCGCCAGGATCAGGAACTGGTAGGCGTGGACGCGGGCGTCGTTCCACGGCGGCGCCGGGCCATCGTAGCCGTAGTAGTGGCCCTTCATGCCTTCGGTCCCGGCGAACCAGCTTGTGTAGTCGTTGATCCCGGTGGTCCCGAAGGGCTGCGCGGTCGGGCCCTTGCCCATGGCCTTCACGCCCGCGCTGTGCG
Source organism: Pseudomonadota bacterium (assembly GCA_947475315.1). Lineage (GTDB taxonomy): Bacteria > Myxococcota_A > UBA796 > UBA796 > CAIOSP01. The sequence goes on along the minus strand of CANJMY010000011.1, from coordinate 29,949 downwards.
AGCCCGCGGCGATCTCGCGGACGTCAGCCGGGACGTCGAGCAGGAGCCAGTGCCAGAAGCGCACGCGTGGCAGGTCGAGGGGGACCTCGCGGCCCTCTTGGTTCACGTCGTCGCCGCGGCTGGGCGTGTCGTCGTCAAAGCATAAGATCGCGAAGGACTTGGTGCCGTCGGGCACGTCGCCCCAGCGCAGGTGCGGGTTCTGGTTCCCGGCGAACGCGAAGTGACTGACCGGGTCGTGCTTGCCGAACGCGAACGTGTCGGGGATCCAGCCATGGGGCGGGAAGGAGTCGCTGACGAGGAACACATGACCTCCAAGGGGTGAGGGGCGCCCCTAGCCGATCTGGCCCGCGCAGAACACGGCGCAGGTGGCCTCCGGGTGCGGCACTTCAAGCCAACCTGGCGGTCGACGCTCGCGGTGCGCGCAGCGGGACGTCTTGTCGGCGGCCGACCCGCTCAGTGTGCGCAGTGGGACGTGATCACCGCCGCGATGCGCGCCGCCGCCGCGTCGTGCGCGGCCAAGTGCCCACCCTTGGCGAACCAGTCGGCCACCTTGGGCGTGAGCGCGCGCAGGGCGTCGGGGTCGAGGTGCCAGAGCCGGAAGGCCTCGGCGAACGACTCCTCCAGGTTGGTGGCGGCGTACCCGGTCGGTCCAGGGACGGCGCCGGGCACCGCGGCGTAGGCGTCGAGGACGTCGTGGGTGAGGACCTGCTCACCCAACGCGGTCTGACAGGCCTTGCTGGACTGCACGAGCGCGTTGAGCACGTCGGCGCGCGCTTGGAGCCCCGCCGCGGCGCGGGTGAGTGCGGCGGACTCCTCCTTGAGACCGGGCCAGGCCTCGGGGGCGCGGGTGGCGGGCGCCACCGACACGTCCCACCTGCGTCGCCAATCGGCGACCGCGGCCAGGTAGACCTTGTTGTCGGCGAGCCACGCAGCGTGCTGTGCTTGGAGCGCGTCGATCAGGACCCGCTCCACCGTGAGCCGGTCCCACGCCGCGCGGACTGGGTGGGCCGCGAATACGTGCCCCAGTTCGTGCAGCAGGGTGGTCGACACCTCGGGGAGCGGTGCGTCCGGGTCGCCGTCGAACCCCTGCGCACCCGCGTGCCAGGCGCTGTCGTCTAGGAGGTATGCGGTCGGCGTGGTCCGGTCGTCGTGGAACACGCCCCAGTTCCCGTCAGGATCGCTGTCGTCGCGCAGGAAGGTCAGCCCCGTGAGGATGGCCCGCTCCGTGGGGCCCATCGTCGCCAGCGCGCGATCCAGGGCGACCAGCTCCAGATCCGACCAGGTCGTGTCGACGTCGACGAGTCCGCCCAGCCTGTACCGCTCGACCAGCGCCGCTCGCTCGGGGGCCTTGGGCCATGTCGTCGGAGCGCCCACCCGCACGGTCAGCGTGCCGCCGGCGCGCGTCACCAGCACCGGCACGAACCCACCGCCGGGCTGCGCGATCGCGTCGTGCAGCGACACGGACTGTGGCGAGAGCCAAGCGTAGTCCAGCAGCGCCGCCAGCACTTCGGGCGGCAGCGCCGGATCTAGCGCCTCGATCGGCGTGCAGTTCCCGCGGAAGATCACGTCGTGCACGCCCGCCGGCTGCAGCTTGTTCTGGATGAAGGTGCGCTGCGCGTCGGGCGGCCACTCGGCCTTGGCGGGCGTGGGGAGCACGTGCAGCAGAGACTGCGGCTCGGATGGCAGGAGCGGCTTCTCGCCCGCGTGACCCGAAGAGACTGACAGCAGCAGTGCCGCCGCCAGCGCGACGGGACGCCTCCACAGCTCGCGCGACATGCCACCCCCGTCGTCAGGGTAGCGCGGGCGCTCAGCGCAGGGCCAGAAAGCAGCGAGGCCCGACAAGCGGTGACGCTTGCCGGGCCGAGTTGGTAGTCCCAAGGGGAATCGAACCCCTGCCTACGCCGTGAGAGGGCGTTGTCCTAACCGCTAGACGATGGGACCAAACTGATAGATTGACCTGCCTGGACTCGAACCAAGAAAAGCAGAGTCAGAATCTGCTGTGTTGCCAATTACACTACAGGTCAGCGATTTGAGTGCCGCGGCTTCTAACGGGCTACGCAGAGGCTCGCAAGCCCAGACACGCAAGGAACTTTCACGTCGCGTGAAAGGTCCGATCGGTCCGATGTCGGTGCGGTGGTGCGCTTGCGTGGGTGTGGCCGAACGGGTAACAGGGCCGGGCCGTGCGTCCACCCCCCGGAGTCCGCGTGCGCATTGTCTACGAAGATCTACCCCCCCATGGCCGCACGTTCCGCTTCACGGCGGAAGATGCGGATTCGCGCGTGGCCGTTGGCAACGCGCTGGACGGGGAAGTGTCGGCGCTGGATGCCTCGCTCACCGTGGATCGCAAGTCGCGCGGCCTCAACGTGGTCGCCGCTGGGCACGCCACGGTCACTCGCCCCTGTGACCGCTGCGGTCAGCAGGTCGAGCTGACGGTCACCACCCACGAGACCCTCGGCTACACCATGGCGCCCGAAGACGCGCCCAAGGGTGAGATCGAGCTGGACGCCAAGGACCTCGACGAGGGGTTCTTCGACGGCGTCGCGCTCGAGTCCGATGATGTGCTGTCGGAGGCCTTCGCGCTGGTGGCGCCGCTGCGCGTGACCTGCCCGGGTGATGCCTGCGCCGACCTCGTGAAGCTCTCTGCGGGCGACTCCGAGACGCCCGGTCCCTTTTCCGTTCTCAAGAAGCTGCTTTGATGGGCGTAAGCCCGTCGTCCTGATCCTGGAGCAACCATGGCCGTCCCCAAGAAGAAGACCTCCCACAGCGTGAAGGGCATGCGCCGTTCGCACCACGCCATCAAGTTCACGGCGGCGGTCGAGTACTGCCCGAACTGCGGCACGGCCAAGCTGCGTCACCACCTCTGCCAGGCCTGCGGCCAGTACCGCGGCCGTCAGGTGGCGCTCGCCAAGGTCGAGTTCGAGGCTCAGGCTCCGACCGAGTGAGCAGGTCGCTGGGCGCACGGCCCGTCATCGCGCTCGACGCGATGGGCGGTGACGACGCGCCTGACGCGATCGTCGCTGGAGCGGTCGCGGCCAAGGCCGCTGGGTTCGAGGTCATCCTTGTGGGGGACGAGCCGCGCGTGCGCGCGTGCCTCCCCGCGGGGATTGATCTGCCCATCGTCCACGCGCCCACCGTCGTCGCCATGGACGACAAGCCGCTGGCCGCCAAGCGGCTGGACGACAGCTCCATCCGGCGCACGCTGGGCCTGATCCGCGCGGGTCGAGCCACCGCGGCCGTGTCGTGCGGCAACTCAGGCGCCACGCTGTTCGCGGCGGTGCTGGAGCTGGGCAAGGCGCCCGGCGTCGATCGCCCCGCGATCGCCACGTCGCTGCCGCGGGCCGACGGTGGCACCCTCTACCTGTGTGACGTCGGCACCACGACCGACCCCGAGCCCCACCACCTCGCGTCCTTCGCGCTGCTGGGCGACGCCTACGCGCGCACCATGGGCGTCGCGCGTCCGCGCGTGGGGCTGCTCTCCAACGGCGAGGAGCGGGGAAAGGGCAACCGGGTGGTCCAGGAGGCCTGGGCCCTGCTCGAGAAGCTGCCCATTCACTTCGTCGGGAACGTGGAGCCGGATGACGCGTTCCGCGGCGCCTGCGACGTGCTCGTGTCGGACGGCTTCACCGGTAACGTGCTGATCAAGACGGTCGAGGGCACGGTCGCCATGATGAAGGCCTTCGCCATGGCCAAGGTCGAAGGCAGCCTGCGGGCCAAGGCGGGCGCGCTTTTGCTGCGCCCGGCGCTCCACGCGCTCCGCGACGAGCTGGACTGGCGCGCGCGCGGCGGGGCCTTGATGCTGGGCGTCCCGGCGCCCGTGGTGGTGGGGCACGGACGCAGCGATCCCGAGGCTGTCCGTGCGGCCATCGGGCTCGCACATTATGCGTCCGAACACGGGCTGGTCGAGGCCGTCGCGAAGGCCGTCTCGTCAGCTACAGAGTCGACCCCCAGCGCAGCGGACGCGCAAGGCACGGTCTGAGGACGTCGATGACCCAGGAAGACATCGCCACGCGCGTCCAGCGCATCATCGCGGACGCGCTCAAGAAGCCCCCGCACGAGGTCGTCCCCACGGCGTCCTTCGTCCACGACTTGCAGGCGGACTCGCTCGGCATCGTGGAGGCGATCTTCGCGATCGAGAAGGAATTCGACATCAAGATCCCCGACGAAGAGGCGGACAAGATCCGCACCGTCGAGGACGCCACTCGCTACATCTCGTCCTGCCTGCTCTGAGGGTCTCATGAAGGTCGCTGTCGGGTCCGATCACGCCGGTCTCAGCCTCAAGAACCTCATCGCGGCGCATCTGCTGTCGCGCGGCCATGACGTCGTGGACGTCGGCACCCACGAGGCGATGTCCTGCAACTACCCGGACTTCGCCAAGCAGGTGGCCTACCTGGTGCGGGACGGCGAGACCGATCGCGGCGTGCTGGTGTGTGGCACCGGCCAGGGCATGGCCATGACGGCCAACAAGGTCCCGGGCGTCCGCGCCGCGGTGGTCTCCGACCCGTTCTCCGCCCGCATGACCATGGCCCACAACGACGCCCGCGTGCTCTGCCTGGGCGAGCGGGTGGTGGGTCAAGGTGTTGCGATCGCCTGCCTGGACGCCTGGCTGGAGACCCAGTTCGAAGGCGGACGTCACCAGACCCGCGTCGAGATGATGGAAGGCTGAGCGGTCGGTCCCGTCGGGCTGTGCGGTGACGTGACAATCACCGGTTCGGCGGGTGGCCTCGGGTTGGTTAAGGGGCGGCCCCTTTCCCGGAGACCCAGATGGAGCCGCTCGCCTCGCAGGATCCCGCCGTCCATGACGTGCTCGTCAAGGAGCTCCACCGCCAGGAGGAGGGCCTCGAGCTGATCGCGTCCGAGAACTATACCTCGCTCGCCGTCATGCAAGCCGTCGGCTCCGTGCTGACCAACAAGTACGCCGAGGGCCTGCCCTCCAAGCGCTACTACGGCGGCTGCGTGAACGTGGACGTGGTCGAGGAGCTCGCCCGTGACCGCGCCAAGCAGCTCTTTGGCTGTGACGTGGTGAACGTTCAACCGCACTCCGGCGCCCAGGCGAACGCGGCGGTCTACCTGGCCACCCTCAAGCCCGGCGACACCCTGCTCGGCCAGGACCTGTCGCACGGCGGCCACCTGACCCACGGATCGCCCGTGAACAGCTCGGGCCTGATCTACCGGGCCACCCACTACCGGGTGAACGAGCAGACCGGCCGCATCGACATGGACGCCGTCCGTGAGACGGCGCTGCGCGAGCGCCCCAAGATGATCGTCTGCGGCGCCAGCGCCTACCCGCGCACGCTCGACTTCCCGGCCTTCCGCGCCATCGCGGACGAGGTCGGCGCGCTCCTGCTCGCGGACATCGCCCACATCGCGGGCCTCGTGGTCGCGGGCGAGCACCCGGACCCGGTCCCGCACTGCCACTTCGTCACCACGACCACGCACAAGACGCTGCGCGGCCCGCGCGGCGGCATGATCATGGCGAAGGAAGAGTTCGGCGCGGCCATCAACAAGGCCGTGTTCCCAGGGCTTCAGGGCGGCCCGCTCATGCACGTCATCGCCGGCAAGGCCGTGGCCTACGGCGAGGCGCTCCGCCCCGAGTTCAAGACCTACGCCCGCCAGATCAAGCTCAACGCGACCGCCATGGCCAACCGCCTAGTCGAGCGCGGCTTCACGCTGGTCTCCGGCGGCACGGACAACCACCTCATGCTGCTGGACCTGGGCGAGCTGTGCAGCGGCAAGGAGGCCGAGGCCGTCCTTGAGCGCGCCGGCATCACGGTGAACAAGAACACCGTCCCCGGCGAGAAGCGCAGCCCGTTCGTCACGTCGGGAGTCCGCCTGGGCACCCCGGCCATCACCACGCGCGGCCTGCTCGAGGACGACTGCACGCAGGTGGCCGACTGGATCGCCGACGTGCTGAACAACCGCACCGACGAGGCCGTCATCGGCCGCGTCCGCGGTGAGATCGAGACGCTCTGCGCGCGCCACCCGGTCTACCCGCAAGGCCTGTACGCCTGATGCGATGCCCCGCCTGCGGACACGACGACAGCAAGGTCGTCGACTCACGAGACAGCGCCGACGCGATCCGTCGACGCCGTGAGTGTCTTGCGTGCGGGGAGCGCTTCACGTCCTTCGAGCGCATCGAAGGGCGCGTGCTGTGGATCGTGAAGAAGAACGGCGCCAAGGAGCCTTTCCAGCGTGACAAGGTGCTGTCCGGCATCCAGCTCGCGCTGCGCAAGCGGCCTTACGGCCCGGAGGAGATCGAGCGCCTGGTCGAAAAGGTCGCGCGCGCCCTCGAAGATCGCCGCGAGCCGCTGATCCCGTCGAGCGTGGTCGGTGAGACGGTGATGGACGTACTCAAGGAGACCGACGAGGTCGCCTACGTGCGCTTCGCGTCGGTCTACCGCGCGTTCGGCAACGTCGATCAGTTCCTGGCCGCGATCACCCCGCTGCGGGAGAAGTCTTGAACGACGCGGCGGCGATGGGCGTGGCGCTGGGCCTCGCACGTCGCGCGCTGGGCACCACCGCCCCCAACCCGCCTGTCGGCGCCGTGCTGGTGCGCGACGGCCGGGTGATCGGCGAGGGTTGGACGCGTCCGCCCGGCGGCCCCCACGCTGAGGTCGTGGCGCTGGCCGACGCCCGCGCCCGCGGCGAGGACCCCCGCGGCGCGACGATGGTCGTCACGCTGGAGCCGTGCTGCCACCACGGCCGCACGCCGCCCTGCACCGACGCCATCCTGGCCGCAGGCATCGAGCGCGTCGTCGTCGGCGTGGTCGACCCGTACCCGCCCATGCGCGGCAAGGCGCTCGAGCTGCTGCGCGGCGCGGGCGTGCAAGTGACGCTCGGCGTGGGCGAGCAGGACTGCTCCCGGGTCGCGCTGGGCTTTCGCCGCGTCGTCGAGGGCGGGCTGCCCGAGGTCACGCTCAAGGTGGCGACCAGCCTGGACGGCAAGCTCGCCACCGCCGCGGGCGAGAGCCAGTGGATCACCGGCGAGCAGGCCCGCGCCGACGTGCACCGCGAGCGCGCCATGCACGACGCGGTGCTGGTGGGGTCGGGCACCGTCCGCTCGGACGACCCGGCGCTGACCTGCCGCGTGGACGGCGGGCGCGACCCAGTCCCCGTCGTGCTCGACACCGAGCTGAAGATCCCGGCGGCGGCACGCCTCTTGAAGAGCTCGCGGCGGGCGGTGATCGTGTGCGCGGACGACGCGCCGGACCGCGCCCTCGACGCCGACGTCGTGCGGGTGCCGCGCGCGGGGGAGGGCGTGGACCTCCGCGCGGCCCTGCGGGCGTTGGGCGAGCGTGGTCTGCACCGCGTGATGGTCGAAGGCGGCGGTCGCGTGCACCGCGCGCTGCTCGACGCGGACGTGGTCGACACCGTGCTGGTCTACGTGGCGGGCATGGTGATCCCGGGCGGACAGAGCTGGCTCGCCGGTTCCCCGATCGCGCGCCTGGCCGACGCGCCGCGCTTTGGCGCGCCCGACATCACGGCGCTCGGGGACGACGTGCGGCTGCGCTACCCGATCCGCCGACAGGAGGGCTGATGTTCACCGGACTGGTTGAAGACACCGGCTCGATCGCGGGGGTGTCACCCGAGGGCGGCGGGCGTCGCCTGCGCTTGCGCACCGCCATCCCATTGGCCGAGGTGGCGATCGGCGACTCGATCGCGTGCAACGGCGTCTGCCTGACGGTCGAGCGCACCGCGGGCGACATCTTTGAGGTGGTCGCGGGCCGCGAGACGCTGGCCGTCACCACCGTAGGCGGCTGGAAGACCGGCGACGCCATCCACATGGAGCGCGCGCTCGCCGCCGGACAGCGCCTGGGCGGCCACCTGGTGCAGGGCCACGTCGACGGCGTGGGCCGCGTGGTCCGCAGCGAGGCCGCCGGCGAGTCTTGGATCGTCTGGGTTGACGCGACCGACGCCCTCGCTCGCTACATCGCCAGCAAGGGCAGCATCTGCATCGACGGCGTCAGCCTGACCGTCAACGAGGTCGCCGGCAGCACCTTCCGCGTGAACCTGGTGCCCCATACCACACGCGTCACACACCTCGGTCGCCTCGCGGCGGGCGACGTGGTCAACCTCGAGGTCGACGTCCTGGCCCGCTACGTGGAGCGCATGCTCTCGTTCGTCGGCGGCAAGACCGGCCTCACCTTCGACAAGCTCAAGGAGCACGGATTCACGTGACACCTCTCAAGCAAGATGACGCCTTCGTGGTGATGGATCCGGACCCGATCCGCCGTGTCGAGATCGCGATGGCCGACCTGCGCGCCGGCAAGCTCGTCATCATGGTGGACGACGAAGACCGAGAGAACGAGGGCGACTTGGTCGGCGCGGGCGAGATGACGACGCCTGAGCAGATCAACTTCATGGCCGTGCATGCGCGCGGCCTGATCTGCCTGACGCTCACCGCGGAGCAGGTCGATCGCCTCGGCCTGCCCATGATGGCGAGCCACAACCAGAGCATGTACAACACGGCGTTCACGGTGAGCATCGAAGCGCGCCACGGCGTGACCACGGGCATCAGCGCCGCCGACCGCGCGCACACCGTCCAGGTCGCCATCCGCCCGGACGCGTTGCCGCGTGACCTGGTCACCCCGGGCCACATCTTCCCGCTGCGCGCGCGCGACGGCGGCGTGCTCGAGCGCGTCGGCCAGACCGAGGGCTCGGTCGACCTGTCCCGCCTGGCCGGCCTCAACCCGTCCGCCGTGATCTGCGAGATCATGCGCGAGGACGGCACCATGGCCCGCCTGCCGGACCTGCTTGAGTTCGGTCTGCATCACAAGCTGCACCTGGTCGCCGTGGCCGACCTGATCAAGTACCGCATGCGCAACGAGCGCATCGTGAAGCCCGTGCGGGACGGCACCATCGAGATCCCCGGCTACGGGGCCTTCCGCGCGCGCCTCTACCAGAGCGTGGGCGCCGAAGGGCACCACCTGGCCGTGTGGAAGGGCGATCTAGACAGCGAGCCGGCGCTGGTGCGCGTTCAGGCCGCGCCGCCCGCGTGGGCCTTCCTGGCGCCGAACGCCTCGGCCCTGTCGGGCTCCGCCGCCGCCGCGCTGGCCCGCATCTCCGAGGCCGGCTCCGGCGCGCTCGTGCTGATGCACCTGCGCGGCATGTCGGTCGAGTTCGTCGAGCGCGCGTTTGAGCGCGACGTGCACGGCGCCGTGGCCCCCATGGCCATTCCGTCGGCCGACGTGCTCCGCGACCTGGGCGCCGGCTGCCAGATCCTTCGGGACCTGGGCCTGTCCAAGCTGCGCATCATGATCAGCGGCGGCCGCCAGATCCTGGGCGTCGAGGCCTACGGCCTGTCCATTGTTGAGCGCGTGTCGCTGTAGGCTACAGGGGCGGCTTGCCGCCTCACCGTGTTACCGGGCGTCGCCATCCCCCAGATGAGGGTCTTTCCCATGCCGCGCGTGATTGAAGGTCAACTGACCGACCCGGGTGGTCGCTTCGCGATCGTCGCTGCCCGCTTCAACGACTTCATCACCTCGCGCCTGATCGCGGGCGCTGAGGACGCGCTGCGTCGTCACGGGATCGACCCCGACACGCGCCTGGACCTGATCTGGGTCCCGGGCGCGTTTGAGATCCCGCTCGCCTGCAAGAAGCTGGCGGAGTCGGGCAATTACGCGGCGGTGCTGGCGCTGGGCGCCGTCATCCGCGGCGCCACCCCGCACTTCGACATGGTGGCCGGTGAGGCCGCCAAGGGCGTGGGCCAGGTGGGTCTTTCCACCGGCGTGCCAGTGATCTTCGGAGTGCTCACGGTCGACTCGATCGAGCAGGCCATCGAGCGCGCGGGCACCAAGGCGGGCAACGCCGGCTGGAGCGCCGCGTGCACCGGCATCGAGATGGCGTCCCTGTTCTCCCGGCTGGGCAAGTGACGTCCACCAAGTCGTCCCCGTCGCGCCGTCAGGCCCGTGAGTACGCGCTGCTCGCGCTCTACCGCTCGGACATGGCGGAGGAGCCCAGCGGGCTGAATGATCTGTGGGCTGCGCTGGTCGACGGCGACGGCATCCCGGACCTGCGCGCGCCCGAGAGCGAGGAGGTCGAGTTCGCTCAGCGTCTCGTGCTCGGCGTGAACGAGCACCACGAAGCCATCGACGCGATGATCGAGTCCTGCTCGACCAATTGGCGCGTCCGTCGCATGCCCCTGGTCGACCGCAACCTCATCCGCATCGCCGCGTTCGAGCTGATGTTCTGCCCGGACATCCCCGGCAGCGTGTCGTGCAATGAGGCGATCGAGCTGGCCAAGCGCTACGGCACCGCCGAGTCGCGCGCGTTCGTGAACGGCATCGTCGACCGGGTCGGCCACCAGCTCAAGCGCCTGCCCGAGCGGCATCGCTCCGGCGGCGAGGGCTAGTCGTGCCGCGGCTGGTCGTAGACGGTCTCGGAGCGGTCGAGGCGCCGGTGGGCGCCACGCTCCTGGAGGCCTGCGACCAGGGCGGCATCCACATCGAGACCGAGTGCGGCGGCTTCGCGGCCTGCAACTCGTGCCGGGTCGCCGTGATCTCCGGCATGGACGCGCTGTCGCCGGTGGGCTTTGACGAGGAGCCGTTCCTGGACCGGCCCGACCAGCGCCTCGGCTGCCAGGCCAAGCTGCTCGGCGACGTCGTCGTCCGGCTCGACCCAGGCATCTAGCGCTCGTCCGCGAGTCGTGGCGCCCGAGCGTGTGTGGGGCTGCGCAGCGCGCGCCGGGTGGTCGTCCTCGCGCTGCGGCGCCCACGAGGCGGGCGGGAGAAACAAAAAAGCCCACCGATGAAGGTGGGCTTTAAGGTGTGGCCAGAGAGGGAGTTGAACCCCCGACACGCGGATTTTCAATCCGCTGCTCTACCAACTGAGCTATCCGGCCGAGCGCCGCGCTTTTAATCCAGCCAAGCGACGTCTGCAAGGCCCGCGCGCGGTGTCGGCGCACGATCGCGCGCGCACCGCGCGAGGTGCGGCGTTCGACGGTCACCCGTAGCGCACGTCCTTTCGCTCTATGCCCAGACGCTTGAGCCGGTAGGACAGATTCGACTTGGAGAGGCCCAGCCGCTTGGCGACCTGCGCTTGCACGCCGCCGCACGCCTCCAGCGCCGCCAGCAGGATCCGACGCTCCACGTCATCGAGCGCGTCGTGCAGCGGCATGTCGAGCACGGGCGCCGCGGGCATGCTGGCGGGCCCGGTGACCACGCTGCTGGGCGTGTCCTCGGGCAGGGCGATGTCGAGCCAGGGGCCGTCGCGATGCAGCAGCACCGCGCGCGTGACGAGGTGCTCCAGCTGCCGCACGTTGCCCGGCCAATCGTACGCGACGAGTGTGGCCATGCAGTCCGCGCTCACGGGCGGCACGTCGCGTTGCTCGGCCGCCGCGGCCTTCTTCACGAAGTGCTCGACCAGCAGCGGCACGTCGTCGCGGCGCTCGCGCAGCGACGGCACGCGCAGCGTCACCACGTTCAGGCGGTAGAACAGGTCGGCGCGGAAGCGGCCCTCGTCGACCTCGCGCTGAAGGTCGCGGTTGGTGGCGGCCAGCACGCGCACGTCGACGGTGATCGTCTCGCTGCCGCCGATGCGAGACAGCTCGCCGGACTCCAGGACGCGCAGCAGCTTGGACTGCATGCCCAGGTCCATCTCGCCGATCTCGTCCAGGAACAGGGTGCCGCCGTCGGCCTGCTCGAACTTGCCGCGGTGCTGTCGGATGGCGCCGGTGAACGAGCCTTTCTCATGGCCGAACAGCTCGGACTCCAGGAGGTTCTCCGGGATGGCCGTGCAGTTCACCCGCACGAAGGGGCGCTGCGCGCGGCGGCTTCGATAGTGCAGCGCGTGGGCGAGCAGCTCCTTGCCGGTGCCGGTGGCGCCCTGGAGCAACACGGTCGCGCTGCTGTCCGCGACGGCCGCCACGTCCTCGTAGACCGACAGCATCGAGGCGGACGCGCCGACCAGGTTCTGGAACCCGTACTTGGCGGTGACGTCGCGTCGCAGCTGCACCAGCTCGGCGCGCAGCGTGCGGTGTGCGATCGCGCGGTCGAGCACGACGTAGAGCGCGTCACGCTCGATCGGCTTGATCAGGTAGTCCTCAGCGCCCGCCTTCATCGCGCGGACTGCGTCCGACACGCTGCCGAAGCCGGTCATGACGACGACCTGCGTCTCGGGCCACGATGCCTTCACCTGCTCGACCAGATCGATGCCGCTGCCGTCCGGCATCTTCACGTCGGTGAGCACCACGTCGAACGGGCGCTCACGCAGCAGACGCAGGGCGGCGCGCACGCCGTCAGCCAGCACGACCTGCCAGCCCCGCTTGCCCAGGTTCACGTCGAGCGCGGTGCGCACGCCGCGGTCGTCGTCCACCACCAAGATCTGCGCGGTCACCGCGTGTTCATCGCTTTGAGGAGCTGCGGATCCAGGCGCCACAGCACCTCGTCCTGGCTGGAGAGCCAGAGCAGGCCCTGGAGGGGCTGGATCGGCATGCCCGCGGTGAAGCCGCCGGCGGCCAGGTTCGCCATCGCGCGCTCGATGCGGAGGTGCGCCATCTGCATGGGGATGAGCGACAGGTCCGGCAGAAGCACGTCGGAGATGCGCCGACGATCGCGCAGGCCGATGACCTCGACCTCACGCTTGTCGGGGATGCCCGCCAGACGTCGCGCGTCCTGGATCGCCTCTGGCAGGCCGCCTAGCTCGTCGATCAGGTGGTGCTCCTTGGCGTCCGTGCCCGACCAGATGCGGCCCTGCGCGATCGCCTCGACCTGCTCGACGGTCATGCCGCGACCGGTCGCCACGCGATCCTTGAAGGTCTCGTAGTCGGCGCCGACGATCGCCTCCATGCGCGCTCGCTGCACCGGGTCCCACGGGAACAGCGGCGAGCTCATGCCCGCGTTGCGGCCGCGCTGATCGCGCCAGGTGGTGATGCCCACGCGGTCGAGCAGCCCCGCGAGCGTCGGCTTCATGGCGATCACGCCGATGCTGCCGGTGATGGTGGTGGGCTCGGCCCAGATCGCGTCGGCGCCCGCGGAGATGTAGTAGCCGCCGCTCGCCGCCACGCCGCCCATGCTGACGACGACAGGCTTTCCGGCCGCCTTCACCCGCTCGATCGCGCGCCAGATCTCGTCGCTGCCAAAGCTCGACCCGCCGGGCGAGTCGACGCGCAGGACCACGGCGCGCGTCTCGGCGTCCTTGGCCACGCGGTCGAGCTGCGCGACGATCGTCTCGCTGCCGGCCGTGTTGACCGGCAGCAGGCCGCCGTGCCGGGACGGTCCGCTGGTGATCGCGCCCTCGACGTAGACCACGGTGATCTGCTCGGGCGGCTCCCAGCCGGTGCGCGCGCGCGGGCGACGGGACAGGTCCACCGTGCGGATGTCCATCTTGTAGCGCTCGTCGAGCTTGGCGCGCGCCTGATCCGGGTACGCGCGGGCGTCGACCAGCCCCAGCGCCACGGCCTCCTCGGCAGTGTACGGGCCGCCGTCGATCCACGCCTTCACGTCGTCGGTCGTCCTGGCACGGCCGTCGGCGATCCCCTGGACGAGCGCGTCGTAGCGGTCGTCGAGCAGCGCGTCCTCCTGCAGCCGATCGGCGGGGGAGGGCTCGCGCTCCGTGTACATCTCGCCTGCGGACTTGAACGCGCTCCGGCGCACCACGTCCACGTCCACGCCGAACGACTCCAGCGCGCCGCCCAGGTAGAAGTTCTCGGTGGAGACACCCGTGAGATCCAGCGTCGCCGCGGGGTGCGCGAGCACCTCCGTCGCGCCGGACGCCGCGTAGAGCGCGCCGTTCCCGACCGCGCCGACCAGCTCGACGATCACGTCCTTGCCAGCCGCGCGCGTGCGCCCGATCGCGCTGCGCAGCTCTTGCCACCGCGCCCACGACATGTCGGCGCCGCCGAGCGTGAGGTAAACGCCGCGTACGCCGGGGGCCTCGGCCGCGCGCGCGAACTGATCGAGCGCCTCCCACCAGGACAGGTCGGACGGCGAGAGCAGGCGGCGAACGGGCAGGTACTCGGGCTCGGTCGTCAGATCGATCGCGTCGACCCGGTTGTGCGGCGGCGCCACGTGCTCGTCGCGCTCGTCGCTCGCGACCCAGCCCATCACGTCTGGGATGCCGGCGTCGTCGCGGGTGCCGGTCCACAGGCCAAAGCCGCGACCACCGAAGTAAAGCTCGAGGCCGGCGCCGAATTCCAGCCGCGAGTCGACGGCGGCGCGCAGGAACAGCCCGCGCGTCGGGCGGATGCGGGCGTTGAATGCGAAGACGTCGGTGGAGTCTGCGTCCAGGAAGCTGTGCAGGTAGTCGACGCCGAACACGACGCCGCGGCCGAGCGGGCGGATGGCCAGACCCACGCCGGTCTGCGGGATGCCGTCCGTGCGGCTGCCAGGGTCACCGATGTTGCGGGTGAGCACCGTCATGCCGAGCCAGGGCAGGGGACGCCACGCCGCCGACGCATCGAAGGCGAGGATGTTGCGCTTGGCCGCGAGCAGCCACCAGTGGGCCGAGAGGCCGATCGCGATTCGCTTGGGGAGCTGCACTCCCGCCGCGAGGTCGATCGAGAAGTCCGGGTTGGAGCCCTCGCGCTCAAACCAGCGCAGCCCGCCCGAAAGTCCGCCCACGCGGGCCGCGGCGCCGCCGGAGAACGGGCTGCGATCGTCCGGTCCGTACCGGAAGAACACGCCCCAACCCGGATCGGGATCGTAGGCGAGGTTCGCCGGGTTTACCCAGAGCGTGCCTGGGCCGCCCTCAGCCGCGAGCCCGGCGCCGGGGACCAGGCCAGGATCGATCAGCATGGGCTCGGGCGTGGTCTGCCCGAGGGCCATTGCCATCCACAGCGTTGTCGTGACGATCAAGCACGCTCCGCGGGCCATCGACGGACGACGGCGTGGTGTCGTGGTAACGCATTCTGGCGGACGGCATGGTCCGTGCGGAAGAGGGGACGAGCTGGATGCGTTTGCGTCGGGTGTGGTTGGCGGTCGGATTCCTGGCGTTCCCCCTCGTGGCGGGCGCGGGCCGGGCCAAGCCACCGGCGCCGCCTCCCCCGGTGGTGGAGGAGGTGCCGACCATCACGGCTACCGGTGCGGTGGCCGAGCTGCTGGCGCCCATCCTGGCCGGGCCCGAGTTCCACGGCTTCGACGCAGGGCTTGAGGTGGTCCGTGTTTCGGACGGCGCGCCGGTCCTGGCCTGGCAGTCCGACAAGCGCTTCGTCCCGGCCAGCACGATGAAGATCCTCACCTCGGCCGCGGCGCTCGACGCGCTCGGCCCCGCGTGGACCTTCAACACCGACGTGCTGACCGACGGGAAGATCGAAAAGGGCGTCCTAAAGGGAAACCTCTACATCCGCGGTCGCGGCGATCCGACTTTGGGTGCGGAGAAGCTCTGGCGCATGCTCTCAGCCCTCAAGTCGGACGGGATCTCCGAGATCGACGGGGACATCGTCCTGGACGACACCTACTTCACGTCCGACCCCGAGCTGGTGGGCTGGGAGGTCCCCGCCGATCGCCTGCAGGGGCCCGCGTACTACCCGACCGTCGGCGCGTGCGAGCTGGAGTTCGGGCAGGTGACGCTGGTCGTCCGCCCCGGCCTGGCCGACGGTCAGCCGGGCGTGGTCGAGGTCGAACCTCCGGCTGGCGACTACGTCCGCATCGAAGGCGAGCTGGCGACGGGCAGCACGCGCGCCCGCACCCGCCTCGACATCGACCGACAGGTGTCGCCCGATCACGTCACCTTCGTGGTGGACGGGCTCTTGCCGAGCGACGCGCCGGTGCGCCGTTACCGTCGCACCATCCCCGACCTCACGCTCCACATGGCGGGCGTGGTCTCCGACCTGCTCAAGACCGTGGGCCCCAAGTTCAGCGGCAAGATCCACCGAGGCAAGACGCCTTCGGACGCGGACCGGCTGCGGCGCATCACATCGGCGCCGCTCGCCAGTGTCTTGATGGACACCAACAAGTACAGCTCGAACTTCATGGCCGAGTCGATCGCCCGCGTGATGGGCGCTGAGCTGCGCGGGGAGGGGTCGACCGAGGCCGGCATGGACGTCGTCCGGACCTACCTGGAGCGCCTGGGCGTGTCGCCGGCGGACTACGTGCTGATCAACGGCAGCGGCCTGACCCGCGACGCGCGCGTCACGCCGAGTGTGATGAACCGGGTGCTCCGCGCGATGTTGGCCGACCCGCGCGTGGGGCCGGAGTTCGTCACCTCGCTCGCGATCGCCGGGGTGGACGGCACGATGGAACGCCGACTCTCCGAGTTTCCTGGCCGTGTTCGTGCCAAGACGGGCACGCTGTCGGACGTGTCCGCGCTCGCCGGGTACCTGCGGGCCGACGACGGCACCATGTACACGTTCACCTTCTTCGCGAACGCGGTGGAAGGGGACTCTGACCGGGTGAAGTCTCTGGAGGACCAGATGCTCCGTGCCTTGCTCCCGTACGGCGCCATGACGACGCCCGCGGCGGCGCCATGATGGTGAATGGTTCGTCGGACCTTCAACGCCCGGTTGGCCGAAAGACCGGTGCTCCGATACAAGACCGCTGGCGTGCCATCTGGTACGCCGGGAGAGCCCACGTGCGCCCTTGGATCGCCTCCGCGCTTGCTAGTCTCTCGGTCTGGGGTGTGCTGACTTGTGGCGTTTCGTACGCCCAGGACGGCGGCTCCGCAGACTCGTCCGCCCCGGCCGCCGCTCCGGAGGGGGCTGCTACGCCCGCTCCTGCCGAGGAAGCCGCCATCCCCCGTGAGTTCCTTCGGGACCTGCACACGGCGGAAGCCCAGGTGCATGACCTCCAGGAGCGTGTGTTCCGCTCCAAGGCCACGCTTGAGCTCCTCCGTGAGCTCGTCGTCGAAGGCTCCGGTACGGGCTCCACGCTCAAGATCACGCACGTCGATGACCTGTCGCGGGACTACACGGTCGAAGGCGTCCAGTACTACCTGGACGGCAAGCCCGTGTTCACCTGGGCGCTCGCGGAGGGTACCCCCATTCCGGACGAGGGCGTCACCGTCGAAGACGGCGCGGTCGCTCCCGGCACCCACGCGGTGCAGGTCACGCTCTCGCTGCGCGGCAACGGCGGCAAGATGTTCGACTACGTGCAGGACTACCGCTTCAAGGTCGAGTCCTCCTACTCGTTCGAGGTTCAGGCTGGCATGTCGACCAAGGTCACCGTGCATGCGGTGGCCAAGGGCGGCGTGAAGAAGGCGTTCACCGAGCGCCCCACCGTCCAGTACGAAGTTCGCAGCGAGACGGTCCGATCTGAATGAGGCGCACTCGCTCCCCGGCACGGGTTTGGCTGACGCCCGGTTCCGTCCTGGGCCTGTCGTTGGCGTTGGCGCTCGTGATCCCCGGCCACGCCGCGTTCGCCGCCACGCCGCCTTCGGGCGCGCTGGAAGACGATCTGGTCAAGGTCGAGGCCGGCGTGACCCACGTCCAGGACTTGGCCACGGCCATCCGGCAGCAGACCGCCGCCGGTGAGGACGTCTACGGCACCAAGCGCGCCCTGGACCGCTACCAGGACGCCGTCGTCCGGTTCATGCTGGAAGACTACCAGCCCGCCGCTGAGGCGTTCTTCGCCCTGGTGACCACGCGCGCGCTCGACGGCATCGGCCTGGGCTGGGACGCCGAGTGGTATCTGGCCGAGTCGCTGTTCTTCCTGGGCAACGACGACCTCGCCGCCGCCGCCTACCAAGAGATCGCGGCAGACGCCAAACACCCCTTCCGCGAGGACGGCGTGCGTCGTCTGCTCGAGATCTACTCGCGCGACGCGGACACTGCCCGCTTCGACGACCTCTACACGCGTGAGATCCTCCGCGGGAAGGTCCAGCCTACCGACGTCATCCTCTACAGCGTGGGCCGCGCGTTCCACACCAAGGGCGATCGCGTCAAGTCCAAGGGCTACTTCAACGAGATCGCGCCCGAGAGCCCGTACTGGGCCCGCGCGCAGTACCAACTTGGCGCCATGCTGGTGGAGGAGGGCACCGAGCCCTCCATGCGCGACGCCGTCGTCGTGTTCTCGCGCCTGGGCGCGTTTGAGGCCGTCACCTTCGAGGACATGCGCGTCGTCGATCTGGCCTGGCTCGCCATCGGCCGTATCTTCGAACACGAGAGCGAGTGGCGTGACGCCGCCGAGGCCTACTCCAAGGTCGGCGACGACTCCGCCTACGCGCCGGACAAGCTCCGCGAGATCGCCTGGGTCTACATCCAGGCCAAGGACTACCCGGCCGCCTCCGCCGCGGTGGATGCGTTCCTCGAGCGCTTCCCGAACCACGCGTACGCCGCCGAGCTTCGCTTGGTACAGGGCCACCTGCAGTTCCAGCAGGCCCAGTGGGATCGCGCCCTGACCAGCTACCAGTCGGTGGTCGCGGACTACACGCCGGTGCGCGAGAAGTTCACCACGCTCTCCCGCCCCGACGCAGACGCGAACGCGCTGTTCAACGACCTGCTCGGCGACGACACCGACGGCGTCTGGGCGCCCAAGGACCCTGAGGCCCTCCCGCCGTTCGCCGTGGCACTGCTGGTCGACGACCCGCAGTTCTCGCGCGCGCTGAACATGTACCGCGACCTGCAGAAGCAGGAGGCGGCCATCGTGGCGTCTGAGGCCATCATCGCCTCGCTCACGCCGGCCCTCGGCGGGTCGGCGGACACCAGCGCGGTGACCTCCGCGCGCTACTCGGTGCTGTCTGCGCAGGTCACCGGCATCAACCAGGGCATCGCGCTGCTCGACGTCGAGACGCGCTGGCTCGCGCTGGCGAACGCGCCGTCGGGCCGCCTGGCCGAAGCCCGCGCCAACCTGGACGCGCTGCGCGGCCGCATCTCCCAGGCCGCGGCCACGGTCGACATGGCTGGCCCTCGCAACTCCGTCACCACAGACGCGACGCAGGCGGCGGTGCTGGACAACATCGAGAAGCCCTCCACGCTTGAGCTCGGCGGGATTGAGGCAGACCTGGAGCGCTTGCGCAAGGAGGTCCGCGCGCTGCGTGCCCCCTCGGGCATCGACGCAGACATGGACCCGACCAGCACCCGCTTGGACGCCCAGCACGCGACGCTCTCCGCTGCCATCGGGCGAGTGCGCGAGGTTGGCTCCTCCATCGCCTCGCTCAAGGCCACGGACCTGGAGCGTCTGCGCGCCACGTTCCGCGAGCAGGTCGACGCCGTGCAGGCCGAACGGGCCGAGCTTGACGCCCGCTACGCCTCCATCCGCGATCTCGCCGTCGCGGTCGCGCGCGACGACTTCGCGCGCCTCTCGGGTGAGTTCCTCGCCAGCATCCTCGGCGCCGACATGGGCGTCGTGAACGTGCATTGGTCGCGCTGGGTGGCCGACGGGGACGAGCAGAAAGCCGTCACTGAGGAGCGCAACGACGCCGTGTCCGAAGTGGAAGCGCAGTACCAGTACCTGCAGCGCGGGGTGACAAAGTGAACCTCCGCGCCCCAATCGCGTTGCTCCTATCGATGCTTGGCGGCAGGGCCCTGGCGGATGACTCCGGTCCGGCTGTGGAGCACTTGCGTGGCCCGGTCCCCGAGGAGGTCCGCGCCTTCGACGACGCCATCGAGCGCTTCCGCTCGCGCGTCGGTGAGCTGGAGCTGTCGACCAGCACGCTGCTGAACTCGCAGAAGTCGCTCGCGCTGTCGCAGATCACCAAGCGCTTCGACGCGCAGCTGGCTCAGATCAATACGCGCGAGACCTCGGATCGCGCGGTCGCCATCCAGGCCTTCGAAGACTTCCTCTCGCACTACGACGCCGTCGCGCCGGCGAGCGAGGTCCGCCTCCGCCTCGCCGAGCTGTACTTCCGCGTGGCGGAAGACTCCTGGCTGATCGCGACCACGGCCTACTTCAAGGAAGTGGACGCCGCGAACGGCGATCTCGACCGCCTTGAGGCTATCGAGTCCAAGGGCGAGCCCAAGATCGATCTGACGCGCGTGATCGCGCTGCTGGATCGCATCGTCAATGACAACGCCACCGTCGCGCCGTCCGAGCGCTACGCGCTGCTCGACGTCACGTACTACATGCTGGCCTTCTGCTACGCCGAGCCCAACTCCGCGCAGCGTGACCGTGATCGCGCCCGCCAGGTCTTCCGGGACCTCGTCATCGCGCGTCCGGACTCCGACTACGCCGACGCCGCGCACCTGCTCCTCGGCAATTACTTCTTCGAGGACAACCAGTACGCGTCCTCGATCCCCGAGTTTGAAGCCGTGCTCGCGCAGGGCCCTGAGCGTCGCAACTACCTGGCTGCGCTCTACCAGCTGGCTTGGGCTCGCTACAAGCTCAACGACTACGACGAGTCGATGGCGCGCTTCGTCGACCTGCTCGACCGCTCCGAGAAGCTGCACCACGACACGGGCCGCCCGAGCGAGTTCGCGCCGGACGCGGTGTCTTACTTGGCGCTGTCGCTCGCCGATCAGTCGGACGCCCACAACGTCACTCCGCTGGAAGAGGCCAAGGCCTTCTTCGCGCGCGTCGGCAACGACAAGCCGTACCGCTGGGACGTGCTGAAGTCGCTGGCTGAGGCGCTCGTGCGCTACTCGCGGCAGTCGGACGCGGTCGCCGTGTACGAGTCGCTTCAGACGGACGCTGCGTTCAAGTTCCGGCCGGAGAATCCTGACTTCCAGGACACGGTCGTGAAGCTGCTCACCTCGGGCGCGAGCGCGGATCTGGTCGCGGGCGGCGCGGCCCGCTTGGAGATGACGGAGAGCTACGGCGAAGGGTCGGCGTGGTGGAACGCCAACCGAGCCAACCCCGAGGCGCTGTCGCAGGCCCGCAAGTACACCGAAGCGTACCTGCTGGAAGTGGCGATCGAGCTCAAGGCGCGCGCCCAGGATCTGGCCGACGCCGGCAAGGACGCCCACGTGGCGTACGGCATCGCCGCGGATCGCTACCAGGAGTACCTCAAGCGCTTCCCGATCTCCGATGGCTACTTCGAGAACCAGTTCCAGCTCGCCGACGCGCTGTACCAGGCCGGTCGCTACGACGAGGGGGCCACCGAGTACAAGCTGCTCGTGCGCGACGAGAAGTTCCACAAGTACGGCGACGCTGCAGCGTTCATGCTGTTCCGCGCGCGCAATGAGCTCCTCGCGGAGAAGGTCGGCCCGATCGACCAGCGCTCGCCCAAGTCCGAGACGGATCGCCGCTACACGACTCAGGCCGGCAACGAGATCGTCGTCTACCAACTGCTCGACGAGCAGAAGGCGCTGGTTGAGTCCGCCGACGATCTGCTGCTACGCGACATCCCCGAGCCCACCGAGGCGGTGGCTGCCGAGATGGAAGCCCGCGGCGAGCCGAACCTGTACCAGATCGTCGACGACAACCGGAGCAAGATCCTCTACTTGCCCGCGCAGATGCTGTTCTACGCGAACCGCTTCGACGAGGCGCGGCCGCGCCTGCAGAAGATCATCAAGGAATTCCCCGAGTCGGACGAGGCCGCCTACTCGGCGAACTTGTTCCTCAACACGTACATCACGGAAGGGGACAACACCGAGGTCCGTCGTTGGTCGCGCGAGTTCGCGGCCATGCGGCTCGGCTCTCTCCAGACGGCGGCGGCGCGCGGGGCGCAGTTCCAGTCCACCTACGAGCGCGCCAGCTACCAGGTCGGTCTGGATGCCGCGAAGCGCGGCGACTACGCCGCGGCGGTCGACGCCTACATGGGCTTCATCACCGAGTTCCCCAAGAGCCCGAACGTGCCCGACGCGTTGCTGTCGGCCGCGGCGAACAACGAGCGCATCGGCCACGCGCTCGACGCGGCGGCCCTCTACGAGCGCTTCCTGCGCGAGTACCCAGATCACCCCGAGGCCAAGCCGTTCTACTTCACGCTCGCCTCGAACTACGAGTCGGTCTTCGACCTGCCCCGGGCCATCGGGTACTACGAAGAGTTCGTGAAGCGGTTCCCGACGGACAAGAACGCGGCGAACGCCCAGTATGACCTGGCCTTCCTCAAGGAGGGCATCGGCGACCACCTCGGCGCCGCGGTCGGCTACGACACCTACGCCACCCGCTACACGACCGCCTCCGACCGCGAAGACGTCGCGTACCGCGCCGGCCGTCAGTACGAGGAGGTCGACGCCGACCGGGCGATCACCTTCTACCGTGGCTACCTCAAGAGCTTCGGCACCAAGAACCCGGATCACGCTATCGAGGCGCAGTCGCGCATCGCTGAGCTTGAGCGCGCCGCGGGCCGCACGCGTGAGGCCGCCGCCGATCAGGCCGCGATCGTCACGCTGTTCGACCGCGTGGTTGCCGCGGGCGGCAAGGTCGGTCCGGCCGGTCGCGACGTGGCCGCCGAGGCCGCCTTCCCTGCGCTGCAGGCGCAGTACCAGAAGATCGTCGACCACAAGCTGATCCGCAACGAGAAGAAGGACACGGACCTTCTGCTCACGCAGATCCCGGCGGAGATCGCCGCGTTCGACGCGGCCGCCCAGGCCTACGTTGATCGCTACCTCTCGTTCGACCACACCATCGCGGCGATCTACCTGCAGGGCATGACGCGGCGCATGTACGCCAAGCTCGGCTTCAGCGTCGTGCCGCCGGCGGGCCTGTCCGAAGAGCAGACGGAAGCCTACTGGGAACTCTTGGAAGAGAACCTGTTCCCGCAGTTCGAGAAGGTGGAGCAGGCCGCGGCGCTCTACCTCCAGAAGGGCATCGACCTCGGCAAGTCGCAGAAGCGCCACTCGCGGTGGGTCGACAAGTGCATCGACGCCCTCCACGACATCGATCCGATCGCGCACCCTGGCCAGAAGGATCCGCTGCTGGGGACCGTCGACGCGCACGCGCCGGCTGACCTCGCCACCGTGCCGTGGCCTGAGCCGCCGAAGGAAGACGCGCCCAAGCCTGCGACGCCTGCGGGAGGTGCGCCATGACGAACACCCGTTGGCTGCTGCTGCTCGCGCTCCTCGCCGGCTGCCCGAAGAAGCCGCCGGTCGCTGCGGGTGAGCCCGTTCCGGCGCCTGCGCCCACGTCCGCGCCCGCCGCCACGACCGACGCCGCCCCCGTGGCGCCGCCCGCGCCCGTCTCGGTGGGGGAGCGTGTTGGGACAGCGCTCGAGCTGCTCGCCACCGGTCAGGAGCCCGACCTGCTCCGCGCCCGCAAGCTGCTCGAAGACGTCGTCGCCGCCGTGCCGAACAGCGCGATCGGCTGGTACGACCTGGGCGTGGCCCGCTACCGCTCCGCGATGTTCCGCGAGGCCGGTGACGCGTTCACCAAGGCCACCTCCTTCGACGCGAACATGGCGCCCGCGTGGATCGGCCTCGGTCAGTCCGAAGAGGCGTCGGGCAACGCCTCCAGCGCGCTGTCCCGCTACGAGCGCGCGATCGCGCTCGACGCCAAGTCGATCGACGCGCACGTCGCGAAGCTCGGCGCCCTCGTGGCGCTTGGCCGCGCCAAGGACGCCATCGACGCGGCCAAGTCGGCGCTTCGCGTGAACTCGCGCGACCTGCGCGTGTACGACCTGATGGGGCAGGCTTGGCTTCAGCTCAATGAGCTCGGGCTGGCGCGGTTCATCTTCGAGAAGGCCGAGACCGTCCCCGGCGCTGAGTCGGACGCGGCGCTCCAGGCGCACTTTGGTTGGACCCAGTATCGCCAGGGCGAGCGCTACCAGGCCGAGGCCCGCCTCAAGCGCGCGGTCGAGCTCGACCCGAACGGCATGGCCGGCCTCGTCTACATGGCGCGGTTCTACCTGACCGATCACGCGTTCACCGACGCCGTGCCGCTGCTGGAGCGCGCGATCGAGCGGTCTCCTGGCAACCACGCCGTCATGCTCGACCTCGGCGCGGCCTACCGCGGCGTGGGCCGCACGCAGGACGCCAAGCGGATCTGGGAGCAGGCGCTCGCCCTGCAGCCCACGGACCCCACGCCCAATTTCAACCTGGGCATCCTGCTCGCCGACGACCTCCACGACTACGACGGCGCCATCGCGCGGTTCGGTCAGTACGTGAGCATGGGCGGCGCCGACTCCAAGCGCGCCGCCGAGTACGTGACCGCGGTGCAGAAGGACAAGGAGCGGGCCGTCCGCGACGCCGAGCGCGCTCGTAAGGCGGCTGAAGCGGCCGCGGCACGTGCGGCTCAGGCCGCGGCCCCGGCACCCGCACCTGCCCCGACGCCTGTTCCGGCTCCCGCTCCCGCGCCTGCTTCGACACCCGCGCCTGTTCCGGCTCCCGCACCGAAGCCCGCTCCGGCGCCTGCCGCGACGCCGGTTCCGGCTCCTGCGCCCGCGCCTGTTCCGGCTCCCGCCCCGAAGCCCGCCCCGACGCCCGCTCCGGTCGCTGCGCCCGCCCCAAAGCCCGCTCCGGTCCCCGCGCCGGCGCCGGTCGTGCCCGCGGATAGCCCGTGGTCGAGTGGCGCGGCGGCTCCGGCGTCGACTCCGGCCGCCGCGCCGGCGCCCAAGCCCGCTCCGACGCCGGCTCCCGCGCCCGCCCCGAAGCCCGCGCCGGCTCCGGTTCCCGCGCCGGCCGACAGCCCGTGGTCGACCGGTGCGGCGGCTCCGGCTCCGGCTCCGGCTCCGGCTCCTGTCCCGGCTCCCGCTCCCGCTCCCGCTCCCGCTCCCGCACCTGAGCCGTCCCCTTGGGACGTCGGTGGAGGCAAGTGATGACCAAGCTCTTCACGTTCGCGGCGGCGGTGTTCGTCGGGCTCGCGTTGGCGCCGGCCGCTCACGGTCAGGACGCGTCCAAGCCCGAGGACGACAAGCTCGTCTTCGAGGACGGTGGCTTCAAGATCGTCGGTAAGGTCCAGAAGCCCGAGGTCGTGATCGTCATTCGTCGCGAGAACCTCGACAAGGGCTTCCAACTCCAACTGACCGAGGACTTCCTCCATCGCGTGGTGGAAGCCGTCCAGGATCCTCCGTTCTAGCGCGTTCCCCGTGCGCGTTTTCGCGCTGGCCCCGGAAGGCGGGGCGGTGCGATGGTGTTGTTGTGTCACGTTGTCGTGAGAGGGATGCGGGTCGACCTCATTCCAAACGATGGGGAATGCGTCAGGAGCCCGTGGAGGACTCCAATCGCTTTGGCAGATTGAGAATCCGTGTGATACGACCGACGCGCTTTGGGGGCCCATCGTCGGCGCCCGGGTGCCCAGCGCCCGGCACGGTCCGCGAACCGCCCTTTACACTCGGAGCAAATGCCCCATGACGAGCATCGCGAAGTTCTTCCAGGACGGCGGCAACATCATGTACGTCAATCTGGCCATCCTGGTGTTCGCACTGGCGGTGGTTGCAGAGCGGCTCGTGGTGCTGACGAGCCGTCTGCGCCTGGACGAGAAGAAGTTCCTCGACGCGGTCGAGAACTCCGTCATGGGCGGCAACATCGACCGTGCGGTCAAGCTGTGCACGATCAATGACGGCGCCGCGGCGGCCACGGTCGTCCACGCCGCGTTGAACCAGGCTCGCCTGGGAGCCAACGCGGTCGGTGCGGCCATCGACGAGACGCTGATGGAGGTCAAGCCCCGCATCCAGACGCGAGCTGGCATCCTGTTCGGCATCGCCAACCTGGCGACCCTTGTCGGCTTGGTCGGCACCGTCTTCGGTCTGATCGAGTCCTTCGCCGCCATCGGTGAAGCGGCTCCCGACCAGAAGTCGGTCCTGCTGACCCGCGGCATCGCGCACGCCATGAACAACACGGCGTTCGGTCTGTCGATCGCCGTCACGTGCATCTTCTTCCACATGATCCTCTCCACGCTCGTCCGCAATCTGCTGGCGTCGGTGGACCACACGGCGATCCGCATCGAGAACATCCTCGCGCGCCGCCGTCTTGAGGAAGAGGGCCGTGAGGCGGCCAAGTCCGCTCCCCAGGCGTCGTAGTCTGATTCCCGCAGCTTGATGGGAGAGGGAATGCGACGGTCGAGGCAAAGTCACGACGAGCTTGAGGATGAGGGCGAGGACGGCGAGCTCAACCTCACGCCTTACCTGGACATGATCACCACCCTGGTGATCTACTTGGTCTTCACGTTCCAGATCGTGATCGAGTTCCGCATGATCGAGCTCCTCCCGCCCGAACTGGGTGGGGCGGGCGCGGCCACCGCCAAGGACCCTGAGGCGACGGTCACCTTGTTCATGCGCGCAGACGGCTACCTGCTGTTGGCCTCGGAAGAGACCACGCAGTTCCAGGCCACCATCCAAATCCCCAAGATCGCCGACCCGGAAGCGGCCGGCAAGAAGACCTTCGACGTGGTCAAGCTTCACGACACGCTCAAGCAGTGGAAGAAGGACTACCGCCTCGGCGAGTCCCTCATCGTCGTGGGCGAGACCGGCACGCCCTACCGTGACGTTGTCTCAGCGATGGACTCGGTCCGCATGGACGAGGACAAGATCATGTTCCCGGCGATCCTCTTCGGCGCTCCTGTCGCCGCGACGGGAGGCGGATGATGGAGCCCGAACAGCCCGAGATCCCGTCGGCCCCGTCCGCGCCGGTCCGCACCTCCCACTCGGAGGAGGACGCGCAGGCTCATCGGCGTCATCGTCGTCGCACCGGTCATCAGGACAAGATCCCCGGTGAGGACATCACGCACCTGAACCTGACCCCGATGATGGACATCATGACCATCCTGCTGGTGTTCCTGGTCCAGAGCTTCGCGACCGATCCGGGCAACATCAACGTCAACCTGTCGCTGCATCCGCCCATGTCGACCACCAAGATGCTCATGGAGGCGGCCACCAAGGTGACCGTCACCGCGGAGCAGATCCTGGTCAACGACAAGCCCGTGATGACGGTCGCCGCCTTCCCGACCACGGTGGACGCGGACGGCCTCATCGCGCCGGTGCGCGACGCGCTCGACGTCGAGAAGAACCGAATCGATCAGGTCGCGGCCGCCGGCGGTCCCCCCTTCGACGGCAAGCTGGTCCTGGTCGCCCATGAGACCACGCCCTACGAGCTGCTCAACGCCGTCCTGCACAGCGCGGGGCAGGCGCACTTCGCCAAGTACGAACTGGTCGTCATGAAGGCCACGGAAAAGAACGAGTGAAAGCGGGAACCGTTCTGGCACCAGCGTGTCTGTTCCTCGGGTTACCGACGGATCAGGAAGTCCCGCGTCGCGGGCAGGAAGGAAACGCATGAGCGCGGCTCCGCTCGAAACCAAGGTCCTCCGCGTCGGTCTCGTCCGCGACGACAAGCTCGTCGAGGAGCGGGTGATCACGCCGGGCGAGTCCGTGGTGTTCGGCGTCGGGCCCAGCGCCACCTTCCCGGTCCAGGTGCCTGGGCAGACCGGTGACTTCGCACTGTTCCTGTGGAAGGACGGCGCCTACATCCTCCAGGCCACCGACACGGTGCGTGGCAAGGTCACGGCCGCCGGCGCCCCGCTGGTGCTAGAGAAGGCGCGTCGTGACGGCTCGTTGGCCAAGGACGCCACCGGCCTGAGCCAGATCGCCCTCACGTTCGGCGACAAGGGCAAGCTCACCATCGGTGAAGCCAAGGTCCTGTTCCAGTTCGTCAGCCAGGCCGTCGTCGCCCCCGCGCCGCAGCCCATCGCGCCGCAGTCGTTTCGGCGTCCGATGGTGTCGTTCGAGGACTCCACCTTCCTCGGCTTCATCCTGCTCTTCTACTCCATCGGCGCCGCGGTTGGCGTGTGGGCGGCCACGGCCACCATCCCGCCGCCCTCGTTCGACAAGTACGTCGGCATGATCGCCGAGTACCAGGCCAAGCCGCCCGTCGTGACCGAGAAGCCCAAGGAGCAGAAGCCGGAGGAGGACAAGCCCAAGGACGCGGAGAAGCCCGCCGAGGCCGCTCCCGCCGAGGACTCCACGCCCAAGCCGCCCAAGAACCGCGAAGAGGCGGTGGCTCAGGCGCGCAACGACATGCAGCAGAACTCCGAGCTCTTCAAGCTGCTCAAGGCCAAGCTGGAAGGCTCCTTGGGTGAGAACAGCTCCGGCCTCGTCGTGTCCAACGCGGACGCATACGACAACGGCATGGCCGCGCGCCTCGCCGAGGCCTCCAACATCGCGGGCTCCACCACCGGCGGCCTGATTCGCACGGGCGACGGCCCCCCCGGCGGCGACCGCGGCATCGGTGGCGTCACCGCCGGCGCAGACGGCGTCAGCCGCGTCAGCGGCAGCGCGAGCGTTCGCGTCGTGAAGGCGAACACCCCGGACATCGGCGACATCGACGGCCCTGCGGATGTCGCCAGCGTCGGCAAGATCGTTCGTAAGTACCGCGGCAACGTCCAGTTCTGCTACGAGACGTCGCTCAAGTCCAACCCCAAGCTCTCCGGCCGCGTGGTCGTGGCGCTGACGGTGACCGGCGGCGTGCCCAAGGACGTCTTCATCGCCGACAACACCACCGGCGACGACACCCTGTCCGACTGCATCCGCAAGAAGGTGATGCGCTGGGACTTCACGGGCGTCGAAGACGGCGACGCGAAGGTGCCCTTCGTGCTGACCTCCCACGAGGAGTGACGGCGGCTCGCGGCGGAATTTTGCTCTGAAGCCGCGTGCCTGTCCAACCGAAACATCTTGTGTGTGAACGCGCTGTTCACAGCTTGACGGAACCACGATCCTCGTCTAATTCCAAGCTAGTGGCAGACCTAGTCGGAGGAATCACCATGTTCCGGATCATCGCGGCTCTGATTGTCTTCGTGACCGTCGCTGGCCCCGTCCAAGATGCGCGTGCCGATGATCCGGGGGTGACCCTGGATCTGGAGCGCATGCTCTCCGCCGACCCGGCGGCGATGAAGTCCACCACGCTCCAGGCGAACGAAGAGCAGCGTCGCATCGTCAAGGCGCTCACCCACCTGTCCGATGACGCCAAGCGCAAGTCGGCCGGCGGCGTGGGCGAGCCCTGCGTCGAGAAGAGCTTGGCCGGCTCCAAGGCGCTGCTTCAGGTCTCCGAGGCGGCAGAGGCCGCCATGAACGCGGCGCTGGCCGCGGGCAACAAGGAGCAGGCGGACTTCCAGTTCCGCAAGATCGCCATCGCGCTGCGCGAGAGCCGCCGCATGGGCCAGGAGGGCACCACCTGTGCGCTCGGCGTCGGCGCTCAGGATGGCAACACCCGCCTCAACGTCACGGGCGGGGTGGGTGACGCGATCGTCGACACGCGCGCGCTCTCCAGCGACGTCTTCGATTACGGGTTTGATCCGGCCGATGTTTCGCCGTTCTGATCCCTGCCTGAACACCGTCTGCACGCAGCGCGAGCAAGCGCGTTTGCGTGTTTTGGGGTACGTGCGCGCCGAATGACTTTCGTGTCTACCCAGACCCTCCGCCGATGGAAGGCCGTTCAGGTGTCGCTTTGTTGCGCCCTGGGCTGGGCTCCGGCCGCGTTTGGCGCCCCGGGAGACCACATCGTCACGGGCGCGGCCACAATCACGCCTGAGGTGACCGCAGGCGTGGAAGGTCGTTCGAACGCCTACCTCGCGGACCCGACGGACAATCCCGCGCGCGGGCACGACTCGCCGATCATCCCAGCCTGGGACTTCTACCTCTCCCCCGCGCTCGGCATCGACGTGAAGGGCAAGAAGATCCGCTGGACCCTCGATGGTCGCTACGAGATGCGGAAGTTCTTCGAGAAGGACGTCGCGCCGCGGCTCGACCAGTTCTCGGACTTCCACGTCGACACGCGCCTTGAGGTCCTCCCCGAGGGCGTGTTCGGGTTCGGTCTGCATGAAGAGGCCAAGCTCCGCAACCGGCCCACGGACGAAGAGGTCTCGGCGAACTCGCTGAACACCCAGTTCCGCAACGACCTCGGCCTGGACCTGAAGTTCCGCCCTGGCCCCGAGCTCGACATCGTCCCGGGTGGCGGCTGGTCCTACCACGACTACCGGATCCCGGGCGTCACCGGCCAGGTGCCGTTCGACAGCCGGAACACGTACGAGGCGCGCCTGGGGCTCGCATGGCGCTTCTTCCCGAACACCGCGTTGGTGGTGGACGCCTCCTATGCGTTCAACCGCTGGGACCAGCACTGGATCCCGACGGGCGACGCGGGCACCGCCGCCAACCCGGACACCGGTCAGGCTGGCGCCGTAGGCGAGTACCTCGCGCTCCCGGACTCCGACTTCCTCAAGGCCAGCACCGGCATCCGCGGTCGCCTCGGTCGCAACGTGCTGCTCGTCCTGACGGCGGGCT
>CANJMY010000010.1 GCA_947475315.1 Pseudomonadota bacterium | reverse complement strand
GGACCTCCGGGGTCCGGGGCCGGACCGCGCGCCCCCTAACGCCCACGTCGGAACGGATCCACGCGGATCCGACGAGCGCGCTCGGGCAGCATCCAAGGGATGCCTGCGACCACCGGATAGGCCAGCGCGCACGCCGGACACTCCAGCGCGTCCGGACGATCGATCAATTCGCCGCGGCACTTGGGGCAGACCAGGAGCGGGCGGAGTCGGGGATCACAGGGCGCGGCGTCAGGCATGGCAAGGCGATAGCCGGTTGGGCGCGCCCCGGCGCGGAGACGCCGCCATGTCCGCCCGAACCGACGCCGCCGCTCGCCTCCACGCCCACCTGGAGGCGCTCTATGCCGACACCCGGCCCGACCGGATCCAGCACGATCCGCTGCGGTTCGCGCACCGCTACACGGATCCACGCGACGCGGAGCTGTCGGGCCTGATCGCCGCGCTCTACGCGTTCGGCCGCGTCGACCTGTTCCTCCCCGTGCTCGACCGACTGTTCGACATCATGGACGCGCACGGTGGGCCGCGCCGCTTCATCGACGCGTTCGACGCCGACCGCGCGCCGCGGATCGCGGGAATCACCTACCGCTGGACCCGTCCCGCGGACCTGGCCGTGTTCCTGGGCGCCCTGCGCCGTGTCCTGGCCGAGCATGGCCGCTTGGAGCCGCTGTTTGGCCCGACAGGCCCTGACCTGCGCGACCGGCTGGGTCTGGCGATCGGCGCGCTGCGGGCAGCGTGTGTGGCGTCGGCGGCCGAGCATGGGTCGCCCGTGGACGACTTCCGCGAGCTCCCGCAGGGCGTGCGCTACCTGCTCCCCGACCCCGCCGACGGCTCGGCGTGCAAGCGCTGGAACCTCTACCTGCGCTGGATGGTCCGCCCGACCCGCGAGGGCGTGGATCTGGCGCTGTGGTCGACCGTCTCCCCCGCCGACCTGGTGATGCCGCTGGACGTGCACGTGGGCCGCCTGTCGCGCTTCCTGGGCCTGACCGCGCGAACGGACGCGTCGTGGCGGACGGCGGCGGAGATCACGGACAGCCTGCGTCGCTTTGACCCGGCCGACCCGGTGCGCTTTGACTTCGCGCTCGCCCACCACGGGATCAGCGGCGCGTGCCTGGGCTTCAAGCACGACGAGACCTGCGCAACGTGCGCGATCCGCACGGTGTGCAAGGCCCCCAACGCGAAGCGCTAGCGGAGGTCGCCGCGCTTAAAGCCCGATGATCTGGACCAGATCGCCGCGCGCGCTCTGCGCGATCGGCACGCCCGAACCGTAGATCGTCAGCTCGGCGCGCAGGAACCCGTCGTCCCACACCTCGAACCGCCCGCCGGCGAACACGCCCTCGGTCAGGTCGTAGTGCAGCCTGTCGCCCACCGGGTCGCCCAAGGTGCCGTCGATCGTCTTGGTGTCGTCCGCGATGTCGGTGAGGGCGATGGTGTCTCGGTGGTCGGAGACGAGGAGCGACCAGCCCGCCGCGTCGTCGACCGGGGTGTAGTCGGCGTCGTCGAGCGGGTCGGTGGGATTCGCCACGCCGCCCTCGGGCTCAGCCCAGAGCGAGGTGACCTGGAACTCCCAGGCCCCGTCGTCAAAGTTGGCGGCGGGGCCCGTGTCCTGGCACGCGCCGAGCGCGAGGCACGCCGCAGCGTAGACCGTCCGGAGGATGCGTTGATTCATGTCGACTCCCTTCCCTGCCCAACTCCAGCGTAGCCTAGCCCGGATCAGGCTGCGAATGCCTAGAAAGTTGGAGTGGTCGGGGCGTGCCCTATGCTAGGTTCAGTGGGTCCCTGGAGGCTGCCATGTTTCGCTCGCTCGGGTTGACGCTGGTGTTTGTGGGTGCCTGCGGGGTCGAGAACGTGTCGGACCCCATCGGACCTGATCCCACCACGCGGGACGGCTCCTTCGACGCGCCGGAGGCCAACGCGGGCAACGCCGATCGTCGCTTCGCCACCCTCTGGCAGACGTGCGGGGATCCCGTCTGTCGAGGGTGGATCGCCAAGGGCCTGCCTCGCTGCGGGCCGCACGTCGCGGGCGGTCGCTGCTTCGCGCGCATGGTGGGCCAGGAGTGCGACCCGGTCGACGCCTGCAACACCACGCTGATGTGTGACTTCGCCAACCCCATCGGGTCGGGCGCGTGCCCGATCTCCCGCGCGGCGTTCAAGCGCGACATCACGTATCTGAGCCTCTCCCAGGCGGACGCCCTCTACGGCGACCTCCGCGACGTGAAGCTCGCCAAGTGGATCTACAAGGACGACGTCACGGGCGCCCCGCACACGGGCTTCATCATCGACGACATGGTGTCGGGCTCCCCCGCCGTCACGCGGGACGGCGACCACGTCGATCTCTACGGCTACACGTCGATGACGGTGGCCGCGGTCCAGGCGCAGGCGCGCCGCATTGACGCGCTCGAGAAGGAGATCGCCGAGCTCAAGGCGCTGGTAAAGGCCCAGGCGTCGCACGACACCCCTGCGCACTAAACCCGGGCGACGCCTACCTGAGCTTTGCGCTCGCCTGGAACGCCGCAGGGTCGATCGGTCCGGAGCGCAGCGCCTCACGCAGACCCGCCACCGCCTGGGTCAGCGCGTCGTCGCTCAGCGTGACTGAGGCCGCGCCCGCGGGCATCTCCCCACCCTTGCGCCATGCGACCCGCACCGACGACGCCTCGTAGGGCGGCGCCGTCGCGCCCGACCGCTCCAGCACCTGATCGGGACCGTCTGCGACCACCGTGACGCTGCGCAGCACCAGCTGCGCCCACGGCGCCTCGGCGCGCACCAGCCGCGTGCCTGGGCGGAGCACGACGACGCTGTCCTCGAGCGTGAGCTGCTGGGCCGCGGCGAGCGAGATCAGCGTCGGAAACTCCGCGTCGGCGAACACCGCGCGCACCAGGTCGATGCGGGCGAACATGGACGCGGGCTGCGCCGCCAGCGTCACCATCGGCACGGGGCGTCGCGCGCTGCCACCGACGAACGCGCAGTCCGTCAGGGTCGCCGTCGCTGCGGCGGAGCTGGCCTCCAGCAGCACCACGCCGCCGGTCGCTGGACCTGCCTTGGCGCCGACCACCTGATCGAGGAACGCGAGCCGCGCGAGGTTGGTCTGACCGGGCGTCCGCACCTTGAGCGCGTAGGTCGTCGGCGCCGAGTCGAACACCAGATCGGCGACCGTCACGCTGGCGGCCTCCAGGTCCAGCGCGAGCGACGCCACGCGCGCCCGCCCCTCGCCATGCACGACGAGCGTGACGGGGTGCTTGGCGTTCGGATCCTGCTTGAGCTGAAGCGACCGCCCGGCGTAGTCCCCCGCGGCGATCGACACGTCCAGGCGCGCGTCGCCTGGAGCGTCGCCCCACGCCAGGGTGGCCATCGCGGCGGTGGCGGCGGCAAAGTCTGCCGGGCTGTGGATGGTGAGGTGCACGGGATCTCCGAGGGTTGGAGGCGACGCATGCACGTCCCCTCCGACAGGTGCCGCAGCACAGGTGGACGCGGCGAGCCAGAGCAAAGTGCAGAGGTGTCGCATGGTCATGGTCCGGCCGGCGCGGGTGTGTTGCGGACGAGCGCGACCTGCTGGAGCGCGAAGTCTCGGAGGTACTGGTCCAGCGACAGGGTGAACAGGCCGTCGTTGGGGTTCGCGTCGCGGGCGGACGTGGGCACGTTTGGCTCGTTGGTGTGGTGCGGGTTGCGCATCCGCACCGTCGACGCCGCCGGGTCGATGTTCGCGGCCTCTGCGGCCAGGGTGGCCTGGGTGAGCGTGAGCGCGTTCCCGTCGATCCCGACGAAGCTGGCGCCCAACACCGGGTAGGCGTGATCGGCGTAGGTGTTGCGCCGGCCAGGGCTGTGGTCGGTGCCCAAGCTCTTGATGGTGTTGAGCAGCTCGTAGAGCTCGTGGTAGCGCGGCAGCGCGCTGGGGCTCGACAGCATCGGCCACGCTGTCGGGCGGGCGTGCGCCTCAGCGTCGCGCGCGAGGCTCGACAGCGCAGCGGCCTCGACCGGTCCTCCAGCGGGCGCGCCGGTGTAGTCGTCGCAGCGGGTGCCGAGCGCGACCAGCGCGTTGCGCAGCGTCGGGTAGCGCCGACTGTCGCGGTCGCCGACGACAAAGTCGATGAGCTGCCGCAGGCGCGCCACGGCGCTGCCCTGGTCCAGGTCGACCGACAGCATGAACGTCTGGTCCGCGGGCACCCCCTCCCCCGCGAGGCGGAGCAGGTTGGCGATCGCCCCCTGGTTGGCGAGCACCGGGTTGGTGTTGGGCGTGTAGTTGATGTCCTCCTGCCCGTGCGACACCACGTTCGCGCCGTAGAACACCGGGTAGGCCTGATCCTCCCAGCCGCCGTCGATGTTCTGGTAGCCAGACGTCGTCGAGCCCGCGCCGCCTGGCTCGGAGCCCTCGCGCGGGGACGGGCCGCCGCCGTACTGCCCGAACGCCTCGGTGAACTGCGCGTAGAGCTTCTCGATCATCGGCGCCCACAGCGCGACCTCGTACTTGTCGCGCCGCACCACATACAGGTCCGATCCACGCACGAAGCCGTACCACAGGCTGCCGGAGGGCTCGTCGGCGCGGCGCAGTCCGGCCCCGACCAGCTCGTAGGTGGCGGTGGGATCGGCGGGGTCCTGGTAGTGCAGGAGCGTGTTGGCCGTGGTCATGGTCGCGGCGACCCAGCGCCCGGGCGGCGTGCTGTTGTCGAAGTGGTGGAAGGTCGCCGAGACCGTGGTCGGGGTGAAGGTCATCATCGACGGGATCTTGTTCGGATCGCGGGACACGACGTTGGAGAGCGCGGCCATCAGCCAGCAGTCGCCGATCCCGCCCTGGCTCAAGTCGTCGAGCTGCGGCGCGCCGCCGATGTACATCGACGTGGGGTCCGGGATGGGGCGCACGTTCGGGGCCTGAGTGGATCCGAACTTCTGCGTGATGGAGAGGGTGTCGGCCGTGGACACCGGTTCCCGGTTCACGACGGTGAACAGCTCCTCCTCCGCAGGTGTATCGCCCACACCCAAGTCAAGCGGGTGCTCGCGGTCGTGCTCGACCGTGATGTTCATCACGGTCGACTCGCCGGGCGCGACGCTCGCGCTCGGACGGACGGCGCCGGGCGTGCTGGAGAAGGTGTCGCCGAAGTCGGCCTCGCGCTGCACGCCCCCCATCGTCGGCGTGGGTGCGTAGGCCCGAGGATCGGCCTCAAGGCTGATCACCCCAGCACCCGGCGCCTCGGTCACGGTCGGCGTCCGCCCCGCGACCACGTCGGCAGCCGCGCGATCGGCCTCCACCTCAGAGGCATCACCCGGACGGCTCACGGTCGACGACGCATGCACGCCGCCTGTGCCACCACCCGAGCTGCGCTGCTGCGCCACATGGGCGATCTCGTGCGCGACCGTCGACCGGGCCGGGGACGCATCGGCGAAGGCCACCGAGCGCCCATCTGTCGCGGCCCGCGCCCCCATCGCCCCGAGCGGGCCCGGCTGCCCCACGTGCGCCGAGACGTCGGACAGGTCGACACCGAACGCCACGCCCATCTCGGCCGCGTACGGCAGCGACCCGCCGCCGCCATCGGTCGCTGCCGCGAACAGGTCCCCAGGCGACGCCCCACCGGGCGGCGGCTCTCCTGCCAGACCACCCTCTCCGACGCCGGCGAGCACGCTGGCTGCGGAGGGCACGGACGACGGCGCGAGGCGCGCCTGGGCGCGGCTGTTCCCAGGTGATCCCCGGGTCTTGGATGCGCTGTCGGAAGACTCCGGCGTCGAACCACGCGCCGGGGCCTGGAGGTGTGTGCCCATCGAGCCGCCTGTCGACCCGTAGCCGAATTGGTCGCGGGCGTCGCGCAGGAGCCCGTCGCGCCGGGGGGTCGGCTTGTAGCGCGAGTTCGACCCTCTGCGGGCCGATCCGCGCTACCACTCGTAGCGAAGAACAGGCCCACGCCTTGCGCGTCCGTTGGACGCCTCGCCGTCACGGCGGCATGCAGCCCGGATCCGTCGGCGCTCGCGCCGGGGGTCGGATCTTCGTCGGCGGCGCGCCTCTCCACGTCTGCGTTCGACACCGTCGTGGACACGAAAGTCGCCGGGCCCGTCGGCTGTGAGCGGACTGGCGGCTGCGACTCATCCTCGACCGGCGACCTGCCCATGGGGGCCGCGTTCGCCGCGCTCGCCTGGATGCGGCCGGTCGGACGCGCGGGGACGCCCAGCCGCCCCCCCTGCGCGTGAGCGACGCGCCTAGGGACCGCACCGCCACGCCCGCCACCCAGGCCGGTCCACCACCCTCGCGCACCCGGCCATCGCCGCGTCGTCCACCCAGGGCGTGAGCGTCACGACGTCGGCCGCACGCGTTGGACCGAGCGTGTCCAGGCCTCGCCAGGTCGCGTCACCGTCCGAGTAGCAGCCGGTCGCGACCACGCAGGGACCGACGTCGCGCGCGAGCGTCTGGCTGGTCCCGGTCCGCTCGAACCACAGCGCGCCCGCGACGAACGCGGGGTGCACCACAAGCGCGGTGTCGCCCGGCCACCACGCGTTGAGCTCGCGCAGCCCGTCCTGCCGGACGCCCTGTTCGCGCATCACGCCCACCTCCGCGGGCAGCTGGGCGAACAGGCCAAACCCAAGCAAGGACAGGGTTATCGCGTGCGCCCAGGCGGGCAGGCGCGAGGAGGCCGTGCTCAGCACTATGGCCAAGGGCACCCACCACAGCGTCGCCGCGTCGCTACGGACGAAGTGCACCTGCTCACCCAACGCGACCGCCGCGGCCACGGCCAGCGCACCCCACCACGCGCGGCGCCCGGTCGCGGAGAGCCACGGCCAAGTCAGGCCGCAGGCGAGACACACACCGAGCAGCAGGCAGCCCTCGATCACCGACGGCGAGTCCACGCCCCACGCGGCGACCAGGCTGCCCGCGTGCGGCTCGGGGTGCAGGCCGCCGGAGAGCACGTCCAGCGTGGGGCGGATCCACCCGTCGGTCTGCGGCTCGCGGCGCCCGCGGCCCAGGAACAGCGGCACGACCAGCGGCGCCCACGCCAGCGCGCCCGCGATCAGCCGGGTGCGCAGGCGCGTCCCCTCGCCCGTCAGCAGCCATACCGCGGCCACCGGGAAGAGCAGGTAGTGCCACCACGGCAGCAGCAGGATGGCCGCGAGGGTCAGGCGCGGCCGCAGGGTGGGCTGCGCCGACAGCCACAGCACCACCGCCAGCGTCAACGCGCCCGCGGCGTAGGCCCGATCGAGCGCGCTGTCGCGGATGCAGGTGGGGCCGAGCGCGACGAGCAAGGTGGCGGCGAGCGCGGACAGCCGCCCGCCCAGACGTCGCGCGGCGTCTCCCACGGCGACCATCCCCAGCGCCCCGGCGACGAACGCCACGCCGCGGCCCACGTCGATCGCCGTGCGGTCGGACGACCACGGCACGCCCAGCCAACGCCAGAGCGGCGGGTTCACGCCAGACTCCGGGTCGAAGAAGGCCGCCCCCCACTGACGCACCAGCACGTTGCCGATCTCGTCGGTGGTGACGCCGTGGGTGAGCGCATCGACCCGCAACGCGACACCGCCGACCAGGATCAGCGCCCACGCCGCCGCGAAGGCCAGGTCAGCCCGACGCGTCGCGGCGTCGCTCACGCGCCCGCCGGGTGCCGTCCGACGCGGGTCGCCAGCAGCTCCCCGTCCGCGACTCGGCGCACGCCCTCGGTCACGACCACCCGAAAGCGCCACAGCCGACGGCGCTCCGTTACCTCGACGCGCACGTCCAGCAGGGCGCCCGGACGCGCGGGCGAGCGGAAGCGCAAGGCCTCAGCGCCCACCAGCACGGGCAGCCCCTCTGAGTCCGGCAGCGTCAGCCACGCGAGCGAGCACGCCTGCGCCATGGCCTCCAAGAGCAGCGCCCCCGGCATGACCGGCTCGCCCGGGAAGTGGGCGTCCGTCCAGAAGGTGCGCTCGGGGACCTGGTATCGGGCCCACACGCGCACGCCGGGCACCACCTCAGGGGCGTCGTCGATCAAGACGAACGGGTCTGCCTGAGGGAGCAGCGCGCGCACGGCGGGGCCGTCGAGCGAGACGGGCTCTTGGGCCTGGTCTCGCACGGCGGGCCTAGTGGGCCTTGTCGAGCTCGGCGATCACGTCGTGCGTCAGATCGAGCACGTCGGGGCCGACGTAGACGGTCGCCTCCTTCTGGAGCATCACCGAGCACGCCTTGCGCGCGGCCACGGTGGGGGCCACGCGGAGGAGCTTGTCCTGCATGCCCTGGAGCAGCTGCGCGTAGGTGGTCTGCATCTCCTCTTCGGACTGCGAGACCATGGCCTGGAACGAGCGCTGCTTCTCGGCGAGCACGCGCTCCTGGTCTGCGCGGGCAGACTCCGACAGGATCATCTTGCGCGCCTCGTAGTCCGTCAGCTGCTTCTCGAGGTCCGCCTGGAGGCGCTCGATCTCGCCCTGCTTGCCCGTGTACATGGACTCGAGCTTGGCCTGAGCGGCCTTGCCTTCGCCAGTCTCGTTCATCGCCTCTTCGGCGTCGATGATGCATATCTTGGTTTCGGCGAGCGCGGGCGTCGCGACGAAGAGCATGCCAAACGCGAACGCGGGGAGGATGGAGCGGATCAAGTTGCCTCCTGGAACCAGGGCAGCGGGAGTGGGAAGGCGGGCCTTCTAGCGTCACGGCCGGGACCCGGCCATTCGGGGACAGAACCCTTGACCCGCCATGACCCGTCCGAGGCGCGGGTCAGGGGGACGTCGGGGGCTAGAAGAAGGAGCCGATCGAGAAGTCGAACACGGTGTGCTTCTCGTCGTCGCGCGGGCGCAGCGGGAAGCCCCACTCGAAGCGCAGCGGGCCGATCGGGCTGCGCCAGCGCACACCGAAGCCGGCCGCGGTGCGGAGCTGGAGCGGGTTGATGTTGCCGTGGCCCCAAGGGTCTCCGAACGCGTTGCCGGCGTCGAAGAAGGCGACCAGGCTGATGCCCGCGGCCTTCACGATCGGCGACTCGATCTCGAAGTTGTTCACCCAGCTCTGCGTGCCGCCGACCACCAGGGAGTCATCACCCGAGGTGGGGTCATCCGAGCGGATGGTGCGGATGGTGGGGCCGAGGCTGAACCACTGGAAGCCGCGCACGGAGTTGATGCCGCCCGCGCGGTAGCGGTGGATGTAGGGGATGACCGAGCCGTCCGTCGACCAGACGGCCCCCACCGACGAGTTGAAGCGGAAGATCAACATGTCGCTGTGCGGGATCAGCGGCTGGTACCAGCGCAGGTTGAACTTGGCCTCGACGAAGTTGAAGTCACCGCCGAGGACGGACACCAGCTTGTCGTTGGAGCGCGCGCCGCCGGCCATGCTGATGGACGCGGTGGTGTAGATACCCTTGGTCGGGATGATCTTGTTGTTCCGCTTGTCCAGGATGAAGGACAGGCCAACGCTGCTGGTCAGGCCGTTGCGGAACAGCTCGCCACCCAGCAGGCGCTTGCGGTACGCGTCGAGCGAGCTGATGCCCACGTCCTCGATCGTGTAGTCCAGGCGCAGCTCGACGTCGTCGAGGCGGTCCAGGTACCGGCCCACGCCGATCGACGCGCCACGCTGGAACTCGTCGAGCTGGTACTTCCGCTCGATCCAGTAGCCGCTGATCTTGAAGGTCCAGTCGGAGTCCAAGAAGTGCGGGTCGATGA
Source organism: Pseudomonadota bacterium (assembly GCA_947475315.1). Lineage (GTDB taxonomy): Bacteria > Myxococcota_A > UBA796 > UBA796 > CAIOSP01. Next base: position 49,902 of record CANJMY010000010.1, on the reverse strand, counting down.
AGTCGAGGTTGGCCTGCCGCTTGAGCTTGGACCAGTTGACTGCGGCGTTCACGATCCAGCCCAAGCCCAGGAAGTTGTTCTTCTGAACGTTGGCGTTGACCGAGAACTTCTCCAGGTTGGAGTAGCCCATGCCGAGCGAGAAGCTGCCCGTGGGCTGCTCGGTGACCTTCACGTTGAGGTCGAGGACGTTGTCGCCCTCGCCCTTGGGCGTGCTCACCTGCACGTCCTCGAAGAAGCCCAGCCGCATGAGCTGCTCCTTCGAGGCCTCGATCAGCGACCCGCGGTACAGGTCGCCCTCGTTCACCAGGATCTCGCGGCGGATGACCTTGTCAAACGTGGGGTCATTGCCGCTGATGTCGATACGACCGACGCGCTGCGGCTCCCCCATCTCCACGTCGAACCGGATGTCGACCGTGTTCGTGTCGTGGTTGGGGATGGGCTGCGGGATGACGTTGACGAACGCGTAGCCCTGGTCCTGGTACAGGTTGGTGACGGCCTGCCGCACCGCCTCCATGGTCGAGTACTTGAAGGTCTCGCCGGGCTCAAGCTCCGGGCCGCGCTTGGGGTGCGTCTTGGGGACGTGACGGCCGTGCGCGGCGCGCCATTGGTCTTCCTGCACGTCCACCGTGGCGATGCCCGAGATGATCTGCTCGACGGCGTCCTTGGTCAGGCCCTTCTCGTCGTTGAAGTCGCCGCCGACGTCGGTGCTGCCGATCTCGTACTTCGGGCCCTCTTCGACGTGGAAGGAGACGTAGATGTAGCGCTTGTCGGGCGACAGGTAGACCTTGGCCGGGTCGACCTTGGCGTCGACGTAGCCTTCCTCCAGCAGCACGTACTGGACGACCTGGGCGTCGCCTTCGAGCTTCTCGGCGTCAAAGGTGCCGGTATTGAACAACCAAGGGGCGAAGCCGCCTTCCTTGGTCTGCATGTACTTCTTGAACTTGCGGTCCGCGACGTGGTCGTTGCCCGTGAACTCGATGCGCTGGACGATGACCTTGCGGTTCTCGACGATGTGGAAGACGACGTCGACGCTGTTCTCGCCGGTGGGGACGATCTCGGGGTTGATCTCCGCCAGGTAGAAGCCCTTCTCGACGTACTTGTCGCGGAGAAGCTTCACCGTCTCGCGGACCTTGGCCTCGTTGAGCACGCCAAAGGACTTCACGTCGATCAGGTCGCGGAGGTCCTCCTCGTCGATCTTCTTGTTGCCTTCCAGCTTCACGTCCGTGACGGAAGGCTTCTCGACCACCTGGAAGATCAGGCGCATGCCGCGTCCGGGGATCTCCTCGGACAGCACCCGCACGTCCTGGAAGAAGCCGGTACCCCACACCGCGTTCAGGTCACGACGGACCCGCTCAGACGTGATGGCGTCGCCGACGTGCATCGACACGTTCGCGAGGACCGCGGCCTCCTCGATCCAGCGGGTGCCGCGGACCACGACCTCCGCCACCTTGCCCGACGCGGGCACAGGCTCCGCCGCGCCCGCGACCGAAGCCGTGAGCAGGGCACCGAGGATGAGCGCCTTCGCTCGACGCACGATCAGGCCTCCTCGAAGCGACCGTCACGCAGGAGGAGTCGGCGCGGGAATCGCGCGGCGATCTCGTGGCTGTGCGTGACGACGACCAATGTGCTGCCAAGCTGACGGTGGAGATCAAGCAGCAGGTGGAACACGCCGCCCGCTGTAACCGGATCCAGGTTCCCAGTCGGCTCATCTGCGAGGATCAGTCCAGGCCCCATCACCAGGGCCCGCGCGAGCGCGACGCGCTGCTGCTCGCCGCCGGAGAGCTCACCCGGCTTGTGGGTCAGGCGGTGCCCCAGGCCGACCGCGCCCAGGACGGCCTCCGCGCGCGCTCGGGCGGTGGCGACCGTGCCGCCACCCAGCCGGACCGGCACCATCACGTTGCCCAGCGCGTCATGCTCGGGGAGCAGGTTGTGCGACTGGAATACGAACCCGATCTTGCCGTTGCGCAGCTGATCCCGCGCGCCGCCGGACAGGGTGTCCACGTCCACGCCGTCGAGCAGGACCTTGCCCGCCGACGCTCGATCCAGCAGGCCGAGCATGTGGAGGAAGCTCGACTTTCCGCTCCCGGACGGACCGATGATCGCCACCTGCTCGCCGGGCTCCAGCGACAGGTTCACGTCCTGGAGGACGCGGATCTGCTCCCCGCCCTTCTGGTACGTCTTGGAGACGCCCACCACCTTGACCGCGACGCCCGTCATTCGTACCGAAGCCCCTCGACCGGGTCGAGCGAAGCGGCGCGGTAGGCCGGGTAGACCGTGGCCAGCAGGCAGATCAGCAGCGCGACGATCGCGCTGGACGCGAAGTTCTCGGGCTCGAACACCACCGGGAGGCTGGAGAGGTAGTACACGTCGGTCTCCAGCGGCCACTGGTACCAGGCCAGGAACAGGCAGCCCGCGTATCCGAGCAGGGTCCCCAGCGTAGCCCCGACCAGCCCGATGACCGCGCCGACCATGACGAACACGCGCAGCACGGTGCCCGCGCCCGCCCCCATGGCCTTGAGGATGGCGATCTCGCGGCGCTTCGTCAGCACCATCATGTACAGGTTGGAGATGATGAGCAGGCCCGCGACGCCGCTGATCAGGCTCAGGATCAGCCCCATCACCAGCTTCTCCAAGGCCAGGGCCTCAAACAGCGACTGGTTGAGGTTGCGCCAGTGGCGCGCGTAGAACGGGTAGCCGAGCTTGCCCTCGATCTCGCGGGAGATCGGCTCGACGGCGTCGATGTCCTTGACCCGGATCTCGATGCCCGTGACGGTGTTGGGCTGCTTGAGGAAGTCCTGGGCGGCCGCCACGCTCACGTAGGTCCACTTGGTGTCGTACTCGAACATCCCGCTGTGGAAGATGCCGGCCACGCGGAAGCTGCGCACCGTGGGCGTGGGCATGCCCATCATGGACGGGCCCGAGCCCAGCGGGTTGATCACCTGGACCACGTCGCCCGGCTCGACCTGTAGGTCGGTCGCCAGCTCGTTGCCGACGATCATCGTGGGGTAGGCGGTGTCGCCGTCGGGGCCCACGCCCGTCAGGGTTCCCACGAGCGAGGTGAACACGGCGCGCTTCTGGGCCTCGGTGTCGGACTTGCCGTCCACGCCGCGCTGGATCTGGTTGAGGACCTCGGTCACGGCGCCCGTGCGCTCCGGGTCGACGCCCTTGAACACCACGCCGCTGGTGCCAAACCGCGAGCGGATCATCATCTCGCTGTAGACGAAGGGCGCGGCGTGCTCGACGCCCGGGACGTCCTCGACCGTCTTGAGCAGCTCGGGGGTTGCCTCCACCCCGCCGCCCAGGCGCATCACGACCACGTGCGCGTTGGCGCCCAGGATCTTGTCGCGCAGGTCGATCTCAAAGCCGCTCATCACCGCCAGGACGCAGTCGAGCACGGCCACACCAAGCACCACGCCCAGGATGGACAGGGCCGTGATCAACGACACGAACAGCTCGCCCGACCCCGCCTTGAGATGCCCGCGCGCCAGCCACCACTCGGCGCTGAACGCGCGGCGACCCTCCACCGCCGGGAGGCGGTCGAAGTCGACCGGCGTGGTCGAGGGTTGGCCTGCCTCCGCCACCGGGGCCGGCGTGTCCATGGCGCTCCAAGGCCCCTCCCCGTTCTAGGAGGAAGGGTGTTTTTGAATCACTCCCCGGTCGCCTGCGCACGCTCGGGGCGCAAGGTCGGGAACAGGATCACTTCACGAATCGACGTACGACCCGTGAGCAGCATCACGAGGCGGTCGATGCCGATCCCCTGCCCGGCCGCGGGCGGCATGCCGTAGGTCAGGGCGCGAATGTAGTCGGCGTCGAAGTGCATGGCCTCGTCGTCGCCCGAGTCGCGGGCGTCCACCTGGGCCTGGAAGCGGGCCGCCTGGTCGACCGGGTCGTTGAGCTCGCTGAACGCGTTCGCCAGCTCCCAGCCGGCCACGATCATCTCGAAGCGGTCGACGCGGGTGGGGTCGGCGTCATTGCGACGCGCCAGGGGCGAGATCTCAGCGGGGAAGCCGGTGACGAAGGTCGGGTTGATCAGCGTGTGCTCGACGTGCTCGCCGAACAGGATCTCCCACCAGCGGCCCCAGGTGGTGGGCAGCTTCTGGTCGTGGGCGACCGTGTGGTGCGCGCGCCACCAGGCCTCGCAGAAGGCCGGATCGCGCAGCGACTCGCGCGGGACGGACAGCGTCTCGGCGATCAGCTCGTCCATGTCCGCGCGGCGGAAAGGCGGCGTGAAGTTGATGGACTTGCCCGCGAACTCCACCGTGAGGTTCTCACCCTTGAGCTTGTGCACCAGGCCGACCAGCAGGTCCTGGGTGAGCTCGATGAGGTCCTCGTAGGTGGCCCACGCCTGGTAGAACTCCAGCATGGTGAACTCGGGGTTGTGCTTGACGCTGATCCCCTCGTTGCGGAAGTTGCGGTTGATCTCGAACACGCGCTCCAGGCCGCCCACCAGCAGGCGCTTGAGGAACAGCTCGGGCGCGACGCGCAGGTAGAGCGGCATGTCGAGCGCGTTGTGGTGCGTGACGAACGGGCGGGCCGTGGCGCCGCCGGGGATCGTCTGCATCATGGGCGTCTCGACCTCCAGGAAGTCGCGCGCCTCAAAGAAGTCCCGCACGAAGCGCACCACGCGGCTGCGCGTGCGGAAGGTGTCTCGGGTGTCGCCGTTCATGAACAGGTCGACGTAGCGCTGGCGGCTGCGCAGCTCGACGTCGGCCACGCCGTGGAAGCGGTCCGGGAAGGTGTTGAGGATCTTGCCGGCGAGCTGCGCTTGGTGCGCCTGGACCGACAGCTCGCCGGTCTTGGTGCGCATGAGGTGGCCCCGCGCGAACACGAAGTCGCCGATGTCGAGCGCCTTGAGCTGCTCAAACGCCTCGACGCCGATCTCCTCCTGGCGCGCGTAGACCTGGATGATGCCGTCACGGACGATGGGCTGGCCTTCGGCGTCCGTGCCGATCACCACCGCCTCGCCGCGGTCCTGCACGCGCAGGAACATGGCCTTGCCCATGCGGTTGCGGAACATCACGCGGCCGCCGACCGCCACGTCCAGGCTGGTCGGATCCGTCGCCGGATCGTCCACGCCCAAGAAGCGCTTGTGGAGCGCGCTGGACACATGCGTGGGCTGCATGCCGTTGGGGTACGGGTTGACCCCCGCGGCGCGCATCGCCTCGGTCTTGGCCACGAACTCTGCGTCGAACTCGTACATCGTCATGCCTTGGTAGAGGGCCCACAACCAACCGACTAGTCGTCCGCGTCCTGCACGTCGCCCAGGCGACCTTCCGCCCGCGCCGCGAGCCACGAGGACATGAAGTTCCCGAGCTCGCCGTCGAGCACGCGGTCCACGTCGCCGACCGAGAAGCCTGTGCGCAGGTCCTTCACCATCTGGTAGGGCGCCAGCACGTAGGAGCGGATCTGGCTGCCGAAGTCGATCTTCTTCTTGGCGGCGTTGAGCTCGTTCTGCACGGACTGACGCCGCTCGATCTCGAGCTGGTAGAGCCGCGCGCGCAGCATCTTCATCGCCTTCTCGCGGTTCTGCAGCTGGCTGCGCTCGGCCGAGCACTTCACGGCGATGCCCGTGGGGCGGTGGATCAAGCGGACTGCGGAGTCGGTGGTGTTGACCGACTGTCCGCCCGCGCCGGACGCGCGCATCGCGCTGAACTCGATGTCCGCGGGGTTGAGATCGATCTGGATGTCGTCGTCGATCTCTGGGTAGGTGTTCACGGCGGCGAACGCGGTGTGACGGCGCGCGTTCTGGTCGAAGGGGCTGATGCGCACCAGGCGGTGCACGCCCATCTCGGACTGGAGCTGGCCGAAGGCGTAGGGCCCGCGCACCGCGAAGCTGGCGCTGCGGATGCCGGCCTCCTCGCCGTCCTGACGGTCGAACATCTCCACGGTGAAGCCGTTCTTCTCGGCCCAGCGGGTGTACATGCGCATGAGCATGCCGGCCCAGTCCGCGGCGTCCACGCCGCCCGCGCCGGGGTTGATCTCCACGATCGCGTCGCTGTTGTCGGACTCCGACGACAGCAGGCGGCGCGTCTCCAGGCCATCGAGCTTCTTCTCCAGCTCCGCGAGCGCGGCGCGCGCCTCGTCCGCCGTGGCGTCGTCGTCCATCTCTTGCGACAGATCCGCGAGCGTGATCACGTCGTCTCGGAGGCTCTTGACCTCCTTCCAGTCGCTCACCGTGCGCTCGACCTGACCCTTGTTCTTGAGGATCTTCTGGGCGGCGGCGGCGTCCAACCAGAACTCCGGCATGGACGCCTGACGGTCTAGCTCAGCGAGCTGTTCGACCTTGGGTCCGATGTCAAAGGTGCCCCCACAGCGCGTCGACACGCGCTGAGAGCGGCTGGATCGCAGCGCGGATGTCGTCGACCATGGAGAACCCTCGGTGGCGCCCTCACGGGCACCGGCCGCGCGCCCTAACCGACGATGCCCGCCCGCTCCACAAGACCAGCGGCCGCGGTGGCTCCAAACAGCACGGTGAGCAGGCGCTGCTCCTCGTCGCGCATGGCGGCGGCCTCGTCGGGCGCCAAGTGGTCGTAGCCGAGCAAGTGGCAGAGGCCGTGGACGAGCAGCACGCGCAGCTCGGTCTGCAGGTCGTGGCCGACCTCGGCGGCCTGGGCTGCGGCGGTCTCGACGCTGATCACCAGATCCCCGAGCAAGCCGCCCACCACGTCCTCGTCCTCCTGCTGCGGGAACGAGAGCACGTCGGTGGCGACGTCCTTGTCGCGCCAGGTGGCGTTGAGCGCCTTGATGCGGGCGTCGTCGGTCAGCACGATCGACAGCTCGGGCTCGTCGAGGTCCAGCGCCTCCAGCACGCGGCGCGCGTCGGCCTCGATGGCGCTGCCGTCGGCGACGACGCCGTCCTCGATCGTGACGTCGATCTCCATTCACTTCCCCCCGGGCAGGTTGCGCAGCGACTCGTAGTCGGTGGTCTCGTCGGTCAGGTCGTCGCGGTGCCAGCGGGCGGCCGGGTTCATGGCGACAGGGTCCAGCTCGACCACGTTGTGCACGGCCTCGTAGTCGTCCTGGCGGGGCTGCGGACGCACCGCGGGGGCCTGGCTGATCGACGCGGTGTCCGGGTATTCGATGCGCTGGTGGTGGATGCCGACCAGCACCTTCACGAACGTCTCGTTGACCGCGTGGATCTCCTGGAAGGTCAACGGGCAGTTGGTGAACTGGTGGTCGTTGAGCACCGACGTGACGATCCGCTGGATCATCGCGCGGATGTTGTCCTCCGTCGGGTTGCGGATGGTGCGCGTGGCCGCCTCGACCTTGTCGGCCAGCATGATCACGCCCGCCTCGCGCGTGTTCGGCTTGGGGCCCGGGTAGCGGTACGACGTCTCGTCGACCTGCGACGGCTGGTCCGCCTGGCTGCGCGCGCGGTCATAGAAGTACTGGATGATCCCCGTGCCGTGGTGCATGAGGATGTTGTCGATGATGGGCTTGGGGAGCTTGTGCTCCCGCGCCATGCGCGCGCCCTCGACCACGTGGCCCACCAGGATGGCGGCTGAGTCCGCGGGCTCCAGCTCACCGTGGGGGTTGGCGCCGCCGCGCTGGTTCTCCACGAAGTACCGGGGCCGCTGCGACTTGCCGATGTCGTGGAAGTACGACGCGATCTTGGCCTGGAGCGAGTTCGCGCCGATCACCTCGCACCCCGCCTCGGCCAACGTGCCGACGATCACCGAGTGGTGGTAGGTGCCCGGCGCGCGCAGCATCAGCTGGCGGAGCAGCGGGTGGTTCAGGCTCGCGAGCTCCAGCATGCGGTTGTCGGTGACGAAGCCCAGCAGCTCAAAGAGCGGCACGAGCGCAAGCACCAAGAAGCCGGACAGCACGCCGCCGATCACCGCCGCCGACATCGACCACAGCGGGCCGATCGTGTTGGCCAGGGAGAGCTCGCCGTCGCCCTGGTACATGCGCACGAAGTGCAGCACCAGCACGGTCAGCGCGCCGATCAGGCCCGACACCAGCGCCGCCCGCAGGATGCTCAGGCGCTCCTGCGAGGCGTCCACCCGCGACGCCGCCACCACGCCCACCAGCAGGAAGTACACGACCAGCAGCGCGTCGAGCTGCATCAGCAGACCACAGACCGCCGCCGCCGCCGCCGCGTAGAACATCGCCCGACGCGCGCCCATCAGGATGCGCACCAGCATGGCGCCGCCCGCCACGGGCGCCATGTACCAGACGGCCTCAGGCGACATGTCGTGCCCGACCATGTCGGCCACACCGGGCGCCGCCGCCACCACCACGCGCGCCAGGAACGCGGTGAGCACGACGAGCACACCGACCGCCGCCAGCTCGCGGGTGTCCTCATCCTCCGTCTCGCCGCGGCGACGGCCCAGCGAGAGCGTGGCCATGATCAGCAGCAAGAAGCCCATGGTGGACGCGAGCTGGAGCGCCGGGCCGTGATCCGTGCGGCCGCGCTGCAGCGCCTCGTACCGGGCGATCTCGGTGGGGCCGAGCTTGTCGCCCTCGCGGAACAACGTCTCGCCGCGCTGCACAACGATCGGCTCAGGCACGATCGCCGCCTCAGCCGCGCTGCGCTCAGACTCGGTGCGGGCGACGTCGGGCGTCAGGTTGGGCGCCACCAACGCGCGGCCTAGGGCCTCGGCCGACGGTCCCCAGGTGGCGGAGCGCACGTCTTGGATGGCGGCCAGGGTCAGCCGCTCGCGCAGCTCCTCGGGCGTCAGGAAGCGCTCGTCCACGGGCAGATCGCGGGCGTCTTGACCGGACACGAGCCGGAGCTGGGCCCCCGCGCGCGGCAGCGCGGCGCGATCCGCCACCACGAATCGATCCGCGTAGGCCGCCTGGATCCAGCGGCCGATCATGTCCTGCGCGAGGACGGGGAAGCCGGCGTCCGCGAGCGGCTTGAGGTCCCCTTCCAGCTGCGGGACGGCGAGCGTCAGCGCGAGCGTGTGCGTGGCGGCGCGCGCCGCGGCGGCCTGCTCGCGCGGCGAGGCGGCGGCCATGGCGTCGCGCGCGGCGGCGAAGGCCTGCCCCACGCGGTCGACCGTTCTGAGCGCCACGGACGTGTCGAGCGTGAACACGGGCGGCACCGCCTCACGCCCGTTGGCGCGCGCCGCGTCCCACGACGCGAGGTCGGTCCACGAGAACGAGAAAGGTGCCTTGACCGAGCGCTCTGCGACGTCCCCGACGCGCAGCACCTCGCGCGGGACGCCGCCCCAGTCGACCACAAAGACCGCCGTGCACAGCGCGACGACGCACAGCACCGCCCAGCGGCGGAGAGCGGAGGCGCGGTCGATCGGAGGGGTCTCGGGCATGGATTCTGCGGGTCCTGGTCGCGGGCGACCCAGGGGTCTATCTCGGTTTGGCCCCGGCGTCTCGATCGGACGCGCACGCGCTCCGCTGGATCCACGCAAGGCCCCTCCGCGCACGCCTGCGCTGCAAGCCAAGCGCGCTCGCTGCCCCTGCGGGCGGCCGCGTCAGGCGGCCGCGACCTCGGGTGCCCACAGGGTCTGACGCACCTGGGTGTGTGCGAGCCGGAGGGCGTCCGCGCCGCACAGCCCGACCTCGGGCGCGACGCGCTCGTCGGCCACGTGGGCGACGGACTCGACGCCCACGCGCCACGCCGCCGCCACGGCCACCGCGACCTCCTCCCCGCCCTGCTCGATCGCCCAGGCGACAAGGTCACGCGCCAGGACGGCGTGCCGCGCCTCGTCCTCCACGACCTGCCGCAGCGCGTCCGCGATCGGCCCGGGCGACGCGCCCGCCAGCCGGACCATCGCCTCGGCCGCCGCGATCGACTCGTTGAGGCAGCCGTCGCGCACGGTGTCGGCGGCGAGCTGCGCGAGCGTCGGCGTCGGGCCCTGCGGGATGGCGAGCGCACCCGGGCCCACCGCGGTGCCTAGCGCCGCCGACGCGATGGAGAACGCCGCGGTCGCATGCCGAACCTCGTCCGCCTGGGCCTCGGTGACCCGCGCGATCAGGTCGGCGGGCGCGCCGTGCGCGAGCAGGTCGAGGGCGAGGCGCGCGAACGACGCGATCGACGCGTGCTCCCCCACCGCGTCGCGCAGCCAGCGCTCGCCGAGGGCCTGACGCAGGTCGGCGGGCAGCGCCTCCACCGCGAGCGGGGCGGACCAGCCAGAACGGGCCACGACCGGGGCGACGCAGGCGGCGCCGGCCTCGGCGCGGAGGGGGCGGCCGCAGACCGCTCCGTTCAGCACGACGACGCAGCCATAGTGGCAAACGTCGCGGGTGTCTGGAGGTGCATCGGTGTCGGTGGTGTCCCCGGTCCACCCGGTTTCGACGGGCGTGTCGACCCGCCCCGTCGCGGCAGTGAGGCACACGGTCCGCCCGAGCGCCGCGCAACCGGCCTCCGGCGTGGTCCGCGAGTACAGCGGGTCGGTCCAGGGAAGCGGGGCGTCCGCTGCGGGGCAGTCCGCGCCATTCGCCACGACCCAGTGGCAGTCCGCCACCACGATGTCCATGTCTTCGGGCTGCTTGGCGTAGTCCGGGGCCACGAGGCAGCCGTCCAGCCGCTCCGCGCCTGCCATCGATCGGATGTCGTTCGGATCGTTCTTCCCATGCGGTAACGGCGAGCCGCCCTGACACGCCGCCAACGACGCGAGGACGAGCGAGAGCCTGGCGCTGTACGTGCTCGGCAAGGAGACCTCCATGGTGTGCCCGGCGGCAAGCTACCACCGATCTCCCCACAGCCGCGCGCCCAACTCGCGACGGCACCCGACAAGGCCGAGAATTGCGCTCGAAACCTTGACTACCGACGCAACACAGCATACTTGTGGCGCCTTCCCGCTAGGAGCGCATGTCCGACACCTTTGAGGCCTTCAATCTCATCCCTGAGCTCACCACCGCGCTGCGTGACCTTGGATTCGAGCGGCCCACCCCCATTCAGATGCAAGCCATCCCCATCGCCATGACCGGCCGCGACATCATCGGCTGCGCGTCCACCGGCACGGGCAAGACCGCCGCCTTCCTCCTCCCCATCCTGCAGCGCATGGCGGGCGGTGAGAAGGGCAAGCTCCGCGTCCTGATCCTCGCGCCCACGCGCGAGCTCGCGATGCAGACCGACGAGCAGGCGCTCGCGCTCGGCTACCACCTCGGCTTCACCGCCGTGTCCGTGGTCGGCGGCGTGGACATCCGCCCGCAGGAGTGGGCCATCAAGGCCGGCGCCGAGATCATCGTCGCCACGCCCGGCCGACTGCTCGACCACATGCGCTTTGGCTATGTCGACTACTCGGGGCTTGAGGTCCTGGTGCTCGACGAGGCCGACCGTATGTTCGACATGGGCTTCCTCCCGGACCTGCGTCGCATCATCGAGAAGCTCCCCAAGGAGCGTCAGACCATGCTGTTCTCGGCCACCATGGCGCCGGCCGTCCGCAAGCTCGCCGACGAGATCCTGCGTGACCCGGCCACCGTCACGGTCGACGCGCAGAAGCCCGCCGAGAAGCTGGTGCAGCGCGCGTTCCGCGTGTCGTCGCGCCGCAAGGCCGCGCTACTCTGCGAGCTGCTGCGCCACCGCGCGATGAAGTCCGTGATCGTGTTCGTGAAGCGCAAGAAGGACGCCGACCAGCTCGCGCGCACCGTCACGCGCAGCGGCGTGAACGCCACCAGCATGCACTCCGATCGCACGCAGGAGGAGCGCGTCGCCGCCCTGGAGGCGTTCCGTCGCGGCGACTGCCCTGTGATCGTCGCCACCGACGTCGCCGCCCGCGGCATCGACGTGGACGGCATCACGCACGTCGTACACTTCGACGTCCCCTTCTCGTCTGAGGACTACATCCACCGCAGCGGCCGCACCGCGCGCGCGGGCGCCGAGGGCGCGGTGCTCACGTTCATCTCGCCGGATGAAGAGGGCAACTTCGCCCAGATCGAGAAGGCCATCGGCAACAAGATCCAGCGCGCCGCGCTGCGCAATTTCGACGCTGGCCTCGACGGCCCTCAGCCGCGCTCCGAGTCGCGCTCTGACTCGCGTCGCCCGCCTGCGCGCGGCGGCCGCCCGTCCGGTCCCCGCCGAGACTGATCGCCGCGGGCCGGCGCCGCGCGGCGCCGGAGCACGCCGCGCCGCCCGCGTAGGACTGCCCCGCTCGCGGGGCGCGCGACCGCTCAGCGCTAGCGCCGCCGGTTCGCCTCGGTCTGCGCGTGCATCCGCTCGCGCGCCGCGTCGGCGTCCACTTGGTACGCGTCCAAGATGGCCGCGACGATGGGGTGACGGACCACGTCCGCGGTCGTCATGCGCACCATGCCGATCTGCGGCACGTCCTTGAGCACGTGCAGCGCGTGCTCCAGGCCGCTGCGCTGCTTATCCGGCAGGTCGATCTGCGAAGGGTCGCCCGTGATGATCATCCGGCCCTTGTCGCCCAGGCGCGTGAGGAACATCTTCATCTGCTCGACCGTGGTGTTCTGGGCCTCGTCGAGGATCACCACCGCCTCATTGAGCGTGCGACCGCGCATGAACGCGAGCGGCGCCACCTCGATGTCGCCGCGCTCCATCATGCGGTCCAGATCCGAGCGCTCCATCATGTCGGTGAGCGCGTCGAAGAGCGGGCGCAGGTATGGGTCGACCTTCTGCGTCAGATCGCCCGGTAGGAAGCCGAGCTTCTCGCCCGCCTCCACCGCAGGGCGCGTGAGCACGATCCGGCGCACGCGCCCCTTGCGTAGGGCTGCCACCGCGCTGGCGATCGCCAGGTAGGTCTTGCCGGTGCCTGCGGGGCCGATCCCGAACACGACGTCGTGCGCCCGAAGCGCCGCCAGGTAGCTGCGCTGGTTCGCGGTGCGCGCGACGATCGGGCGCTTGCGGATGTCCATCAGCACGGCGTCGCGGAAGAAGCTCGCGACCTCGGCCTCGGGCTCGCTGCGCAGGATGCGCAGCGCGTCGCGCACGTCCGACGGGTGCAGCGCCATGCCGCCGCGCGCCAGCTCCGCCAGCTGCTGGAACAGGCGGATCGCCATGTGGTGACGACCGTCCGGCGAGGAGAACCGGATCGACCCGCCGCGGCGCGTGATCTCGCAGCCTAGGTCGGTCGCCACCCACTTCAGGTGGGCGTCGAGCTCGCCAGTGATCTCTCGGAGCACGTGCGCGTCGTCGATCTCAAGGCTGTCACTTTGCATCCGTCGACCGTACCCGACGGAAGGGCGAAGACGCCACCGCGTCGGCGACCAGATCACGGGGCAGCTTGTCGTAGTGTGTCGAGCGCGGGATGAACCAGCCCCGGCCACCCGTCAGCGAGTCGAGCCGCGTCGACAGGGTGCGCATCTCGCGGTCCGGAAGCCACGCCTGGATCGACGTCTCGTCGTCGTGATCGACCTCAAGGCCCATCACGCGCGCGCGCTGCGACGCCAGGTCCGACAGCACCGCGCCCACGTCGGCCGACGGCACGAACACGTGGACCTCGGTCCACGGCTCCCAGAGCTCCGTCCCCGAGGCGTGCAGCGCGGCGCGCATCACCAGCTCGCCCGCCGTGATGAAGTGCTCTTCCTTGGACTCGAGCACGTCGTACTCGCCGCCGGTGAGGCGCACGAACACGCCGCGCACCGGGTAGCCGCCGGTCGGGCCCTGCTCGAGTGCACGCTTGGCGCCCTCGCCCACTGGGGGCTGGAAGCGCGTGGGCAGCACGTCCTCGTCGACGTCCGACACGAAGCGGAAGGGCGCGTCGATCGTCGCAGGCGTCAAATCGACCCACACCTCGGCGAACTCCGAGACGTCCCCGCCCCTCTCCTTGCGGTGCAGCGTGTGCACGCCGGTCACGCCCGCGACGGGGCGCTCCAGGTAGCGCACGGGAGGCAGCGACGAGGTGACCTCCAGCGCCAACCGACCACGGAGCAGCTCGACAACCTGCTCCAGCTGGCGCGGGTTGGTGCCGGACAGGCGGATGGCGCCGGTGGTGGCGTCGTCCTCCACGCGCACGGACGGATCCAGGCGCGCGAGTCGGCTCAGGCCTGCGACCACGCGCTCGCGGTGCGTGGGGTCGCGCGGCGCCAGGTTGAGCCAGGCCATGGCGGGGCGGGAGGCCGGCGGACCCAGCGGCACGCGGGGGCCGTCGGTGAAGGTGTCGCCAGGCAGGCCGGGCAGATCTTCCCACAGCGCGAGCAGCGTGCCGGGGCCGTCGTGCCGCGCGACCGAGCGACGGGGGCCGCGGGCCTCATACGGCTTGCGGACCCGCACGGTGCCGCCCGTTCGCGCGTTCTTCCACATCAAGTTCGGGCCGACGTGCCCCTGCCAGATGCGCACGATCGACACGACCTGGCCCTCGGCGTCCAGGCGGCTGGCGATCCACTGCGCGACGAACGCGGGCTCGCCGTCGCCGTCGGGCGGGAGCGTCCAGCCGAGCGGGCACGGCGTCAGCTGCGACATGGTGTCGAGCACCGGCTGAGCACCCACACCCTTCACGCCGCTCGCGAAGAGCACCGGCAGCACCACGCCGTCCCGCACCGCGCGCGCGAGCGCAGGCCAGAGCGACTCCGCCGAGATGGGCGCTTGGGCTAGGCACGCTTCGAGCAGCGCCTCGTCGCACATGGCGGCCGCGTCGACGACGCGCTCGCGTAGCGCCTCGGCCTCATCGATCAGGTCCTCGGGGACAGGGCCCACGACAGGCTCGCCCGGGGCGGACCACGTCAGGAGCCGCTCGCCGATCACGTCGACCAGGCTGGTCAGCGCGCCGTGCTTGTCGAACACGGGCACCTGCAGCGGGAGCACCCGACGGCGGCCCACGTCGGCCAAGCGCGCGAGGATGCCGTCCAGGTCGGCGGGGCGGTCGAGCTTGCTGATCACGGCGATCATCGGCCGATCGGCGTGACGCGAGGCCCGCAGCGCGTCCTCCGCGCCGCGCTCCAGCCCGTCCGGACCGGAGATCACCAGCAGCTCGGCGTCCACGCCCGACAAGGCCAGCCGCGCGGTGTGCGTGGAGGCGTCGTCTCCGGGCGTGTCGATCATCTGAACGACGGCGTCCTGCCAGGGCATCCAGGCGATGGCAGGCCACAGGCTGCCTCCGCGCGCGTGCTCTTCGGGCTCGGACGCGAGCAGGGCCTCGCCGCGATCGACCAGACCGGGCTCACGCACCACGCCTGCCGCGTGCAGCAAGCTCTCCGCGAGCTGGGTCTTCCCGGCCGACCGGTGACCTACGAGTCCGAACGTGCGCACCGCTACGGCGACATCGTCGGCGCTACGACCCATTCGTGGCCTCCGGCATCCACAGGAACCCTAGCACGACTCGACCCACTTCGGACATCGGGCGCGTCTAGGGCGCGCCCTCTCGCGCGTACATGAACCAGATACCCGTCATCAGCGCCACGGACACGGCCAGCAGGAAGATCCCCGCGACCAGGGCCATGAGCAGGAGCTGATCGTCCCGCTTCTTGGCAGGGACTTCCTGAACAACAAGGCGCTCGCCGCGGCGGGACTCATCGACGGTCGGGCCGTCCATGTCCACGTCAACGGCGCCCTCGGACGGCACCATGGGCTCGGCGAAGGACGCGTCGTACGCGCTCGCGCGCTCGCCGATCGTGAGCATCGCGACCGTGCAGTTGTCGTGGCCGCCACGGTCCAGCGCCAGGTCCACCAGGGCCTCGGCCGCCCGGTCCGGCGTCTCGCCGGCGACGGTGGCCGCGACCTCCCAGTCCTCGATCAGGTCGTGCATGCCGTCGCTGGACAGCACGATCGAGTCGCCGTCTTCGAGGTGGATCGCCTCGGCGAACACCTCAGGGACGAGCGGCAGGCCGTTGCTCATGCGGGCGTGCCCGAGCGCGCGGGTGAGCATGCCGGCGTCCGGGTGGTCTCGGGCGTCCTCGCGGCGGATCTCGCCGCGGTCGAGCAGGCTCTGCACGCGGGTGTGGTCCACCGTGCGGAGCGCCACGTTGCCGCGACGCACATGGTACATGCGGCTGTCGCCGACCAGGCCCGCGTAGACCTCGCGCCCACGCACCAGCGCGACGATGGCGGTGGTGCCCATCCCGCGTCGGCCCGCGTTGCGGCTCTCGTCGACGATCGCCTGGTTGGCCGCGATCAGCGCCTCGTAGACGGCGGCCTGCGGCGTGGTGGTGTCGGAGTGCAGGATCACGTTGGAGATGACCTCCACCGCCAGGTTGGACGCGACCTCACCGGCCTCGTGCCCGCCCATGCCGTCGCACACGACCAGCAGGAGGGATCCGTCCGGGAGCCAACGCGCGCCCCAGGCGTCCTCATTGTTGGAACGGACCCGGCCCACGTCCGAGCGGACGTGCCACGCCACGGGCACGCCGTGAGAGCTTCGAAGAGTTTGCGACGAGGGGTCGTTCATTCGTGTCCACGGATACCACGGGCGGTAACCCGTACGGAATCGATTCCGCTCGCACAACCCTATCGGTCCGACAAGACACGGTCTGAGCCCTGAACCACGCGGACGACACGATTGCGCCGCCGCGGCGCGCGACACAGGCCTGCGGCGCGCGAGGACAAACTAGAGGACCGGCACCAGCGCGGGCAGGCGGGCGAGCACGCCGCCCTCGGGCACGTAGACGGTCTGCCGTCCCAGCACGGAGCTGGAGCTCGAGGTCATGCGACCCTGGGTGAGCGCCCACGGGCCGCCGGCCACGCCAAAGATCGCGAAGCGACCGGTGGTGCCGGCCACGGTGGCGTCCGGTGCCACCGCAGAGCCCGCGTCATCCAGGTAGCAGGCGGTCCGCTTGTCGGTCTGGTTTAGGTCTTCGACGTAGGCAAAGGCGGCCGGCTCCGGCGGGCCGGTGGTCACGTCGGCGACGGGCACCGAGAGCCAGGCCGTGCCGTAGATGACGCCGTCCGCCTCCTCAGCGCCCGCACAGCCTAGGAAGTCTGCGCGCTCCGCGGCGAGCTCGGCCTCGGTCACCGCGAAGATCTGGCCGTTCGGGATGTCGAACGCGGGGCCGTCGCCGGACTCGCCGGGGAACGAGGCGGGCACGAGCCCGTCGCCAGAGACGATCAGGTGGATGTAGGCCCGCTCGGGCGCGTCGACGAAGAACACGCCGTCGGCGTCGGCGTCGGCGACGTCGACCAGCCCGAACGCCTCGTCACGCAGCTCCACGTGTGCGCCAGCGGCGACGTCCGTCGAATGGAAGCCCGCCATCACGCGGCCCGCGATCGACACGGTCGACGGCGCGCAGCCCGCGGCGCCCAGCATCACCAGCCCAATCCAGAACCTCATGCGCCCTCCATCGTGTCGAGCAAGGCGCGCGAGCGCATCCTGGCCCGGTGGTGGTGCTCGACGAAGTCCGCGAGCAGCCAGCGGCCGGCCTTGGGTAGCTCGATGGGGCCCACGTCGGCGAGCGCGGTGCGTCGCAACGTGTCGAGAACCGCGAGCACGGTGGCGTCCACCACCTTCCCAGGGCCGCAGCCCAGGTGCACGGCTCCGCCGGCCTCCGGGTCAAAGCGCACCTCGCCGTCCAGCGGCTCACCACAGACCGCGCACCGCGTGAGCGCGGGCGTCAGGCCGGAGAAGGTCAGCGCCTTGGCCTCGAACGCGACGCGCTCCGCGTGGCCGGGCTCCGTGTCCGCCTCCAGCAGATCGAGCCACGCGAGCAGCAGGCGGAACAGCTTCTCGTTTCCCTGCCCGGCCGCCGACAGCGCGTAGGCCAGCTCACAGCCGTAGGCGAGCAGCACGACGCGGTCGTAGCCCTCGCGCGCGCGGCGCGGCATGGCGATCGCATCGCAGCGGTCGAGCGAGGACAGGTCGCCGCGACCACGCCGCCACACCACAAACACCCGCGTGCCCAGCTCCAGCGCGGGCCCAAAGCGCTTGCGCGACGTGCGCGCGCCGCGGGCCATCAGGTCCAAGCGACCGTGGTCCGCGGTGAGGAAGCGCATGACCCGATCTGCGTCCCCGACGTCGACGCGCCCCACCACGATCGCGTCGGCGCCGTGCTCCATGCGTCAGCGCGACCCGGCGTCGTCGACGAACGTGAGCGTGCGCGGGTGATCCTGCTCGCCGCGAGGGTCGACCGCGCGGCCGTTGAACGTGACGGTGACCAGATCCAGGCGCGGCACATCCAGCTCGACGCGCTCAGACCCCGACCAGGTGCCCTCTTCCCGACCGGCGAACACCCGGTCCTCCATCAGCAGCCCGTCCACCCGGACCGCCAGGCGCGCGTTCTCGCGCACCTTCGCCCGCACGACCACGTGATCCTCGCGCGCGCCGGTGACGGCCCGCCAGGGCTTCCAGTGAAACAGCGTCTCCCAGGTGATCAGGAGCGCGGCGATGGTCATGCTGACGGTGGCGATGCGGCGGACCGTGGCGAGCGGCACGCGGCGCTCGATCTCCACGGGCTCCTCCGGCACGGGGCGCGTGTGGATGATGGGCTCGGACAGCGGCTCGCCGTCTTCGCCGTCCACGGTGGGCAGCGAAGCGGCGTCGCTCCACGCCGACGGCTCGACGCTGCCGTCGATCGCCATGGGACCTTGGGCGGCGACACGAGACAGGAGCGAGTCGTAGGCGGTCGCGTAGCGCTCCGCGTAGGGGCCGGGCGGGATCAGCGCGAGGTCACCGGACTCAAGCGCGCGCAGGTAGTCGAGCGAGACCTTGGTGCCCTCGGACACCCGCTCCAGGCTCAATCCCAGCCGCTCCCGCCGTCGCCGCAGCGCCATCCCGTCGATGCTCATGCTCTCCCACCCGCTCGTGTTCACGCGTAACCGGGCGCCGCGACCGCGCGCGACGGATTGCGTGAGTCAGGGCGACGGCGGCGCAAGATCGGGCAGCAGCGACACCATCCACGCCTGGAACGGCGGCGCGATGCGGGCATGCCCCAACGCGTTGAGGTGCCCGTCGCGGTGCATGGCGATCTGGGCCGGATCGTTCCCGCGCAGCGCCTCCGCGAAGAAGAACACGGGGACGTCGTGCTTAGCACCCCAGGTCCTGGCGGTGCTCATCGCTTGGTCGGGGTGGTCGGCGAGCTCGTCGGGCGCCTTGTAGAGCGGCGTGGGCGCGTACAGGGCGAGCTTGGCCCCAGACGCCGACACCAGGGCGTAGACCTGCTCCATGCGATCGTCGGCCCAGTGGTGCCAGCGGTCCGCGCCGTCGTCCACCCGGCTGTCGAGCGCGAGCGTGCCGTACTGGTAGAGGCGCGACCGCGCGAAGAGCCAGCCATGCAGCGGGTTGGGGACGGGCAGCACCCACGGCAGGCCGTCGGCGCCGACGCGGAGGTCCTTGAACGCGAACGCATCGGGGCCGACCATCGTGTAGCGGTCGGGGTCGTTCCCCCAGACCTCCCACAGCACCAGCTTGGGGTGGAAGCGAGCCAGGGCGGCAGGCAGCTCGGCCAGCTTGTTCGACCCGACATAGGCCGGCTGGGCCAGGTTGAGCACGCACCAGCGCCCCGGCGCCTGCGCGTCGAGCGAGCGCTGCATGAGGTGCGCGAACGGCTCGTCGGGCCCAAGGCCGGTCCCAAACGTGATCGAGGTGCCCATCAGCACCACGTCCACGCTGCCCTCGTGGGGGCAGGAGTCGTTGCGGCGCGCCTCGGAGCCCGCGTCGCGCCAAGTGGGCTGGTCGCCCAGCATCGCGAAGTCCCAGCCGTCGACTCCCGGACGCTTGGAGCGGGTGATCTGCACGCGGGGCGTGGGGTTCACGAGCCTCAGCACCACCTCGGAGACCGCCGCCGTGGCCGCCATCACCAGGCAGACCTCCACCAGCCTGCCGAGCCTGTGGCCCCACGCGGACGCCCGGGGGGGCGCAGCTTCCAGCGGCGTGTCGGCCATGTCGAGAGACCTCAGACCCGAGGGTGGATAATCGCCCACCGGGGCAGACGGCCACGTCGTGTTAGCCGCCCCTGCAATGGAGGACTCGATGGCCCTGCTCAAGGAGCCCAGCGATCGTCGCACGCTGGCATTCGTCGGCACCACGTTCGCGCTGTCGCTCGGCGGCTACGCCCTGTTCGACAAGCTGCCCTGGTGGGCGATCGTGCCGTGGGTGCTCGCCACCTGCTGGATGAGCTTCATGTGCGCCGTCATCACGCACAACACCATCCACGCGCCGATCTTCCACTCGCGCACGCTGAACAAGGCGTTCCAGCTGGTGCTGACGCTGGCCTACGGACACCCGGTGAGCGCCTACGTCCCCGGGCACAACCTGTCCCACCACCTGCACACCCAGTCGCGCCGCGACGTGATGCGCACGACCAAGGTGCGCTTCAAGATCAACGCCTTGAATCTGTTGCTGGCACCGGTCGTCCTCAGCCGCGACATCTTCGCCGCGGACCTGCAGTACGCGACCGCCATGCGCACCGAGCGCCCGCGCTGGTTCCGCCAGTGGGTGAGCGAGTGGGTCGTGTTTGCGTCTACACAGGTCGCGCTGCTCTACTTCCATCCCATGGCCTTCCTGTTGTTCTTGTTCATCCCCCACAATTGTGCGGGTGCTGGCATCGTCGGGATGAATTTCCTACAACACGACGGCACGGCAATCGACAGTCAGTGGGACCACTCCAGAAACTTCGTCGGACCTTGGATCAACTGGTGGGCGTTCAACAACGGCTACCACACCATTCACCACATGCAGGCAGGCCTGCACTGGTCCAAGACCAAGGCTGCGCACGAGGAGCTGGTCGCTCCCCACATTCATCCCAACCTCGATCAACCCAGCATGCCCGCCTACATCTGGCGGATGTGCGTCTCACCCGGAATCCGGGTGGACTATCTCAACAAGCCCCTTGTCCTGCCTGATGAAGGCCCGGACGAATCTTGGATCCCCGGCGTGGGCGACACGCCGAACAACGCTAGCCTCGGCGCCGAGGCCTGAACCTGGAGACTCCTATGCGTCCCTCTGCTTTCCTGCTCGCTGCTCTCGCCCTCACCGCTTGTGACGCCAAGGGCACCGGCAACGAAGACACCGACGCCACTGGGAACAACCTCGACGACACGGACGTCGCCGCCGACACCGACGTCGCCGACACCGAAGTCGCCGACACCGACACGACCGACACCGACGTGCAGCTCGAGTACGCGAAGGTGCCGTTCGTACACGCCGGCATCTACACGCTCAACTCGTACCTGCACTTCCACGACCTGGTCGTCACCGCGGTTCGCTACCGAGTCACCCCGCCCGCGAGCAACGGCGTGATCGTGCAGGACCCCGCCTACACCGACAACGCCGGCCTCTACCTTGACCTGGACAACACCCAGGACATGCCGGAGATCGGCGACCTGCTCGACTTCGTCGGCGTCTACGTCGAGGATCCGGTCGGCGGCACGAGCGTGGACGCGCTCTCCACCATCGTGATCGACCCGATCGACACCAGCTCGTACTTCAACGTGACGGGCGCCGCCGCGCTGCCCGAGCCGGTCACGCTGACCCTCGCCGACATCCTCGACCCGTCCGTCGCCGAGACCTACGAGAGCATGCGCGTCCACGTGGACGGCCCGCTCAACGTGGTCAGCAACCGCAACGGCTACGGCGAGGTCAAGGTCACGACCGTGGGCGGGAGCGACGAAGTCCTGATGACGCCGCGCTTCTACGACGTGCTCGCGGACTACCCGGGCCTGGGCAACACCGACAGCTTCTCCAGCCTCAACGGCGTTCTGTTCTGGGAGCGCGGCGCCTACAAGGTCGCCACCACCACCTCGCTCGACGTGGCCGGCTACACGCACCCCTAAGGTGCGCCCCGGCCTCAGCCGCCGTGCAGCTTCCACAGGTACTTCATGCCGCGCGCATAGATGTCGCGGCCTGAGAACACCAAGCTGCTGCGCATCTCCTCCAGCGGGTTCACGCCGACCCGCTGGTAGCCCTGCGCGGTGATCCGCAGCACCAGCGTGTTCCCCGCGTCCGACGTGATGAACAGCAGGTCCCCCGCGACACACGGGCTCGAGTAGATCTCGCCCACGGCGCCAAGGTCAAACGTCTCGCGGAAGGAGACGGCGCCGCCCGCGGCCCCCAGCGCCAACACCTGGCCGTGTCGGCTGACCATGTTGAGCAGCCCGCCCCAGGGCGCCGGCGCCCCGTAGTAGCGATCCGTCGGGAGCGTGGCCGTCCAGCGCGTCGACGTGCTGACCGCGCTGCCGGTGGCGCCGAGCGTGTAGTCGGACCCCGACGCCGTGTCGCTGGTGTGGTTGCCGACAAGCCAGACCCCGCCTGGGTGCGGAACGGGCCCAGTGTACCAGAGCGTGCGGCCCAGCGAGCCGACCTTGGCCCCGTCGCGACCGCGGACCACGTCGCCGCCCGGCGTGACCACCATGGCTTCTGCGCCGACATGCACCACGGCGGGCGTGCCGAAGTCCTCGTAGGAGGCGCCCCGCCAGCGGACGACACCCGTCGCCAGATCGAGGCCGATAAGGGACCCCATCCCGACCACCAACACGCCGCCCGCGATCACCGGCGAGGCCGCGTGGCCCTCGTGGTAGCCGCGCATCGACGTGGCGGGGGCACCCACCCAGGTGGCCCACGCCAGCGAGCCGTCGAGCTCCCGCGCGGCGACCACGCCGTTCGCGAAGACGACGTAGACCCGGCGCCCGTCGCTCACCGGCGTGCTCGACGAGAACCCGACGAAGCCGGACGCATACTCGCTGCTCTGCTCGTCCGGCGGCGTGGGGTAGCGGGTCTCCAGCGTGTCCAGCCTCCCCTGCTTGGCGTACAGGTCCTTGGTGGCGACGTCGATGCGGGCGAGCAGATCTGCGGTGGAACCCCCGGCGCGCGCGGCACGGCGCAGCTCGCTCACCGCGCGCTGCCCGTCGCGCACCGCCACCCGAAGGGTCGGGATCTCGGCCATCTCCCGCTTGGCGAGGTCGCGCTCGGCCTGGGTCTTTCGGGTGATCTCGACGCCGTGATCACGACGCCAGAGCACGGCGCCGTCGCTCGCCCGCACCGCGATCAAGGTGGTCGGCTCGGCTGTGACCAGCACGGTGCCACCGACCACGATCGGGCTCGCGTTGGAGCGGGCGGGCATCGCCACCTTCCAGGCGACCGAGTCGGTGGTCGACCAGTGGGTCGGCGGGGCGGCGTCCGGGAACACCCCGGTGCCGTCACGCCGCCAGCCGAGCACATCGCCGCCCAGCGCGACCGAGAGCCAGAGCAGCGCGCCGATCACGGCGCAGGCTCCGTCGGGCCGCCGCCGCCGCGGACCATCAGACGCCCCGCGTCGTCGATCGCGCAGCGGAAGCCCACGTCATCAAACTTCTGTTCGGGCGGGACCGAGGCGCGGCCCGCGGCGCGCAGCTCGTTCGGATCCTCGCTGGTCCACCCGCCGCCGCGCTGCACCTTCTCGGTGCCGGTGCTCGGGCCCTTGGGGTTGTCCAGCGCCTGCGGGTCGTAGGGCGCGTGCCAGTCGGCCACCCACTCCCAGACGTTGCCGCCCATGAAGGCCAGCCCGAACGCGCTCGCCGGTCCGTGGTCCGCGTAGTGGTTGGGCTCGCGGTGCACGCAGGTGAGCGTGGCGCCGGTCTGGCCCATCGACGTGGTCTCCTTGTCGTGGCGGAGCGCGCCGGCGTCCTTGGGGTAGGGCCCGCAGCCTGGATCACTCCCCCACGGCCAGCGCCGCCCGTCCGTCCCGCGCGCGGCGTACTCCCACTCGGCCTCGGTGGGCAGGCGCGCGCCGATCCACGCGCAGTACTGGCGAGCCCCCTCCCAACTCACCGCGTTCGCCGGGTGCCAGAGCGGATCCGGTCCGTGGAAGGTGGCGGCCGGCGCGTCGAGCAGGACGTGGTCTGACGAGCAGCCGCCCTTGTCGACGCAGGCCTGGAACGCGCCCGCGCTCACCTCCTCGCGCTGGACCCAGAACGCGGGGACGCCCACCGATCGCGTGGGCGCCTCGTCAGGCTTGGCGGCGGCGTCGTAGCCGGGCGCGGAGGGGTCGGTCGCCTGCGCGCCCATCCGAAAGGTCCCCTGCTCCACGCGCACGAAGCACCCGGAGACCTCGGAGTCCGCGCCGCCGCACGCATAGGGGTAGCGGCCGGTACCGTTCATGTAGACAGGGTGCCAGGTGACCGACGGCGCCGCCGGACCGCCGCACGCGGTCGCGGGCAGGGTGAACAGCAATGCAGCGCCGAACGTACGAAATTTCACGGAGGTGATGCTACAACAAGACCGCCGTCCGCGACAGCCCCCCCTGCGCGATACCGTATTCGTGCGGGCGCTCCTGGGGCGCGCGCGGGTACGGGCGAAGTCGGCAGACCTGCGTTAGACGCGCCGCGACCGAGAGAGTCGCATGCGCGTCTGCGTCGTTGGCACAGGGTACGTCGGACTGGTCACGGGTGCCGGGTTCGCCGAGATGGGCAACCGGGTGGTCTGTCTCGACCTCGACCAAGCCAAGATCGACGCCCTCCGTCGCAACGAGATCCCCATCTTTGAGCCGGGCCTCGACGATCTCGTCGCGCGCAACGTCGAGGCCGGGCGCCTGTCGTTCGCGCTCCCGTCGGACGAAGAGATCGCGGCGGCGCAGCTTGTGTTCATCTGCGTCGGCACCCCCACCCGCAAGGACGGCGGCGCCGATCTGACGCAGGTGGACACGGTCGCCACCTGGGTGGCCAAGGCCGTGGGCCGCGAGCTGATCCTGGTGCTCAAGAGCACCGTGCCGGTCGGCACCAACGAGCGCATCCGCCGCATCGTCGAGGGCAGCGCGCACCCGATCCACGTGGTGTCCAACCCTGAGTTCCTCAAGCAGGGCGACGCCGTGGCCGACTTCCTGCGCCCCGATCGCATCGTGATCGGCTGCGACGAGGAGGACAGCTTCGCGGTCGACCTGATGGCGCGGCTCTACCACCCGCTCTGTCTGGACCGGAACCGCATCATCTGGATGGACCCGCCCAGCGCCGAGCTCACGAAGTACGTCGCCAACACCATGCTCGCGATGCGCATCTCGTTCATGAACGAGGTCGCCGCGATGTGCGACGTGGTCGGCGCGGACATCCACCGCGTGCGCGAGGCGGTCGGCAGCGACAGCCGCATCGGCACCAAGTTCCTGTACGCGGGCCCCGGCTACGGCGGCAGCTGCTTCCCCAAGGACGTGTCCGCGCTGGTCCACACCGGCCGTCAGCACGGCCTGGAGATCGAGCTCGCCGCGGCGACCGACCGCGTGAACAGCCGCCAGCGCAGCCTGATTTACCGCAAGCTCCGCGCCATGCTGGGCGGTGACGTGCGCGGCAAGCGCGTGGCGATCTGGGGCTGCACGTTCAAGCCCCGCACCGACGACCTGCGCGAGTCCGCCGCCATCACGCTGATCGACGCACTGGTCAGCGATGGCGCCATCGTCGCCGCGCACGACCCCGAGGCCCGCGACGCCGTGCGCGCGCACTTCGGCGACAAGGTCAACGTGGTGGAGGACGCCTACACGGCGGTCCAAGCCGCCGACGCGCTGGTGCTCATGACCGAATGGCGTGAGTACCAGAACCCGGACTTCGATCGCGTGCGCGGGCTGATGCACACGCCGATCCTGTTCGACTGCCGCAACATCTGGTCCGGTTACGGCTTGCGTGGCCAGGGGTTCGTCTATGCGGGAATCGGCACCAAGGGGTCCTGAGCCCCGGCCGACCCTCGTCGTCCTGGGGCTGATGGCGCTCGCGTTTGGGCTTAGGCTCTACGCGGCGCTGCACCTGTCCCCGCACACCGACGAGGCGGCGAGCCAGCTCGCGTCGCTGCGCGTGGTCGCGACCGGGTTCCCCGTGTTCACGTCCGGCGTGCTCTACCTGCAGGGCTGCACCATGTCCTACCTGATGGCGCCGCTCGCCATCCTGGGCTGGGACGACGCGTGGGACCTGTCCGTGCTGCGCTTGGTCACGGTGGTCGCCAGCACGTTTGGCATCCCCCTTCTCTTTCAGTTCGTGCGCGACCTGACCGGCCGC
Organism: Pseudomonadota bacterium; assembly: GCA_947475315.1. Classification (GTDB taxonomy): domain Bacteria; phylum Myxococcota_A; class UBA796; order UBA796; genus CAIOSP01. Next base: position 24,167 of record CANJMY010000010.1, on the reverse strand, counting down.
ACGTCGGCCGCCACGCTCGCCGCGTTCATGCTCGCCGTCGATCCGCTGACCTTGCAGTGGGGCGCGAACATCCGCCCGTACGGCCTGCTGGAGACGATGTGCATCGCGCTCGCGGTGCTCTTCCACCGCGCGCTCGTGAAGCAGGACAAGTTCGCCGCGATCGGGCTTATCTTCACGTTCGCGCTGGTCACCTTCACGCACCTCGGCGGGCTGATGCTGTGGCCCGGCATGGTGGTGCTGACGCTCGCCGTGTACCGCAAGCGTGTCTTCCATGAGGGCCTGGTGCCCACGCTCGGTCTGGCTGGTTCGCTGGGCGGCCCCGCGCTGTTCCTGGCGGTGAACACGTGGTTCGGCGTGTCGAGCAGCAAGAGCACCGAGGTGCCCGCGTTCGTCGGTAACCACCTGATCAACTACCGCCGGCTGATCGCGCCGCGCCTGGACGGCCTGATCAAGCTGTATGGCGACCTGCCCGGGATGCTGGTGGTGCCGCCCCTGTTCCTGACGGTGGCGGTCGGGCTGCTGATCTCCTGGCTGCTCCACATCCGCCGCGAGCGCCGCGTGGACGCCGACCTGGGCGCGCTGATCGCGCTGTACGCCATGCCGCTGCTCACCGTGGCGTTCCTCCTCTCCGATCAGCAGCCCCGCTACCTGCTGCCGATGCAGCCCTTCGCGATCGCCATGCTCGCCTACGCGCTCGACGCGTCGGTGGGCGCCGGCCGCTGGATCCGGATCGGCACGCAGCTGGTCGGCTCAGTCGTGCTCGGCATGCTGATCTGGGGCGCGTTCTACCGGCTGTACGACCCGCTGGTCGACGAGGACTTCCGCCCGTCGCTCGACTACGTCGAGGCGCACCGCATGCCCGGCGAGCCCGTCTACGCCGTGATCCCCCCGGTGTTCGGGCTGATGCTCAAGGACCAGACCGAGGTGGCGTTCATCGCTGGCCCCACCTGGCGCCGCGACCGCTACACCCGCAAGAACGAGCACGGCGAGCTGTCCGACTACTGGATCGGCTGGCCGGTGCTGCGCAACCTGGAAGACCTGTGCATCGCGCTGCGAGACAACCCGGGCGCGTGGATCCCCATGGACCGCGAGCGCCTGTTCGACTCACCCATCCTCGGCTTCATGGGCCGCGACGTGCTGATCTACGGCACGCAGACGGTGTACGACCACCCGGGCGACAGCCTGGTGCTGCGCCCGATGCCGATCGCGAAGTGGGGCCAGGCGGCGCGCAACGCGTGCGCGAAGACCATCGCTGCCGTCGAGCACCCCCCTACCGTGGACGACTTTCCGATCGATCTCGCTCGTGACGTATGTGCTGAAGCTGACCGCTGATCAGCTCCGCGATCAAGCCCACGGCGATCGCCTGGAAGCCGAGCAGGATCAGCAGCACACCGACGATGATCGCGGCCACGTGCTCCTGGAAGGTGTGGCCCGCGAGCTTGGCCGCCAGCACCAGCAGCTCGATGAGCGTGCCGAGCACCAGCGGGCCCAGGCCGGCGGTGGCGAAGAAGTGCAGCGGGCGCTCGCGGTAGCGGGTCAGGAAGCGCACCGTCAGCAGGTCCAGCGCGCCGGTCCAGAAGCGCTTGGCGCCGTACTTGGAGACGCCGTGCTTGCGCGCGTGGTGCTCGACCGGGATCTCCGTCACGCGAAAGCCCGCCGTGTGCGCGAGCTGCGGGATGAAGCGGTACAGATCACCGTAGAGCACCAAGGTGTCGACCACCGCGCGCGTCATGCCGCGGATGCCCGAATTGGAGTCGGTCAGCTTCAGGCCGAAGCTGCGCGTCATCATGGCGTTGAACACGCCCGACGGGATGCGCTTGAGCGGCTCGTTCTGCATGCGGCCGCGCTTCCAGCCGATCACCAGATCGCTCCCGCCCTGGATGGCGGCCAGCAGGTTGGGCATCTCGCCCGGCTCGTCCTGCAGGTCGGCGTCGAGCGTGAAGACGATCTCGCCGCGAAGGCGTCGGAAGGCCGCAGTGTACGCCGCCGACTTGCCGAAGTTGCCCGGCTGGTGGATGACCACGATGCGGTCGTCCGACGCGGCGAGCTTGTCGAGCGCCTCGCTGGTGCCGTCGTGGGAGCCGTCGTCGACGTACACGATCTCCCAGGGCTCGTTCATCTTGGTGAGCACGGCGACCACGCGGTCGTAGAGCTCTTGCACCGTCCCCACCTCATTGTAGGCGGGGATCACGACGCTGAAGCGGATCATGGGGCCACTCCGGGCTGCTTCTGTTCATAGACGTGGAAGCGGTTGTTCACGGTCGTCACTTCCTCGTAGTTCTCGAGCACCCACTCCTTGAGCGGGCCGGACCTGTCGAACGTGCCGACGCTGTCGAGCTTGTGGCCCATGACCGGCGGCGTGGCGTCGCGGGAGCCCACGACGAACACCGCGGGCGGCGTGGCCTTGAGGTCCTCGAGCAGCTCCTGATCGTAGGTGTCAGGCCCCCACGTGACCACCAGCGGGTACGTGTAGAGGAAGCGCGACACCAGGCGGCGGTTGGCGAGGAAGTAGATCATCGGATCGTACGTCCACAGGAACACGCGCTCGTTCGGGAGCGTGTGCTCGTCGAGCCAGTCGGCCATCGCCTGATCGTCGACCAGGGCCATGTCGCGGTTGCGGTACGCGCCCTTCTCCCAGCCGGTGGCGAACGCGGTCGGGTCCGACAGCTGCTTCTGAACCAGCGCCAGGCGGTTGGGGTACGGGTCGTCCGTCACGCTCGCCCCGACCAGCCCCGCCAGCGCCAGCGCCGCGAGCCACGGCTGAACCCGCGCCGGGAGGAAGTCGAGCACGCGCGACGCCGAGTAGGCGACCAGCAGCGCCATCGGCGCGTGCAGCGGCAGGTAGTGGTACGGGAAGAAGCGGCCCTGCACGATCACCGACGTCGCGGCGCTCGCCGTCCAGCCCACCACCGCGAGCGTGGCGACCGACTCGCGCCGACGCTCCGGATCCCTCACGAACACCCGCACGAGCAGCGTGACCACCGCGAGGGCGAGGCCCACGAGCGCCGCCTCCACCAGACCGTCCGGCATGAGCCAGAGGGTGTGGGTGGCGCCTCCCCAATTACGACCCGCCTTGGGCGCGCCGGCGTAGGGCAGCAGCACCTCAAGCTGGCTGTGCAGGAACGGCATCAGGCCGCCGTCGAGCGCCATGACGACGATGAGCGCGACGATGCTGGCGACGAAGCCCCAGACCAGCGCGACCGCGTCGCGAAACGCAGACGGGCCGCGGAGCAGGAAGAGCAGCACAAACGCTAGCGGCAGCAGGCCGCCCAGCGTGTACTTGAACAGGAACGCCACGCCGATCAGGAAGCCGGCGGCGAAGCGCGCGGTGCGACGGCGGCCCTGCTCCACGAACAGCAGCAGCATGCCGAGCACGGATGGCAGGTTGGCCCAGCCGTCGGTCTGCGCGGAGTTCCAGTAGTCGGTGTGGTGGTAGAAGACAGCGAAGCTGACGCCCGCCGCGATCGCCGCCCACGACGACGCCATCACCGCGCGCGAGTCACGCCACGCGAGCTTCACGAACGCGTAGATCGCGGTGGCGGTGGCCAGCGTCCACAGCACGTCCAGCTCGCGGATCGAGGTCATCGAACGGCCGAACAAGGCGATGGCCAGCGCGTGCACGAACACCGTCAACGGCGGCTTGAACACGTAGATGTCGCGGTAGAGCGCGTCCCCCTGGAGGAAGCGGTCCGCCGTGTAGGCGTAGATGCCCTGGTCGCGGCCGAACGGCAGCGGCAGCGTGGCGCACGCGAAGAGCAACACCAGCGCCCACAGCAGGGCGACCGGCGCCAGCCGTCGGATCAGCGCTTGTCCGCGCACGCGAACACCCACGGGAAGGACGTCTTGACCCGAACGTGGGTGAAGCGCGTGGACAGCAGGGCCGCGATGCTCGTCGGGTTGAACTGCTGGATGTGCTCGGGGTGGTTCCCGAGGCGGTCCAGGTACTTGCCGCGCGCCAGATTGCCGAGGCGAAACCAAGGCTCCCACGGGACGCTGACGATGATCGCGCGCTCCGCGGCGTCGGCCAGCGCGTCGATGGCCTTGGCCGGGTCTTCGAGGTGCTCGATGACCTCAAGGCACAAGACGACGTCGGCCGTCTGGCCGCCGAGCTCGAACACGCTGCCCTGCTGGAAGTCCAGGCCCGGGTTGCGCCGACGGGCCTCGTCGACCGCGCCGGGGCTCAGGTCGATGCCCTTGTAGCGGAACGAGAGCGGCAGGGTGTGGAGCTTGGCCGCGGTCATCCCCTCACCCGCGCCCACGTCGAGCACGGAGGTGGGCGCCAGCGGCACGAGCAGCGACGCCAGGGTGTCCTGGTACCGGGTCAGGAGGCCCTGAACGACCGGGTTGCCGGACTGGTACTTGCCAAGGTTGCTGCTGGAGTGTTCGCCCATGGGGGCTCCGGGTTGCCGACCCTGGTGCATGCATAGGACGGGCGCGGCGGCCTAGCACGCGGGCCCCGGATCGTCGACGGGGAGCGGCTTGCGTGGCCTGGGATTGGCCGGTAATGGGACCACCCTCGCCGACGCGGGCGTCCTGGTCTCGCCTGCGCGTCGTGGCACGGGTGCTGTTCATGCGCTGGAGCCTCGTCGCCGTCCTGCTCGTGACCGCCGGCTGCCTGATCGCGGTCCTCTGGGGCCTCAAGGTCGAGGACGCCCGTCTGGCGCTGTCGCAGGCGCACCTGGCCGTGCTGTTCCCGCTCACCGCCCTGTACCTGGTGGCCTCGGTCATTCGGACGGCCCGCTACAAGCTGCTCCTGCGCGCCCCGGTCCCCTTCCGCGACCTGTTCGGCGTGGTCGCGGTCAGCTTCCTGGCGGTGAACGTGGTGCCGCTGCGCATGGGCGAGTTCGTCCGCCCCTACCTGCTGGCCGAGCGCTACAAGATCGAGTTCGGCCACGGCGTGGCCGCGGTGGTGCTGGAGCGCGTGCTCGACCTGATCGGGCTGCTGGTGCTGTTGGCGCTGGTGGCGCTCGACATGCCGGATCGCGACGTGGTCGTGAAGGGCGTCGACCTGATCAAGGTGGGACAGTGGACCATCGGCAGCGCCGTCGCCACCGCGCTGGTCGGCGTCGGCACGCTGGCGATCGTCGGGCTTCCCGCGGTGCGCTTCCTCGAGCGCGTCGTGGGGAGGGTGTCGATGTCCCTCGCGGGCAAGGTCGGGCGCATGGGCACCACGTTCGTCGAGGGCTTTCGCACCCTGGCGTCCCGCCCGCGCGACGCGGCGGTCGCCGTGCTGCTCACCGGCGGCATCTGGGTGGTCGGCGTGCTCGCCTGCTGGACCGCGATGCACGGCTTCCCCGGCCTGGGCGCGCGCCTAGACGAGGCCATGTTCTCCTGGGCCGCCACGCTCACCGCCATCACGCTGGTGCCCACGCCCGGCTTCTTCGGCAGCTTCGAGGCCGGCGCGGCGGGCTCGCTCGCGGTGCTGGGCTACGACCCGAACCTCGCGCGGGTGTACGGCGTCGCCTACCACCTGTACGCGTTCGGCTTCACGGCCGTGCTGGGCCTGATCTTCATGGCGCTGCGCGGGATCGATCTGGTCGGGTCGGTGCGGCGCAGCCGGGACGCGAACAAGGCGTCCTAGGCGGTCGCGCTCAGGGGGGCGTTGCGCTGCCGCGCCTTGCCGAGCTGACCACACGCGGCCGACACGTCGATGCCTCGCGTGATGCGCACCTTGGTGAAGTAGCCGCGCTGCATCAGCAGGGCCTGGAAGGCCGTGACGCGCTCGGGCCCGGGGCGGCGCAGGTCGCGATCCGGGTTCTCGTTGTACGGGATCAGGTTGATCTTGCTGGGGATCCCTTCGAGCAGATCCGCCAGCCGCACCGCGTCCTCGTCGGTGTCGTTGAAGCCGGCGAGCATGACGTACTCGAACAGGATGCTCTTGCCCGACGGCAGCGGGAACGCGCGGCAGGCGTCCAGCAGCTCGGCCAGGCTGTGCTTGCGCGTGATCGGCATGATCTGGCGGCGCTGCTCTTCCGTGGTCGCGTTGATCGACACGGCCAGGTTCACCGGCAGCGCGGCCGCCAGCTCAGCCATCTTCGGGACCAAGCCCACGGTGGACACGGTGATCTTGCGGTGGCCGAAGTTCAGGCCGTGATCGTCCATGCACAGCGTGAGCGCCGGGACCAGGTTGTCCAGGTTGTGCAGCGGCTCGCCCATGCCCATGAGCACGAGGTTGGCGATGCGCTTCTCAGGCGGCAGCGAGAGCCCCACCAGCAGCGGCTGCATGGCGATCTCAGACGCCTTGAGCTGCCGCTTCAGGCCCATGTCGCCGGTGAGGCAGAACGTGCAGGCCATCGCGCAGCCCACCTGGCTCGACATGCACAAGGTCAGGCGATCGTTGTCGGGGATCAGCACCGACTCGATCACGGCGCCGTCCTCACAGCGCCAGAGGAACTTGGTCGTACCGTCCTCGGACTCGATGATCTGCTCGGTCTGGAGTGTCGGCACGTAGGCGCGCTGCTCCAGCATCCGCCGCGTCGCGAGGGCCAGGTTGGGGATGACCTCGAACGACGTGAACGGCTGGGTCCAGATGTGGCGGAACACTCGACGCGCGCGCGTGGCCGAGTCGCCCCACTCGTCGACCACCAACGCCCGGAACGCGTCCCAGTCCAGCGAGCGCAGGTCGATCCGGCCTTGGTCGTCGTGTGCGAGGGCGTGGGAGGGCATCGGCTGGGTCCAGGGAAGCGGCCGAGGTAGCGCGGGAATGGGGCGTCGTCGAACGCGGCCATTCACACCGGGCGCGCGTCGTTCAGTCCCACCAGATGCGCGGTGCGACCTTGTAGGCGACGCCATCGACCGACGCGACCACGCGGGTGGAGCCCGGGTGGGTGGGCGCGCGGATCGTGGCGAGCCACGAGCCGTCGGTCTGGAGCCTGGGCGGGTCCACCAGGGCGACCGGGGTGCCGCCCAACGTCAGGGTGACGGTCGACGCGACCGCGAGGCCGCCCACGCCGTCGCGCGGCCAGACGGTCACCTGGACGGTGACGCTGCCGTTGGCGGGCAGGTGCCGATCGGCCTCTGAGAGCGTGACGCTGGCGGGCTCGGTGACGGTCCACGTCTGCCCGGCGGTCAAGCCGGTGACCTCTTGCACCACGCCCGAGGGCCAGCGCACGCGCACCACCCGCGCGTGGGTGTTCGCGCCCAGCCCGAAGAACAGGCGCTCGCGCGGTAGCGAGTCCATGTTCGCGTCGCCGCCCATGAGCTGCGCGCGGCTAGCAATCCCCTCGGCCTCCAGCTCGACCAAGGCGCCAAGCCCGAGCGGGTTGCTGGTCGTGCCGCGCAAGCGCAGCGCGATCGCGTGGTTTCCCACGTCGATGTCATCGCGGAGCACGAGCGGCGCGTTGCCGTACCCGACGATCGCCACGTCCGGATCGGCGTCGTCGTCCAGGTCGTCGAGCGACATGCCGTGCCAGCTGCCGCGCGCGGTGATGCCGATCGGCGTCGTCACGTCCTCGAACGTGAAGTCGCCGCGGCCCCAGTAGGCGCGCGGCGGGTACAGCTCGCCAGCGTACCCATGGAACGACGTCGCGTCGTCGCCAAAGCCGACCATCAGATCGGCGACGCCGTCCAGATCGAGGTCCGGCGTGACGACGCCCCAGGGCGTGTCCGACTGCCCGTAGGTGAGCGGAAACTTCAGCGTCGTCGCGTCCTGCAGGCTGCCGTCGGGCATGGACCGAAGCACCGCGAGGTACGCGCTGCCGAGCGAGAGCACGAGGTCGGGCCGCAGGTCGCCGTCCAGGTCCGAGCTGAGCCCGCCCATCGGCATGGCGGCGGTGTAGGGCGCGCCCGCGGTGGCGGGATCCATCTTCCAGCGCGCGTCGTCCGGCGTCAGGTCCACGTCCGTCCAACGCACGGTGTCGTCGTCCGCGCGCGTCGCGCTGCGCTCCAGGAAGCCGCCCGGCGGGTGAGCCGCGCCGGGGCAGACCGACGCCGATGTGAGCACGCCGAGCTCGCCATCGCCTCGCCACAGCGTCGACGCGCGCACCAGCCGCATCGGCATCGGCGCGTCGAAGAGGTCCGCTCGGACGTCGAAGGTGCGCGAGCCGGTCTGGAGCAGCGCGCGCAGCGACCACTCGCAGCGATCGGACCCGACCAGCATGTCGATCCAGCCGTCTTCGTCGAGGTCGAGCACGCTGAGCGTGGTGTAGGTCCACCGGCTGGGCAGATCGGAGTGGGTGAGCGTCACGCCGCGCTCAAACCCGCCGTGGCCGTCCGGCCACCAGATCAGGTCTGGCGACTCCTGGAACAGCTCCTCGCGCCCGTCACCATCGATGTCGAGCCCGGCCATGAAGGCTTGATCGTCGCCCTGCGAGAGCGTCTCCTCCAGCGCCAGATCGCGGACCAACACACGCTGTGCGCGGTCGTAGCGAAACACACGCGGCGCGCGCTCGGTCGCCGAGGTGGCGTAGCTGGACTCGTCGACGAGCACCTCGACCTGCCCGTCGCCGTCGAGGTCCGCGAACACCGCGCGCGTGGTCTGCGGCGCGCCTTGGATGCTCGGGTCTCCGACGAAGAACGGGATCGCCGCCGCCGCGAAGGGCGCCGCGCTGATGTCGACCAGACCGCCCCCCCAGCTCGCAGGCGGACCGGGCACGGGGACGTCGGTGTCGGGCGGCGCGTCCGTGTCCGCAGGCACGTCCGTGTCGACGATCGGGGCGCGGTCCGTGTCATCGGACACGTCGGTGTCGACGACGGGCTCCCCGCCGGGCTTGTTGCAGGCGAGGAGGGCAAGCATGGTCGCGCTCGACACGCAGCTCCGCAACGTCAGCCCTCCCTCCCCATCATACCGCGCGCGGTCCGGGATTGCGGTCGACGCCGGTCAGTCCTGCGAGAAGTACGGATCCAGGTCCGGACAGACGAGGCCCAGATCGACGAGCAGCTGGGCGGCGGTGCCCAGGTCGATGCGCGTGGCGCCGAGCTTGCAGGTCCGCAGGTCGATCGCGCACCCGCGCGTTCCGGTCAGGTCGGTCTCCAGCAGGGTCGCCTGGCGCACGATCGCAGCGGTGAGGTCGCTCTGCGGGAAGCGCGCCCCCGACAGGTCGCAGCCCGTGAAGTCGACGCCGACCAGACCGCACTCGATCGCAGCCAGCTTCTTGAGCTTCATCCCCGCGAACACCGAGTTGTCTAGACGGCACTGCTCAAAGCGCATCGACAGGGTCAGCGGGCGCGCCGTGGTCCAGTTGATCCCCATCATGCGGCAGCTGATGAAGGTGACGTCGCGCAGCGTGCAGTTGGCGAAGCTGGCGGTGGTCAGCTCGCAGTGGGCGAACACCACGCGCTCGAACCGGCAGTCGTCGAAGCGGGTGCCGGTGAAGGCGCCGCGCTCGAAGCGGACGCGCTCGTACTCGCCGCCGGTGACGCGCTCCCCCGCCGCTTGCGCACCGACGAAGGTCCGGTCGAGGTGCTCGCCCTGGATCGACTCAGACATGGGGCCTCCGTGGCGCCAAGGGCGCGCGGCGTCATGGCCCGGGCGCAGAACCGCCGCCACCCGACCGCCTCGGATGCGCGCCCCCGACCCACGAGACCGTCCTCCGCACGCCGAGGATGCAAGAACAGACGCATGCAAGGAGGAAATTTGAGCGCGTTGCTCCTCCGGCCCCAAAGCGGTCCGATATGCGCAAAAGGCAAGGAGGTCCGATGTTCGAAGACCTGTTCCCCGTCCTCATCGTGGTGTTGCCCATCCTGCTCGTCCTGATCGTGCTCGCCTCGGTGGCGTCGCTCTGGGTCGTGAACGTGGGCCCCACGCGCATCGCGATCACCGAGCGGCGTTACCTGGGCAAGAAGCTGCCCGCCGGGCGCGCGTTCGCCGCCAACGGCGAGATCGGCATCCAGGCCGAGTACCTGGCGCCGGGCCTGCACTTCATCCCGTGGCCCTTCGTCACGGTGATCTTGAAGGTGGACTTCGTCAGCATCGCGGCCAACGAGCTGGGCGTGGTCACGGCGTCGGACGGTGAGTCCATGCCGTCGGGGCGTGTGTTCGCTGAGGACAAGGCGGGCGGCAGCCACGACAACTTCCAGGACCCGGTCGCGTTCCTCAACCACGGAGGCATCCGCGGCAAGCAGCTGCGCTTCCTGACCAACGGCACGTTCAAGATCCACCCGCTGCTGTTCAAGGTGGAGAAGATCAAGAAGACGTTCATCCCGGAGGGGATGATCGGCGTGGTGACCGCGGCCGACGGAGGGTCGCTGCTGGCCAGCCAGCTGCTGGCGCGTAGCGTGGACGGCCACGACAACTTCCAGATGGCCGAAATCTTCCTCAAGAACGGCGGCCAGAAGGGCCCGCAGATCGACTTCCTGCGGCCTGGCACGTACAACGTCTTCACCGACATGTTCCGCGTGGAGACGCAGCCCGCGATCACCATCAGCGAAGACTCCGTCGGCATCGTCGACGCGCGCGACGGTCAGCCGATGGCCAAGGAGGACGTGGTCGCCGCCACGCCTGACGTGACGAAGCACAACAGCTTCCAGGACGGCCAAGCCTTCCTCACGCTCGGCGGCCGCCGCGGTCCGCAGGAGGCGGTGCTGCGCCCAGGCACCTACTACATCAACCCCTACTCGTTCGCGGTCACCATGCGTCCGCTCACGGTGATCCGCCAGGGCGAGGTCGGCGTGCTGATCTCGAACATCGGGCGCGACCCGTCCGAGCTGCACCGCGGCGACGAGGACGTGCAGGAGTCAGGCGAGGACACGTCCACCGGCGGCAAGAGCTTCCGCACCCGTCACGTGGTGCCGGAGGGCTACCGCGGCATCCAGCAGAACGTGCTCGGGCCGGGCAAGTACAACCTCAACCCGCTCGCCTACACGGTGCTCCCCATCCCCACGACCACGCGGTCGGTGGAGTGGGCCGGCGACCAGGCCAAGAACGGCACCTTCGATCCGTTCCGCGTCGTGTCGCATGACGGCTTCGAGATGCAGGTCGAAGTGCGGTGCCAGTACCGGGTGCTCCCGGAGAACGCGCCGTACGTCGTGCAGAAGCTCGGCTCGATCGAGGACCTGGAGCGCAACGTCATCCACCCGCAGATCGACGGCATCTTCCGCGCCCAGGTCTCCAAGTCGCCGGCGATCGCCTACCAGCAGAACCGCGCCGCCGAGCAGGACGCCGCGCAGGCCGCGGTGAAGGCGGATCTGGCGAGCTACCGCGTGGAGGTGGTGTCGGTCATGATCACCAACATCCACCTGCCCGAAGCGCTGATGAAGACCACACAGGAGAAGAACCTGGCGGAGCAGCGCAAGTCGATGTTCGACGCGCAGGAGCAGGCCGAGAAGCGCCGCATCGAGTTCCAGAAGACCAAGGCGCAGGCCGATCAGCAGGACGCGCTGATCAAGGCGCAGGTCGGCATCGAGATCGCGCGGCACGAGGCGAACCAGGTGCAGGAGCGCGCCAAGGGCGAGGCCGAGGCGGTCAAGACCAAGGCCGAGGCCGAGGCCTCGCGCACCAAGCAGGTCGGTGACGCCGAAGCGGACGTCATCCGCTCGAAGGGTGAGGCGCAGGCCAAGGCCTACAAGGACCAGGTGGACGCGCTCACCGCGCAGGGCGTCACCGCGGTCGAGGTCATGAAGCAGATCGCCGGCGCCGGGCTCGACATCGTGCCGCGTGTGCAGGTGACGGGCGGTGGCCACGGCGACGGCGGCGGGCTGGTGCAGCTGCTGCTCGCCAACATGCTGGAGAAGCGTCTGGACGCCGACGTGAAGACGCCCGACGCGTCCTGAGGTTGAGCCCAAGGGGGCGGCGATTGGATCGCCCCCTGCTCCCTCACGCAGTTCTCATCTGCGAATCATGAGACTCCGATCGGTTCAGCCTATGAAGGGGATGGGTGCAGCGCGCACCCCTGGAGTGTCCATGCGTCCCCTGTTGTGTGTCGTCAGCCTCCTCGCCGCGTGCAACGCGACGCCGTCGAACTCCGACGTCGCCCGCATCGCCGCGCTCACCCCCGACAACGCGAACGGCACCAACGTGTACGCCGACAATTGCGCGGCCTGCCATGGCGACACCGGCGGCGGCGGCAGCGGCCCCAAGCTGGCCGGCTCGGCCTACGCGCTCGACACCGTGATCGGCGTCGTGCTCACCGGCAAGGAGAGCATGCCCGCGTTCAGCGGCACGCTGACCGATCAGGAGATCGCCGACGTCGCCGCGTACGTCACCGAGGATCTGTAGCCAACGCCTGGTGTTCCCTGCGGAGCACCACCCCGAGCCGTGTGTGACGCGCGTCCCCTCGCTGCGCACGCACGGCCCGTGACCACGCAGCCGCGTCGCCGATCCCGCAGAAGAACCGGCGCGCGCGCGTGATGGCCGTGTAGGCGAGGTTTCGCCTGAGCATGATGCTGTGCGACGAGTGGAGCACCAGCACGACCGCCGGGTACTCGCTGCCCTGGCTCTTGTGCACGGTGATCGCGTAGGCGAGCTCAAGGTCGTCGAGGTCTTCGCGCAAGTACGGGATCAGCCCCTCGTCAAAGCGCACCGCGAGGCTTCCCGGGTGGGCCTGCTCGACCGTGCCCATGTCGCCGTTGAACACGCCCAGGTCGTAGCGGTTGCGCGTGCCGATCACGCGGTCGCCCACCGCGAAGGACTTGAAGCCAAACGTCAGGCGCGGCGCGTCGGGGTTGAGCGCGTCCCGGAGCAGGTCGTTGAGCGCGCCGGTGCCGAGCGGCCCCTTGCGCGTGGGCGTGAGCACCTGGACGTCGTGCCGCGGATCGAGGCCGCGCTGCGGCAGGCGGCGCGTGACGATCTCCACGAGCGCCGCCGCGACCGCCGACGGGTCGTCGCGCGACACGAGGAAGAAGTCGTCGTGGCCGGTGGACTGACCGGAGCCCGGCACGCGCCCCGCGTGCACCTCAGCCGCGGCGGCGACGATGCCGCTGCGCGCGCCCTGCCGGTGCACGTGCGCGAGCCGCGCGACGGCGACCGCGCCGGAGTCCACCAGATCGCGCAGCACCTGGCCGGGGCCCACGCTCGGGAGCTGGTCCGCGTCGCCGACCAGCACCACACGGAACGGGCGGTCGCTCGGGCAGGCCTCCAGCACCGACGCCATCAGCCGCACGTCGACCATCGACGCCTCGTCGATCAGCAGCGCGTCGGACTCCAGCGGCGAGCCAGGCCCACGGGCGAACCCGCCGGTGCCGGGCTGGAACTCCAGGAGGCGGTGCAGCGTCGCGGCCTCGTGCCCGGTCGCCTCGGCCAGCCGACGCGACGCGCGGCCGGTGGGTGACGCGAGCGACCACGTCTCGCCGCGCGCGCCGGCGAGGTGGAGGAGCACCTTCACCAGCGTCGTCTTGCCGGTGCCGGGCCCGCCCGTGATCACCGAGAACGGCGAGGTGGCGGCCAGCCGCACGGCGTCGCGCTGCCCGGGGTCCAGCGTAATGCCGACCGCCGCCTCCGCGCGCGTGAGCAAGGCGTCGTCGAGGTCGTCGGGCGCGTCGCCCATGCCGCGCAGCGCCAGGCCCGCGAGCACCCGCTCCTCCGCGAAGGCGAGGTCGGGGTCCGCGAGCAGGCGCGTGTCGCCGTCGCTCACGTCCACCAGCACGCCGCGGTCGAGCAGCGCGTCGATCGCCGCCGGCACGTCGCGCGCGGGCACGTCGAGCCGCTCCAGCGCAGGCGGGATCTCGGGTTCGGGCAGGTGGCAGTGGCCCTCGTCCTGCGCGCGAGAGACCACGTGCGCGATCGCGGCCTGCACGCGCTCTGGCGCGTCCTTCGCCATGCCCTGGCCGAGCGCCAGCTTGTCGGCGATGCCAAACCCGATGCCGGAGATCTCCTCCGCGAGTCGGTAGGGCGCGCTGTGCACGACGGCCCACGCCTCGTCGCCGTAGCGAGCGCGCACCCGGCCCACCAGACGCGGCGACAGCCCCAGTCCACGCAGCAGGATCGACAGCGCGCGCCCGCCCGCGTCGGCACGCCAGGACTCAGCGAGCGCCGCCGCCTTCTTGGCGCCGATCCCGGGCACCTCGGCCAGGCGCTCCGGTGTGCTCTCCAGGATCGTCGTCGTCTGCTCGCGGAAGTGGTCGACGATGCGGTCCGCGAGCGCGCCTCCGATCCCCTTCACGCCGCTCGACGCGAGGTAGAGCCGGATGCCCGCCTCAGTCCGCGGGGACGACAGCAGCATGCCGCTCGCCTTGAACTGCCAGCCGTGGAGCGGGTGGTGCTCGTGCTCGCCCTCGAACGACGCGAACGGCAGCTCGTCCGCCACGTCGGCGACCGCGCCGATCGGGCCGACGACCATGGTCGAGCCCTCGGCGGTGCGGACGCGGATCACGGCCCAGCCCCGGTCCTCGGCCACCCACAGCACGCGCTCGACGCGGCCTTCGATCCAGGTGCTCACGCCTTGTCCGCCATGGCGTCGAGCACGGCGGCGGGCACCCACGCGCTCACGTCTTCGTCGGCTACGATCCGCGCGCGGATCATCGTCGACGACACGTCGGGGAACGTCGGCGCGCCGGGCACGTCCGGCCAGCCCGCGCGGCCCACGACGATCGGACGGTAGGTGTCGGCCAGGCGCTCCCACTCGTGCCACTGCCAGGTCGACTCCAGCAGGTCCGCGCCGATCACCAGGCGGAATTCATGCTCGGCGTGCGCGGCGGCGAGCGCGTCCAGGGTGAGCACCGTGTAGCTGGTGCCACCGAGCTGCCGCTCGATGTCGCTCACCTTCACCCAGGGGCCCACCGTGCTGGCGAGCGCCTCCGCCCAGCGCAGGCGGTCCTCGAAGGGCGCCAGACGCTTGCCAAACGGGTGCGTGAAGGTGGGGACCAGCCACACCTCGTCGACCCTGTCTGCCCAGCGCAGCCAAGCCGCCACCATCCCGTGGCCGACGTGCGGCGGGAAGAAGCTGCCGCCGTAGACCGCGACGCGCATGCCCAGCCTCCGCGGTTCACGTTAACGCAACCACTCCCCGGGCGTGCGCCCGGCGGCGGAGGCGGCGTGCGGATCGGCGTGTTCGACTCAGGCATTGGCGGACTCACGGTGCTGCGCGCGCTGCGCGAGGCGGTGCCCGGCCACGACCTGCTCTACTTGGGCGACACGGCGCGCATCCCGTACGGCACCCGCTCGCCGATCACCGTCGTGCGCTACTCGCTGCGCGTCGCGTCCTACCTAGTCGACGAGGGCGTGGACGCGCTCGTCGTGGCCTGCAACACCGCCACCACGCACGCGCTGCCCGCGCTGCGCGAGGCGGCGGACACGCTCGGCATCCCTGTGTTCGGCGTCGTGGAGCCGGGCGTCAACGCGGCGCTGGCGGCGCGTCGCGGCGGCGCGGTCGCCGTGCTCGGCACGCCTGGCACCATCACCGCTGGGTCGTACCAGCGCGCGATCGCCGCGCGCGACCCGTCCATCCCGGTGTTCGCCGTCCCCTGCCCCATGTTCGTGCCGCTGGTCGAGGAGGGCTGGACCGACGGGCAGGTCCCCCTGCTGATCGCCGAGACCTACCTGGGCGCGCTGCGCGGCAAGGCCGACGTCGCCATCTTGGGCTGCACGCACTACCCGCTGCTGGTGTCGACGCTCGCTGAGGTGCTGCCGGGAACGGTGCTGGTGGACTCAGCGCGCGCCACCGCGGCCGCCGTCCTGGAGGCGCTGGGGCCCGGTGATGGCGCGGGCACCGTCGAGTACCGGGTCACGGACAACGTGGAGCGGTTTCGCGAGGTCGGCTCACGTTTTCTTGGCTACGCGCCCGACCCCGTAACCTGGGTCGATATCGGACCTGCATCCCCTCCTTTCATCGAGCCCTAGCCCAGTCTGGAATTACGGACTGTTGCGATCTCGCGATCCATCGGTCACCCTTCGAACGGATTCGCACAGGATCCGATGTACGGACGCGGCGCAATCCGTGGTCCTACGTACAGGGGGGGCCATCATGTTCTTGCTGGATCAGCCGGAGACCGAGCCGACGCTCGGCGACGTGCGCATCACCCTGCGCCCGCCGCCCTCGATCGACCCGACCCCCGCGGTCGAGGTGTCTGCGGACACCCGTGCGCACTACGCGCGCGTGATCGTCGGGTTCGTGTCGGTGACCGTCGTCTTTCAATTGGCCTTGGGGCGGCTGCTGAGCTGGTGGTTGGACGTCTAGCGGGTGGCCGACATGTCCCTGAGCGCCAAGCGGCGGTTAGGGGCATGTCGAGGGGCCATGCACGCGAACCATCGAGCGACCGCAGGGGTGATCGCGCTGTTCACGGGCGGCCTGCTCACGGGCGCCTGGACCGCCACGGCCGCGGCCGACAACACCACCGACCCCTACGCGCCCGTCGACACGCTGGTGCGGGTGCTCGGGCTGGTCCAGAGCCGCTACGTCGACGACCTGCCCACCGATCAGCTCGTCAGCTCGGCGATCGACGGGATGGTCGACCACCTCGACCCCCACTCGCAGTGGATGGACGCCAACACCTGGCGCGCCATGCAGAACGAGACCTGGGGCACCTACACGGGCATCGGCGTCGAGGTGAAGCTCACCGAGCACGGCGCCCAGGTCACCCGCGTGATGCCTGGAAGCCCCGCCAGCCGGGACGGCGTCAGCGTCGGCGACACCATCCTGTCGATCGACGGTCGCGCGCTCGACGGGTCTGACCAAGGCGCGGTGGAGGGCGCGCTGCTCGGCCCACGCGGTGAGGCGGCCACGCTCCAGGTGCTCCGCGCCGGCGCCACGGCCCCGGCCACCATCCAGACGGTGCGCGACCAGGTCCGCACGCCCGCCGTGTCCACAGTCCGGCTTGACGCCGACGTGGTCTACGCGCACATCACGCAGTTTCAGGAGGGCGCGGCGGCGGAGCTGACGGCGGCGCTCGACAAGTTCTCGAAGGAAGGCGGCTTCAAGGCGATCGTGCTCGACCTGCGCGATGACCCCGGCGGGCTGCTGAAGGAGGCGATCTCGGTCGCCGACCTGTTCCTCGACACGGGCGTGATCGTGTCGACCTGGGGCCGCGTCGAGTCGGAGCGGCAGGAGCACCGCGCCACGCCGGGCGGCTACACGCAGCCGGTGATCGTCATCGTGAACGGCCTGTCGGCGTCGGCGTCCGAGGTCGTGGCGGGCGCGCTGCAGGACACGGGCCGCGGCAAGCTCGTGGGCACGCACACCTACGGCAAGGGCACGGTCCAGCAGATCTTCGAGCACCGGGACGGCTCCGCGCTCAAGCTGACGGTCGGTCGGTACTACACGCCGTCCGGAAAGCCGGTCGCCACCAAGGAGGGCCGCGCGCCGGACGTGGTCGTCCCCTGGCCGAGCGACGGCTCGCCCCGCGCCCGCCTGATCGACGATCTGGCCGCGCTGGACGAGGCGACGCCCAAGCGCGCCGAGATGCTGGCGCTGGTGGCGCAGCTCCCGGACGTGGAGCTCAAAGCGCTGCACACCGACATCCCGTGGGAAGCGTCGGTGCCCGAGCGGCTGGCGCACGACCCCCAGCTGGCGGCCGCGCTGGACCTGGCGCACAAGGCGCGCTGAGCACGAACGAGGGCGCCCAAGGGTCGCCGCCACACGGGGCCGGCGCTGGCCGCCAGATCAGTTCGTGGTGGCGCGGACCACGTCGACGCCCGCGGGGACGCGGAACTCGAAGATCGCGTCGTCGATGGCGGGGTTGAGCTGCACGGCGGTGAAGTTCATCTCGGTCACGTTGTCGAACGTGTCGGTGATGATGACCTGCTTGATGAGCAGCGCGGCGTCGAGCGTGAGGCGGACGCGCTTGAACTGGCCCTCCTCGTTGGGGATCATGTCGAGTACGTTGCCGGTGGCATCGGACTTCACGACGGTGATCTTGAACATGCTGGTCAGCTTGTCGAGGCTGCCAAGCAGAGACTCCGCCGTGGTCTGGCCGGACGACAGATCGTCGTACTGGATGACCTGCTTGTCGGCGACGGTGTAGATCCAGAGCTTGCTGCCGTTGGTGATGAACAGCTTGTCCTTGCCGAACTCCCAACGCATCTTGGCCGGGCGCTTCACCGTGATGATGCCGGTCACCGTCTCGTCGCCGAACACGGCGTTGCGCGAGATCTGGGTGAACGAGGCGCGCAGACCGGCGACCGACTTGTACTTGGTCTCCACAGCCTTGATCAGGTCTGCGGCGGTCACGGCGTATGCGGTGGTGGCGTGCGTGGGGACGACCACGAGCGCGGACATCATGCCGACGGTGACGAACAGCGAACCGAAGATCTGCTTGAGGGGGCGAAGGGCCATCAGGTGCTCCTGGGGTCCATGGGTCAGGCGGGTCAAGTCCGCTCGAAGGTCAGACGGTGCAGAGGCCGGGGCATTCAACCTGGGCCTCAAAAAGACCCGCACGTCGGTTTCTTAACGCTGCCCAAGTAGCACTTCGCGCGGACGGGCGCCATCGGCCGGGCCGACCACCCCGGCAGCCTCCATCGCGTCGATCAGACGCGCGGCGCGGTTGTACCCGATCTTGAGGTGGCGCTGCACCATCGACGTGCTGGCCTTGCCCTTCTCGACCACGATCTGCAGGGCCTGGTCATAGAGATCGTCCTGCATCTCGGGGTCGTCGAAGAGGGCGTCCTCGCCATCTCCGGACGAAACGGGACGGAGCGTCTCGATGTACTCGGGATCACGCTGCGCGCGGAGGAACGCGATCAGGCGGTGGACCTCGTCGTCCGAGACGAACGGGCCGTGCACGCGACGGACCTCGCCCGCGCCCGGGAGCCAGAGCAGGTCGCCGCGACCGAGCAGCTTCTCAGCGCCGCCCTGATCGAGGATGGTGCGGGAGTCGATGACCGAGCGCAGCTTGAAGGCGATGCGCGTGGGCATGTTCGCCTTGATCAGGCCCGTGACCACGTCGACGGACGGGCGCTGCGTGGCGCAGATAAGGTGCATGCCGCAGGCGCGGGCCATCTGCGTGAGGCGGACGATGCTGTCCTGCACGTCCTTCTTGGCGACCATCATCAGGTCGGCGAGCTCATCGATGACGATGACGATGAAGGGCAGCGACTCGGCCTTGGGCGGCGGGATCTCGTCGGGCCAGTCGGCGGGCGCGTAGCTGCGGGCCTTCTCGGCGCTCCAGCTCTTGAGCTCGCGGGCGACCTTCTTGTTGTAACCGGAGATGTTGCGGGTGCCCCAGCGGGCCAGCAACTCGTAGCGGCGGTCCATCTCGCGGCAGGCCCAGGCCAACGCGGCGGCCGCGATCTGCGGGTCGGTGATGACCGGGTGAAGCAGGTGCGGCACGCCCGAGTAGGCCTCGAACTCGAGCTTCTTCGGGTCGACCAGGATCAGGCGCAGCTCTTCGGGGGTGCGGGTGTAGAGCAGCGACATCAGCATCGCGTTGACGCCGACCGACTTGCCCGAGCCTGTGGTGCCGCCGACGAGCAGGTGCGGCATCTTCGCCAGATCGTCGACGACCGGTCGGCCCTCGACGTCCTTGCCGAGCACGACGGGGAGGTCCGCGTCAGACGTCCGGAACTCTGTGCTGGCGAGCAGCTCGCGCAGGTAGATGGTCAGGCGGTCCTGGCTGGGGATCTCGATGCCGACCACGCCCTTGCCGGGGATGGGGGCCACGACGCGCACGCTGCGGGCCTTGAGCACCATCGCCAGGTCGTCGGCGAGGTTGGACACGCGGCGCACCATGATGCCCGGGTCCGGCTGGAACTCGAAGATCGTGACGACAGGGCCAACGCGCACGTCGGTGACCTTGCCCGTGACCTTGAAGCTGGCGAGCGCCTCCTCGACGGTGCCGGCCATGCGGCGCAGCGCGTCCTCGTCGATGTAGGCGGTCTGCTCCGGGACCGGGTCGAGCAGCGAGAGCGGCGGCAGCTCGAAGAACAGCGAGCCACGGTCCGACACGGACTGGCCGTCATCGGTCTTGGGCGAGGTCTGCAGGCCGCTGGCCGGCTCCACGCGGATGTCCATGGCCACCGGGCGGTGCTCGGCGGTGGTGGGCATGTTGGCAGGGTCGATCGCCTCGAAGGGGTCGTCCTCCGGGCGGTGGTTCGAGGCGAGCGCAGACACCACGGCCGGGAACGAGCCGGTCTCGACCTCGTCGTCGTCCACGTCGGAGTCGTCCGCCGGGGCGAGCGTGCGCGGTTCGTGCACCGCGGCGACCACGACCTTGGCGCGACGCGTCGGACGGCGGGGCGTGGCGGCGACGTCGGCCAGCGCGGGCGCAGCCGCGGGGGCCACGGGCGCGCGGCGAGCCACGCGGACCGGCTCGTCCATGTCTTCCGCGTGGGGCCCGTCGCCCTTGCGGCGGCGGCCAAGCTCCGGGAAGAGCTGAAGCACCTGCCCGGCCTCAGCGCGGGTGGGCTCCCAGGCGACCTCGGCCGAGGGCGCCGTGTCATCGTCGACCTCGGTGTCGGGGCCCGCGAACGCAGGAACCTGCGCGAGCACCGGCAGCACAGCCCCCTTGGCGCGCTCCGGCTCGATCAGCCCCGACGCGCTCCAAGCGCCGTCGTCCTCGTCCGCGTCCGTGCGGGTGACCGCGTCCTTGGCGCGCGCGACCACCGTGTTCGCGCCGCGGAACATGCCCTTCACGGAGCCGATCGACACGTCGCCGATGCGGACCAGCAGGCCAAACACGCCACGCCCCACACCCTTGGCGCCACCGACCGCGAGGCCGCCGACCTGACCGCTCGCAGCGACCGCCTTCTCCTTGACCGCCGGGAGCTCGGCCTCGACCCGACCGAGCACGCGGTGGGCGACGGAGCTCCAGGACACGCCGGCGAGCAGGCCGCCGGTGCTGACGATGGTGGCGACGAGCGTGATGGACGCGCCGACCACGCCGACCACGCCGGTCAGCGAGTTGCACACCCACGCGCCCAGCAGGCCACCGGGGCGAAGCTCGATCTCGGCCGCCGGGCCGAAGGTCAGCTCCATGAAGCCGAGCGTCATCAGCCACAGCCAGCCGCTCATCAGGGCCTTGGGCCACGGCACCAGCGGTCGACGCGCGAGAACATAGACCGGCACGACCAAGCCGAGCGCCACGGGCGCCCACGCGCCGTAGCCGATCGAACGGTACAGCAGGTCCGCCACGTTCGCGCCCAGCGGGCCGCACGGGTTTGTGACCACCACCGTCGCGTCCAGCACGGGGTGGGCCCAGGTCGGGTCTTGCGCGGACCAGCCGACCAGCGCGACCGCGGTGAACGCGGCCGAGCCGAGCGCGCCGATCAGCAGCAGCTCGCGACGGTGCTCGGACACGGCGCCCTGCACGGTGGTGACGACGCTGGTCACGACCGTACCGACGGACGTGGGCGGCGGGGTCTCGCGCTTGAGGCGGACGGTCTTGGGACGCGGCGCTGCGGGCGCAGCTCCGCCCTGCGCGGTGGGAGCCGCCGTACCCGCCGGAGCGGGCTTTGGCTTGACCGGCCGCTTCGCCGTCGCAGCCAATTCGGGGTCACGATTTTTGGTGGTCGTTCCGTTCATGATCGCGCTCGCGCCGAGATCATAGCACCTCTTGACGTGTCATGGGAACACTTCAAGTGACTTTCGAGGTCCTGGTCCCCGCGCTCCGCGATGAGTTAGATCTGCGGCTCATTTGAGGGGTGTCGATCATGGCCAAATTGTTGATCACAGGCGGAGCCGGGTACGTCGGCGCGGTGTGCGCGCGGGCGGCGCGGCAGGCCGGACACGACGTGGTGGTGTTCGACTCGCTGGCCGGCGGGCACCGAGAGGCGGTCTCCGGCGAGCTGGTCGTCGGCGATCTGCGCGATCGACCGGCGCTCGACGCCGTCCTCGCCCGTGGGTTCGACGCGGTCCTGCACTTCGCGGCGCGCATGAGCGTCGGCGAGTCTAACGAGGACCCGGTCGGCTACTTCGATGTGAACGTCGGCGGCACCCTCACCCTGCTGGAGGCGATGCGCGCCCATGGGTGCAAGGTGCTGGTCTTCTCGTCCACGTGCGCGATTTACGGGCGCCCCGCGCGCGTGCCGCTCGACGAGGACCTTCCCCACGCGCCCATCTCCCCCTACGGTGAGACCAAGGCCGTCGTGGAGCGCATCCTGGCGCTCGCGCGCCCGGCCAACGACATGCGCGTCACGTGCCTGCGCTACTTCAACGCCGCGGGTGCGGCGTCCGACGGCTCGCTCGGCGAGAGCCACTTCCCCGAGACGCACCTCATCCCGCTGGCGCTCGAGGCCGCCGCCACCGGCCGTCCGATGACCGTGTTCGGCACCGAGCACCCCACCCCGGACGGAACCTGCGTGCGGGACTACGTGCACGTCGAGGACCTGGCCGACGCGCACCTGCGCGCGCTCGACCGCATGCTGGCCGGTCACCCGGGCGGCGCGTGGAACCTGGGCACCGCACACGGCGCGAGCGTGTTCGAGGTGATGGACACCATCGAGCGCGTCACCGGGCACCGCGTCGCCCGCACGCTCGGCCCCGCCCGCGATGGCGACCCGCCCATGCTTGTCGCCGATGCATCACGCGCCTACGTGGATCTGGGCTGGCGCGCCACGCGCGACCTGGAGACGGTCATCCGCGACGCGTGGGGCTGGTACCAGAGCCCCCGCTACGGCAAGCGCTAGAAGGCGCCTCGGGGCACGATGACGTGGTCATCGGCCTTGAGGACCGGATCGGCGCTAGCGCCGCGGGCGGCCTTGAACGCGTTCACGATCTCCTTGGTGCCGTCGGCGTGGCGCAGCACGACCCGGCGCAGGTTGGCGTACTCGTCCGAGCCGCCCGCCAGCGTGAGCGCCTGCGTGACCGTCAGGCCCTCGTTGAGGGTGACCACGCCGGGGCGCTTGATCTGGCCCTCGATGTAGACCAGCTCGCCCGGGCGCAGCATGACCTTGTCACCGGGGAGCACCCACACCGCCTGACCGCTCGTGGTGAGCTCGCGCAGGTCGTAGATGTGTGAGGAGCCGTCCTCCGAGACGACCTCGACGGTGACGACGTTGTCGGCCGTGGGGCCGCCGGCGAGGCTGACCACCTCGACTAGGCTGGTCTGGCCTTCCAGGTAGAGCGGCCCGCGCTTCTGGACCTCGCCCAGCACGTCGACGCGCTGGCTGTGGTAGCGAGCTACCTTCACCGCGACGTTCGGGTTGACCAGGTAGCCGGCAGCGTACTGGCCCGCGATGTTCGCCTCGAGCTCGGCCGTCGAGTGACCGCAGGCCTCCACCCGGCCAATCAGCGCGAGCGTGATCGTGCACGTCTCGCTGACGACCACGTCGGCGGACAACGTGGGCTCGTCGTAAACCAGCACCGAGAGCGAGTCGCCGGGACCCACCTGGTAGTCCGCGGCAAACGCCGACAGCGGCATCAAGCCAAGCACCAAGCTCCACACCCGAAGCATCCGACCCTCCGCTGGACCCGGCGTCCTGCTGCGCATCCGACGTAGAACACGCCCGGGCGCCCACATCATCGCCTGCTAGTACGCGAACGTCGCAAGAAAACGTCCCTGAACGTTGTCATACTCGACGCCGGGGTCGCTGGACTGACGACGCGCCCAGTAGCCGCCGACCTGGAACGTCAGGTAGCGCGTGGGCGTCAGGTTCAGCGCGCCGTCCACCTTCGCGAAGATGTCGCGACGGGTGACCTCACCGGCGTAGCTCTCAAACCGGACGCTGCCCTCAAAGCGCGTGTTCACGTACTGGCCGAACCGGCTCTCCAAGAACAGCTTGAGGTGGTTCTCCGCCACGTAGTTGGTGAAGAACGAGTCCTCGAAGTCCTTGCGGTACTCGAACGTCAGCTTCTGGCCGAACTTCTGCTTGTCGTCGAAGCCAAAGTTCGACGACACGCGGGCGCTCACCAGGATGCCCTCGACCGGCGTGACGTTCGCGTCGAAGCCGACCGCCGCGCCGTCCGCTTCCGTCGCCACACCGCCGTTCGCGTTGGCCTCGTCGACCACGGACGCGACGTCGTACTTGCCGAAGCCCCAGCCCGCCGTCAGGACGAGCAGCACGTTGCGACCGAGGCGACCGCGGATGCCGGTGCTGGCCTTGAGGAAGTCGGAGTCCGGGAGCGCGAGGTACTCGCCTACGGCGCCAGCCTGACCGGTGTCCGGGTCGGCGGCGGTGCCCGCGTCGCCCGTCGGGATCCAGTGCTGGTCCCAGCGGTTGAACGCGTAGGAGGCGTCCACCACCAACGCGGTGTTCGGGAAGAAGCGCCATGCGAGCCCCAGGCGCGCCTCGTACGTGTTCCGGTTGTCGAACGGCACCTGGCCGGTGACGCCCGGGATCCGGTAGTCGTGGTAGGACCAGCCGCCACCCGGGACGATGTCGAGCTCGGGGCCAGGGCGGAACTTCAGGTCCAGGCCGAGGTCGT
>CANJMY010000009.1 GCA_947475315.1 Pseudomonadota bacterium | reverse complement strand
CGGCCGCCAGCGGCAGGCGAGCGCCCAGTCGGTCCCACTGGCCGAAGATCAGGCCGTCGAAGACGGTGATGGCGAAGGCGCCGTACAGAAAGAACACCTGCGCGCCAGCTTCAGGGCCCGCCGGGATGCCGACGAAGCCCGCGAAGGACCAGCGCAGCGCGGCGTACAGGGGCGGCACCATCACCAGGCCCACGGAGCGCATCAGCGCGATCGGGCTGGAGAGTTTGGCGGCCACGGAGATCTGGTACTGCCGGTTGCGCTCGAGCTCCATGCCCAGGCGACGGAGCGCCGAGCCGGTGTCGCCGCCGGAGCTGACGGCCTCGGCCATCAGGTACATGACCTCGCGGAGGTAGGGCTTGCCAGAGCGGTCGCCCGCGACCCGCAGCGCGCCCTCGAACGGCAGCTCGTCCGACAGGCGGATGGCCTCCCGGAACACCTTGGACGGGCCGCCGCCGCGGGCAGCCGCCTCGGCCACCGACGTCTCGACGGCCTTTCCGGCGCGCAGGCGATCGCCCACGTCCTTGATGATCTCGTGGAGGCGGTTCTGGTACTCCTCCTCATGCTGCAGC
Organism: Pseudomonadota bacterium; assembly: GCA_947475315.1. GTDB lineage: Bacteria > Myxococcota_A > UBA796 > UBA796 > CAIOSP01. The sequence continues at coordinate 60,948 of CANJMY010000009.1, read as the reverse complement.
AGCATGCGGTCGGTGATCTCCAGCGCGAACGCCACGCCCAGCATGCCGTACTTGGCGATGGTCGGCCCGACGAGGCCCGTGAGGAACGGGTCGAACGGGTCGAGCGCGCCGAGGCCGATCAGGCGCACGCTGAACGACCAGATGATCGGCAAGCCGACCAGCCACTGGGCCGCGCGGAAGAGGGCTTCGGTGGAGATACCACTCTCGGCAGTCTTGGCGGTCACTTCTGCCTCCCGAACGCCATCGCGACGGTCAGGCCGACCGAGAGCAGGCCGAACCACACGCTCGCGAACCACGCCGGGATGTTGAACGTGGGAAGCATGGGGTTGTCCGGGATCTCGCCGAGCACCGACGCGAAGGTGGGCACGAAGGCGGCGACGAAGATGGTGGCGGCGCCCTGCACGACGCCCACGAGCCGTTGCGACTGGATCTCAGCGGTGGCGGAGCGTTCGGTGTGCAGCTGCTCGGACAGCTCGTCCAGGCGTGACGTGGCCGACTTGCCGGTCGACATGATGGACGCGAGGAACGCGCGGAGGTGCGTGTTGTCCTCCTTCTCCATGGTGATGCGGATCGCCTCCTCGGCGCCCATTCCGTCCGACATCATCTCCACCGTGGGGGTCAGCAGCTTGCTGACGATGCCCAGGTCCGAGCTCTGGAGCGCGGCGGCGATGGACTCGAGGCCTCGACCTGAGGTCACGTACATGCGGGCGTGGGCCACCGCACGCAGGAGCTCAAGCTCGGCGTTGTCTGAGTTGGTAGCCATCGTTGTCCAGTCCGGGGGGTTGGGCGTAGGATACCAGAGTGCATCGGCACGGTCGCCCCAACCTGAAGGCGACTTTCGCACTTGTAGCAAGCTACGGCCTTCCCGGGCGCACGAATGCGCGTCCGGATCCGGTACCAAATGGAAAAGCCAATGCGGACGGATTCTGGCCGCGTCACGCGATAGGGTGCGCCGGACCAAGGTCGGCGGGGGATCTCACGTTGTCTGTGCACCTGCACCGGAGCCATCGAACGGAGAACCTGGCCACCGCCTTGGCGGAGGTGCTTGAGGTCCCGCTTGACGATCCGTTCGTCCCGGAGCGCTTGATCGTCCCGTCCCGCGGCATGGCGCAGTGGGTGTCTCTGGCGTTGGCCGAAGAGCTCGGCGTGGCCGCGCACCTGGCTTTCTGGACCCCTCGCGAGGCGGTCGACGCGCTGCTGGCGGCGTACGCGCCCCCAGGGCCACAGCCCGCCGCGTGGGATCGCGACACGCTGTCTTGGTCGCTGCTGTCCATCCTGGTCGAGCACCGGGCGGACCCGGCGCTGTCCGCCCTGTCTGCGTGGATCAGCGACGCCGACGTCGCCCGGGTGTGGGAGCTCGCCCAGCGCGTGGCCTACACGTTCGACCAGTACGCGGTCTACCGGCCCGACGAGGTCCTGGTCTGGTCGGCGGGCGGCGGAGACGGCTGGGAGCCCGTGCTCTGGCGCATGCTGGAGTCCAAGCTCGGCAAGGGCCACGTGGCGGCTCGCGCCAAGGTGCTGGAGGGCAGCGCGCCCGCCGCGGCGCTCCCAGCCCGGCTGTGCGCGTTCGGCCTGACCACGCTGCCGCCGCTCTACCTGGACGTCCTCTCGGCCGTGGCGCCCCACGTGGACGTCCACCTGTTCCAGCTCGCCCCGTCTCGCGAGTACTGGGCCGACATCCGCACCCGCCGCGAGATCCTGCGCGCCGCGCTGCGCAGCGGCATCACCCCGGCGGAAGAGGCGGCCCGCGGGCTTCACTTCGACGTCGGACACCCGCTTCTGGCCAGCCTGGGCCGAGTCGGCCGCGACTTCCAGTTGATGATCGAGAAGCACCTCGACTACCAGGACGACGACGTCGACCGGGACGAAGACCCCGGCCAGGCCAGCATCCTCCACACGCTCCAGTCCGACATCCTCGCGCTGCGCGTGCGGGCGGACGCAGACGAGGAGGCCCCGCGGCTTGCGCTGCCCGCGTCGGATCGGTCCTTCCAGGTGATCGGCTGTCACTCGGCTGCCCGTGAGATCGAGGTCCTGCGCGACCGCCTGTGGGATCTGCTGCACGCCGACCCCTCGCTCACGCCGCGCGACATCGCGGTCCTCGTCCCCGACATCCGCGAGCACGGCCCGCTGATCGAGGCGGTGTTCGGGGTCGACCCCAAGCACCCGCTCTACCTGCCGTTCCACATGGCCGACCGCCGCCTGACGGACGGCAACCTGGTGGCGGGTGCGCTGCTCGCCGTGCTGGAGCGCGCCCGCTCGCGCATGACCGCGCCGGACGTGGTCGATCTGCTGGCGCACGCGCCCATTCGCACCCGCTTTGGTCTGGCCGAGTCCGAACTGGCCGACGTCGCCGCCCTGGTGACCGACGCCGGCATCCGCTGGGGCCGTGACCTCGCGCACCGCGCCGCGGTTGGCCAGCCGCCGGTCGAGGACTTCACGTGGCGCCTGGGGCTCGACCGCCTGCTGCTGGGCCACGCCATGGACGTCGACACGCCCTTCCTCGGCCGCGTCGCGTGTGTGGACGTCGAGGGCGAGGTGGCCGAGCGTGTCGGTCGGCTCGCGGCGTTTGTCGAGTCGCTCTTCTCCCGGTTGGACTCGCTGGACGCCCCGCGCCCGGTGGCCCGTTGGACCCAAGACCTGCGCGCGTGGATCGACGACTGGTTCGACGACGAGTCTTCCGCGGAAGACGCCCAGCGCGTGCGCGAGCGGCTCAACGCCATGGCGTCGTCCGCCGCGTCGGCGGGCTGGGAGGGTGACGTCCCCGGCGACGTGATCTTCTCGCTGCTGGAAGATCAGCTCCGAGAGGAGCGCCGGGTCGGCGGCTTCCTGCGCGGCGGCGTCACCTTCTGCGAGATGCTGCCCATGCGGGCGGTGCCGTTTCGGGTGATCGCCCTTGTCGGCATGTCCGACGGTGGGTTCCCGCGGGCGGACGCGCGCAGCGGCTTTGACCGCATGCAGCATGAGCCTCGCCTGGGCGATCGCAGCAAGCGCTACGACGACCGCTACCTGGTGCTGGAGGCGCTGCTCTCCGCGCGCGACGCGCTCCTGTTCAGCTTCATCTCCCGCGGCGTGTCGGACAACCGCGCGCTGCCGCCGAGCGTCGTGTTGGCCGACGTGCTCGACGCGCTGGACTCCACGTTCGTGCCGGAGGAGGGCCACAAGCTCGCGCGTGACGCGGTGATCGTGCACCACCCGCTGCAGCCGTTCAGCGTGGTGTACGTGTCGCACGGCGACGACCGCCTTCGCACCTGGGACCACGCCGCGTCGATGGGCGCGCACGCGCTGGCTGCGGGGCTGGTGTCGCCGCCGCCCTGGCTCGAGGGTCCCATGCCGCCCAAGGAGCCGGTCACCGACATCGACTTGCGAGCGCTCGAGCGCTTCCTGGCCGATCCGGTCCGCTGGTTTCTGACGCGCCGCCTGGGCATTCGCGCGGCTGAGGACGACGCCTCGCTCGAAGACGCCGAGCCGTTTGAGCTCGATGAGCTCGCCGAGCACGGCCTGGGCGACCGCATGATGGCGCTGTGGATCGAGCACCGCGACTGGACCCGCGCGGAGCTGATCCTGCGCGGTGAGTCCCGCCTTCCACTCGGCCAGCTCGCGCGGCCGGTACTGGCGCGGGTCGCGCGGCGCGTGAAGGGCATCGTGGACGCGGCCGATCCGCGCCTCGCCGAGCCGCGTCGCGCGCCCATCCCCGTCGACATCCAGGTCGGCGGCGTGCGGGTGATCGGTCGCCTGGATCAGGTGCGCGGGGGCGCGTGCGTGAGCATGCAGTACTCCAACGTCGCGCGCGGTCAGGGGCGCCTTCGCCTGCGCGCGTGGATCCGACACCTCGCGCTCCAGATCTGCGCGGGCCCCGGAGACCCTCGCGTCACTGAGGTCTACGGTCGCAGCGGCGACGAGTCCGCCCTCCAGCTGGCGCTGCCTCCGCTGGACCCGGCGGTCGCACACCAACACCTCGCCGCGCTCGTCGAGCGCTACATCGCCGGGCAGACGCGCCCCGCGCCGTTTTTGCCGGACGCGGGCTGGGCCTGGCAGTCGGTGATCGCCGACAAGGGACCGGGTGTCGCGCAGAAGGTCGCCCGCAAGGCGGCCGACGACACCTGGATGTACGACACCGAGTCCGCCGCGCGCTGGGTCCGCGTCTACGGTGAAGACCCCTGGTCGCGTCGTGATGTGGTGGGCGCGTTCGAGGAGATCTCCGAGCGTGTGTTCGCGGGCCTGTACAACTTGGAGGGCGCGTGAGGTCGCTTGATCCCGCGCATGTCCCGCTCGTCGGGCGTCACCTCATCGAGGCCAGCGCCGGCACCGGCAAGACGTGGACCATCACCACGCTCTTTGTGCGGCTGGTGGTCGAGGCCGCGCTGCGCGTGGACGGCATCCTCGTCGTCACGTTCACCCGCGCGGCCACGGCGGAGCTTCGCGACCGGATCCGTCAGCGGCTCCAAGAGGCGCTCAAGGCGGTGGGCGGGGAAGAGGTCGATCCGGTGATGGACGCGCTCGCGCGCTCCTGGCCTGCGGAGGAGGCGCGCGACCGCCTGCGCGCCGCGATCGAAGACTTCGATCTGGCCGCCATCTCCACGATCCACGGCTTCTGTCAGCGCGCGCTTCGCGACAGCGCGTTCGAGAGCGCGTCGGGCTTTGACCTGGAGCTGGTCGAGGACGCCGGCCCGTACTACCGCCGCGTGGCGCAGGACCAGTGGACCAACGCCACCTGGCAGGCCGACCGCACCTTCCTCGCGTGGCTGTCGGAGCAGCTCTCGCTCGACGACGTGACCCGGCTGGTCAGCACGTCGCTGCGCGCGTCGCCGGTCACCTTCTTGCCTCCGTCAGTCGACTCCGCGCTCTCCGACGAAGGTGAGGTGCTCCGCACCGCGTACCTCGCGGCGCAGCGGGCGTGGCGCGCGGGTGGCGCAGCCGCCATGACCGCGATCCGCACGTCGCCGCACCTCGACAAGGGCTCCTACGGCTCGCGCTCGGTGGACAAGCACGAGCGTGCGCTGCGCAGCGGCTTTGAGTCCCCTGGCGTGCCGTTTGGCGTGAAGGGCTTCCCTGAGGCGCTCACGTTTTGCGCGCCCGCCACGCTGATCACGCGCATAAAGAAGTCGGCGATCGACGCGGGCGGTGGCGCGCCCTCACACCCCGTCCTGGACGCGCTCGGCCACCTGGCGGACGCGTGGAGCGCCGCCCGGAACGCGTTTGAGCTGGAGCGGGTTCGCTTGTGCCTGGCGCTGGTGCGTGACGCGCGTCCGGCGCTCCACGCGCTGCTCGCGTCCAACCGCAACGCGCGCTTCTTCGACGACCTGATCGGCGATCTGGTCCGCACGCTCACGTCTCCGCACGGCGAGGCGCTGGCCACCGCGCTGCGGGACCGGTTCCCGGCCGCGCTGGTCGACGAGTTCCAGGACACCGACCCGGCCCAGTACGTGGTCTTCCACCGCATGTACGAGCACGCGCCCGTGCCGCGGCTCTACCTGATCGGCGACCCCAAGCAGGCGATCTACGCGTTCCGTGGCGCGGACCTGCACGCGTACCTCGACGCGCGCGACGAGGTCCCCGCCGGCGCCCAGTGGAACCTCGACACCAACCATCGCTCCGACGGCGCGCTGGTGGGCGCGGTCAACCACATCTTCCAGCTCGGTCCAGACCCGTTCGGTGAGCGCCGCATCTCCTACACGCCGGTGAACGCGCGTCACGCCGCGCCCCGGCTCACCGTCGATGGCCAGCCCGTGGCGCCGCTGCGCTTTCAGGTGCACCGCTCGCGCGGCGGCGACGCGTGGAACGCCTACCAGGCGGACAGCGGGGACATCCCGGACATCGTCGCGAGCGACATCGTGCGCCTCCTCGCGAGCGACACGCTGATCTCGGGCACGCCGGTCGAGCCGGGCGACATCGCCGTGCTGGTCGACACGCACAAGCGCGCGGAAGCCGTGCAGGCCGCGCTCGTCCGCCGTCGCGTCCCGGCCGTGCGCTACGGTCAGGCCAGCGTCTACGAGTCGACCGAGGCGAACGACCTGATCGCGCTGCTGGAGGGCGTGGCTGAGCCCACGGACTTGGGCCGTGTGCGCGCGGCGCTCGTGACGCCGCTGCTCGGCGCGTCCGCGCAGGACATCGCCCACCTGGAGGACGACGAGGCTGCGCTGCAAGACCGCCTCGCCCAGTTCCGTCGCTGGCGCGACATCTGGGAGGCGCGCGGCTTCATGCGCATGTTCCAGACGGTCGTGGTCGAGGTCGAGGCGTTGTCGCGCGTGATCGTCCGCCCCGGCGGCGAGCGCGTGATGACCAACCTCCGCCACCTGGCGGAGCTGGTGCACGCGGCGTCGCGTCGAGACGGCCTGCAGCCGCTCGCGTGTGTGGCGTGGCTGCGCCGTCAGCGCACCCGTCGTCGCGGTGAGGACGCGCCGGATCTGGTGCGCCTGGAGTCCGACGCGCGCGCCGTGCAGATCATCACCATGCACGCCAGCAAGGGCCTTGAGTACCCGGTGGTCTATCTGCCGTATCTCTGGTCCAAGGAGTACAACACCGGCTTCCCGCTCTTCCACGACCCGGCGGACGGCAAGCTCTCGATGCAGCTCCACCCTGAGTCGCACCCGCAGCACGAGGCGCTGTGGCACGCCGAGGCGCGCGCGGATCGGCTCCGTCTGGCCTACGTCGCGCTCACCCGCGCCAAGCACCTGTGCGTGGTGATGTGGGGGCCGTTCTGGAAGGTGGGGGAGAGCCCGCTCGCGCGCCTGCTCCACCCGCTGCCCGGCCCACCGGGGGCGGAGTCGGAGGTGGTGGCCAAGCTCAACGACCGACAGATGTTCGGGCACCTCGTGGAGCTGGGCGCGGCCACCGGCGGAGCCATCGACGCCACCTGGGCCGAGGAGCCCGATGACCGCCTGCATGTGCCGCGCGGTCAGGCGCCTACGCCTACGGATCCGCTGGTGGTGACGCGCCGCTTCGCGCCCGACGTGCGCATCGCTTCCTTCAGCAGCCTCACGCAGGGCGCGTCGCACGACACCCCGCACGACGTCGACGCCGTCGCGGTGGTCGTGCCGCGCATCGGGCCGTCCACGCTGGCGCTGGCGCCGTTCCCCAAGGGCGCGCGGTCCGGCACGGCCTACCACGCGGTGCTGGAGCACCTGGACTTTGGCGCGACGGACACTGACGAGGCCCGCGCGCAGGTGGTGTCTGTGCTGACCGAGCATGGCTTCACGGTGCCTGAGCAGCACGCGGCCGTGCTCCGGTCCGTGACCGAGCTGTGCGGCACGCCGCTGGGCGACGGCGCGCCGCGCCTGGCGGACGTCGCGCGGCAGGAGCGCCTGGACGAGCTGGACTTCACCCTGCCCGCCGGCGTGGCCCTGTCGCCGTTCACGGCCGGGCGCCTGGCGGACGTGTTCGAGCGCCACCTGCCGCCGCACTTGGCGGGTCCGGTGTCGCAGCGGATGCGCGCGCTGGCGTTCCACCCGCTGCACGGCGCGCTCAAGGGCTTTGTCGATCTTGCCTTCCGGCACGACGGCCGCTGGTGGCTGGTCGACTACAAGACCAACCACCTGGGCGACGCCCTGGACGACTACGGCCCGGCGTCGGTGGACCGCGCGATGATCGGCGGCGACTACGTGCTGCAGTACCACCTGTACGCGGTGGCGCTGGCGCGCTTCCTTCGCACACGCGTGCGCGGCTTCGACTGGGACACGCAGTTCGGTGGCGTCCGCTACCTGTTCGTGCGCGGCTGCACGCCGGAGACGGGGGCGACGCGTGGTGTGTTCGTCGACCGGCCGTCGAGCGAGATGATCCGCGCGCTCGACGCCGCGCTCCTGGGGATGGACTCATGAGCGACACCTCGCTGACGCTGGTGCACGCGCTGCACGCCGCGGACGTGCTGTCGCCGCTCGACCACGAGCTGGCCCGGATGTGCGCGCGCCTGGACCCGGTGTACGCGCCGTGGGTCGCCCTGGCTGCGGCGCTGGCCAGCTGCGCGCTGTCGGACGGGCACACCTGCCTGGATCTGGACGGCCCGCTGCTGCCGCAGGACGCGGACCCGGCCCTGCTCCCGGCGCAAGACGTGGACGCGTGGGTGGCGGCGCTCCAAGCGTCGCCGCTGGTGTCCGACGGCAGCGTGGACACGCCGCTGGTGCTGCGCGACCGTCGCGTGTGGCTGGCTCGCTACGACCACCACGAGCGTCGCCTAGCTGAGGCGCTCGTGCGGGTGGCGTCGTCGTCGGTTCGGCCGGTCGACCATGGCGTGCTGGACGCGTCGGTCGAGCGCTTGTTCGCGGGCGGGTGGGCCAACCAGCTGCAAGAGGCTGCGGTGCGCTCCGCGTCGGCGCGGGCGCTGACCGTGCTCGCGGGCGGACCGGGCACCGGCAAGACCACCACCGTGGTGCGCCTGCTTGCGGTGCTCGCCGAGCAAGCGGTGGCCGCCGGCGGAGATCCGCCCCGGGTGCTGCTGTTGGCGCCCACCGGCAAGGCGGCGGCGCGTCTGGCGGACGCCATGCGCAAGCAGGTGAGCAGCGTCGCGCTCGCGCCCACTCGGGAAGCGGACGTGCGCGCGTCGCTGCCCACCGTCGCGTCCACCGTGCACCGGGCGCTGGGGAGGTCCGGCCGCTGGCTGACCCGCCCGCAGCACGACGCCGAGCGCCCGTGGGCGGCGGACGTGGTCGTGCTGGATGAGGTGTCCATGGTCGATCTGCCCTTGATGGCGCGGGTGCTGGACGCCGTGAAGCCGGGCGCGCGCCTGATCCTCTTGGGTGACCCGGATCAGCTCGCGGCCGTCGGCGCGGGCGCGGTGCTGTCGGACCTCACGTCGTCGGATCTGCCCGGCGCCATCCTCGACGGCGTCGTTCACCTCGTCGGGTCGCGTCGCTACGGCGAGGATTCGGCGGTCGGTCGGCTCGCCAAGGCGGTGCACGCGGGCGACGTCGGCGCGCTGTGGCTGGGCGCAGACCCCGACGCCGCGTGGATCGCCGCGCCGGCTCGGCCCGACCGTGACGCCGCCGTGCTGGCCCGCGCGGTCGAAGGCTACACGGCCTACCTGTCCGAGTCGGATGTCGCGGCGCGGCTGGACGCGTTTGACCGCTACCGGGTGCTCTGCGCGCTGCGCGCGGGCCCGGGCGGCGTGGTCGCCATGAACTCGGCGATCGAGCACGCCCTGGAGCGCGCGGGCCAGCTCCGGCTCGACGACGTCTTCTACGTGGGCCGACCCATCCTGGTCACCGAGAACGACTACGGCGCGCGCCTGTTCAACGGTGATGTCGGCATCGTCGGGCTGGACGAGGACGGCGCGCGTCGCGTGTTCTTCCCCGAGGCGGGCAAGGACGGCGGGCCGAGCGGCGTGCGGATGCTCGCGCCCGCGCGCCTGCCCGCGCATGAGACCGCGTGGGCCACCACCGTCCACAAGAGCCAGGGCAGCGAGTTCGACCGTGTCCTGATCGTCCTGCCGGACGCCGGGCACCCGCTGGTCACGCGCGAGCTGCTCTACACGGCGATCACCCGCGCCCGGAAGGGCGTTCGGATCGTCGCCCCCCCGGGCGCGGTGGAGGCGTCATTGCCCCGTCGGGCCGTTCGTCGCTCCGGGCTCCTGGCGGCGCTGCGTCGCGTGGTGTCTGCGGCCTGAACGATTTGTTCGGGACCGGTCCTCCGCGGCCGGGGTGGATTAGGCTTCGCGCAGCCCATCCGGGCGCTGGACACGGAGTCCCCATGACGTCGAAGTGGTTGGCAGGCGTGGTGTTGGTGCTGGGCATGTCGGGGTCGGCGGTGGCCGGTGAAGGTCGCCACGGCCCGCACGACGGCGGCGCGATGGCCGCGCATATCGCGCAGGAGCTGGGCCTGGACGACGCGACGCGCGGCAAGGTCGAGGCGATCCTTGACGGCGCCGAGGCCAAGGCCAAGGCGATCCTGTCCGACGCCCGCCAGGCGGGGCGTGACCTCAAGGCCGAGCACGACGCCGAGCGCCCCGACCTCAAGAAGATGGAGAAGCTCATCCGCCAGCTCGCCGACCTCCGGGCCGACGTGGCGGTGGTCCGCCTGCACGCCGAGGCCGACGTCGACGCGCTCCTCACGCCCGATCAGCGCACCAAGCTGCGCGCGCTCCGCGCAGAGCAGCGCGGCCATGGCCGCGAGGGCGGCGACGACCACGAGGACGAGGACGACGGTGACGAGTAGTCCGCCGTCAGATCGGCCGGGGAACCGTCAACGGCGGGGCGACCGGCGCCGGTGTGGCCTCCGGGTCCACGGTGAAGTGGGTCTCCGTCATCGTCGCGTGACGGAGGGCCTCCTCGTGCTCGGTCTCCGGGTGGGGTGAGCGCCACAAGATCATCGCCGCCGCGGGCCACGCCCACGGGGCGCCGTCTTGTCGAACTCGGCCCGCCGCCACCGCCCGGGAGGCTTCAAGGAGGCCCATCCCGCCGATGTCGCGCATGAGCGCGTCGAAGCGCCCTTGCTCGGCCGGGTCCACGAAGCGGAACGACCGCCGCGCGAACGCTGCGGTGTGCAGCCACGCGGGGCGGTACAGCACGCCCGCCAGGTCCAGGCGCTCCGCGATGCGCAGCACCAGGTGGAGCGCCTCCTCGCCCATGCCGAGCCCCGGCACGTCCTGGCCGGGGAGCGGCATCCGGTCCGGCGGGAACGCGGCGATCGGGTGTCGCAGCGTCATCCACTGGAGGGCCAGCACGTTCTCGGACTCCAGCCGCTCGAAGGCCAGCACCAGCTCCCAGAGCAGGTGCCGACGCCCCTGGGCTTCGCCGGTCAAGCGGGCGCGGTCGCCGGCCTCGCTGTGGTCCAGATCGATCTCGAACCGATCGTAGCCTAGGCGCCGAAGGTGCCCGAGGATGCCGTAGGACTCGAGCGCGACCTCGATCCCCTGGGTGTTGTAGTAGCCGAGCAGTCGCGGAGGGCCGTGATCGCCGCCGAACATCGCGTCCATCTCGTCGGGCGTGATGAACGCGTCTTCGTCACGCCCGGTCAGCGCCTCGGGGTTCAGGCCGCGCGACACCCACTCGAAGCGCACCTGCACAGGGTCCAGCGCGGCGGGTACGGGCCGCGCGCCGGGTCCGATCAACACGCACGCGGTCGACGCGAGCAGGCGCCACGCGTCGTCCTGGTAGCCACCGCCGGGCAGCCAGACCGACGGTGAGCCGCGAAGCCAGGTCGCGACGCGTTGGTCGCGGTCGCCCACGCCGTTGGCCGTGAGCGAGAGCAGGCCGAGGCGGTCGCCGCGCATCACGTCGCCGCCGGCGATGACAAAGGTCAGGTCGGGCTTGGGCGCGCGGGCGAGCAGGGCGTCCAGCGCGGCCAGGTATTGGGTGTCGTCGGCGCCCGGGATGCATGTCTCGTCCACGGTGGGGAGCGGCCCCCAGTCCGACCCGGAGATCGAGCCGATCCAGGCGCTCGGATCGGCGGCCAGGCAGGCGGCGGTGCCGTCGGGCGGGTGCGCGTCCAGATCGATCACCACCACGCGCCCCTTGAAGCCCTTCGACCGCAGCACGGAGATGGCGATCGCGATGTCGTTGATCGCGCAGAAGCCATGCCCGCGGTCCGGCATGGCGTGATGAAAGCCCCCGAGCAGGTTGAGCGTGGGGCCGCCGTGGTCCAGGGCGTGGCGTGCCGCCTCCAGCGTGCCGCCGACCGCCAGGCGCAGGGTGTCGAGGACGGCGTCCACCGGGAAGCGGTCGCGGTCCAGCCCGAAGACGGCCGACAGCGTGCGCGGTCGGGTCAGCGACTCCAGGTACGCTGGCGTGTGCACGCGCGACATCAGCTCGTACGGTGCCCGCGTCGGCTCGTGGACGTCGATCCGGTGGCGGTTGTGCGCGCCGATCAGCGACCAGAGCGCAAAGTCTGCCCGGCGCGGCTCGATGCCCGTCGTCTCACGCAGATCGTGGATCGGGAACCGGTACAGCGGGTGGTACCAGACTGGCAAGGGCCTGCCACCCCACAGCCGCCGTCGCGCGCGGTCAATCCACCGGGCCAGCTCGGCCCCGCGCGACGGGGGGGCTTGGGTCACCGCGTCAGGCCCCCGCGGCCAGGGCGTATTCGATGGCCGCGCGCAGGGAGGGATCGTTCGGGACGACGTGGCTGGGGAAGCGGGCGACGACCTCACCGTTGCGCCCGACCAGGAACTTCTCGAAGTTCCAGCCGATGTCCCGCGCCCCCCCGGCCTTGCTGCCCACCAACCAGGAGTAGAGCGGGCTGCGAGTCGACCCGTTGACCTCCTGCTTGCTCAGCATGGGGAAGGTGACGCCGTAGCGGGTGGAGCAGAAATTCTTGATCTCCTTGTCCGACCCAGGCTCCTGCGAGCCGAACTGGTTGCAGGGCACGCCCACCACCACTAGGCCCTGCGGCTCGTACTGCTTGTAGAGCGCCTCCAGGTCCGAGTACTGCACGGTGTAGCCGCAGAAGCTGGCGACGTTGACGAACAGGAGGACGTGGCCCTTGAGGGCGGCGGAGTCGACCGCCGCGCCGTCGATGGACGTGAGGTGCAGGGCGCCCCAGTCCGCGGGGGCCGCGTGCGCGACGCCGCTCACGGAGCACAGGACCGCCATCATCATCGAGAACAGGAATGCGCGCATGGGTCACCCCGGCCGACACCTCGGCCCAAGCACCAAGAATTGGTTCCCATGACACGTTTCGTCAAGCGGTGATTCCCGGATCCGGTGCAGATCGTCACCTTCCCTGGATGAGATGTCGGCGGTCAGGGCATCGCGGAGTCTGTGGGGCCGCCGCCGGCGGGGGTGTCGGGGCAGGCGAGCTCGATGTCGTCGAGCGCGAACTGCATCCGGCGTGACCGGGACGTTGCGGCCGTGAACCCCATGGTCACGAGCGCGCTCGGGTCCAACGCGACGGTGCCTTCCCACGCGGTCGCGCCGTCGATTCGCACGCTGAAGGCGGGGCCGTCCTGGAGGTACTCGACCTGGTGCCACACCCCCTCTTCCATGTTCGGCGGGTTGGGGCGTTCGGCGACGAGCGCGCCGTCCCGGATGCGCTGGAAGGCCAGGTGTGGCGCGCCAGAGGGCGCGTCGTCGGGGCCGTTGCTCCCCACGTCGAATTCGAGCGACGAGCCGTCCACGTTGGCGCCGTAGATTCCGAGCTGTGCGCCCCCGCCACCGATCACCGGCCCCACGTCCGACGACACGAAAGAGAACGCGAGGCCCTCGCCCGGGAGGCCCCCCGCGCCCGAGATCCGCAGGCGGAAGCGCAAGCGCCAGCGCGCGCCCGGCACCCGCGGCAAGAACCAGAGGCCGCCTTGCAGATCAGGCTGCGCGCGCACCATCCGCAGGTAGGCGTTCCCGTCAGAGGGGTCGGTCAGGATGGCCGCGTCCCCGGTGGTCGTCGCCGTCGCCTGGGGCCACGCTGCGCCGAAGTCGGTCGCCCAGCGGACGTCGTCCACCCCGTTGGCGCAGTCGTTGTCTTTGTCGTCGCACAGCTCGACCGCGCCGGGGAAGACATCAGCCTGGACGTCGTCGCAGTCGTCGCCCACGGTGACCAGACCCGGCGCCGGGCTGCAGGTGTCGGTGTGGCGGGCGGGGTCACCGTGGCCGTCGCCGTCGACGTCGACGAACCAGGTCTGGACCAGGTCGTCGTCCACGGTGCGGTCGCAGTCGTTGTCCACACCGTCGCAGACCTCGGCGCTCCCAGGGAAGCGGCTCGCGTCGTTGGGGGCGCAGTCTTCGTAGTCGGGGACGCCGTCTGAGTCGGCGTCGGGCGCGCCGGACGTGCCACCGCACGCGGCCGCCCACACGAGGGTCGCCAAGCGCCCGCGCGCACCCTTCATCCTCCCTCCACCTCGACCCCCTACACCGCCCCGCGGCACCCTTCGACGGCGGCACGCCAGATGCAGGGTGCGGTATGGATGTCGGTGCTGGGGAGGGCCTTCACGTGCGGTGGAGTCTCGCGATCGCGATCGCGCTGTGTGGCTGCGGGGAGTCGGCGCTTCAGGCGACGAAGTCCGAGGGCGTGCCCGCCGAGGCGGCGCCTGTCGAATCTTCGCCGACGGTGGCCGTCGCCTCGGCTGGGGAGTGGCGCAAGATCCGGCCGGACGCTCCCGTGGTCGGCGACGCGGGCCGGGACGCGGACGGCGCGTCCACGGGGTTCCGCTCGGTCACCGTTCACGATTCCGCGCGTGCGTTCCAAGGCTACAACCTGTACAACTCCGGCCATGCCGCGGCCGCGTATCTCGTCGACATGGACGGGCGGGTGCTGCACACCTGGCGCGCGCGGGCCGACGACGTGCTCGGGGCGGCGGGCCAGGGCGATCGCCCGTGGCGCCGCGTGCGCCTCGGCGCGGACGGGGCGCTCTACGCGGTCTGGGACGGACTGGGGGTGGTGAAGCTGGACAAGGACAGCCATGTGCTGTGGGCCAAGGCCTGCGAGGCGCACGACGATCTTCAGATCCTCGACCGGAACCGACTGATCGTTCTCGCGCGCGACCACCGCATCGACGCTCGGTACTCCCGCTCCAAGCCAATCGTGGAGGACATCGTCGAGGTCCGAGACGGCGCCACCGGCGAGCTCAAGCAGCGTCACAGCGTCCTTGACGCGTTCGCGGCGAGCGCCGACCCGGGCCTCGCTGCGGCGCGGCGCGGCGCGTCTGAGGACATCCTCCACACCAACGCCGTCGAGATCCTAGGCGCGGATGGAGTCCTTGGGCCGCCGACATTTCGCCCTGGCATGGCTTTGGTCTCCTTGCAGCATGCGTCGGCCTTGGCGCTGCTGGATCTGACGACAGACCGCTTCACATGGTCGTATGTGGGCGGGTTCCGCTCGCAAGGCGGGGCCTCGGTTGGCGCGTCGGGCGAGCTCGCCGTGTTCGACGGATCCGGCGGGGACGCGCGCACCAGCCGAGTGGTGATCCTCGACCCGAGCACGGGACAGCCGACCTGGACCTGGGAGGGCACACGCAAGCAGCCCCTCCGCAGCGAGGACTACGGCGACGTGCAGCTGCTCCCCAACGGCGACGTCCTCGTCACGGAGTCCGAGGCCGGACGCGCGTTTGAGGTGACGCGGGACACCCGCGAGACGGTGTGGGAATTCTACAACCCGCACCGAGGCGGCGACCAGGGCGACCGGATCGCCGTGCTCTTCGAGGTGCAGCGTCTCCCGGCGTCGCTGGATCTGGACTGGGCGCGCGCGGACGCCTCGCCGGTGGGCGCCGGTCCGGTCGAGTCGACCCCGGCAGGTGCCTCCCCCTAGCGGGCGGGGTACGGGGCGCGGCTTGCGACCCGTCGGTCGCCCCGGAGGGTCCCATGTCCGAGCTTCTCACCGTGGCCGATGGCCGCGTCGTCCTCTTCCACTACGTGCTCAAGGATGACGCCGGGGTCGTGATCGATGCCAGCCAGGAGGAGCCGCTCGCGTACCTCCACGGCCAGGGCAACATCGTGCCCGGCCTGGAACGTCAGATGACCGGCCTGAAGGTCGGCGACGAGCTGGTCGCCACCGTGCCGCCCGAGGAGGCCTACGGCGCGGCCCGCGGCGACGTCACCGAGTCCGTGCACCGCTCCGCCTTCCCCAAGGACATGGAGCTGCAGGTTGGCATGCCCGTGCGCGCCGAAGGCCCTGACGGCCAGCCGCTGATGCTGTGGGTCGAGAAGATCGAGGGCGCCCGCGTCACCATCACGCTCAACCACCCGCTCGCGGGCAAGACCCTGCACTTCTCCGTTCGAATCGCCGAGATCCGCGAGGCGAACGAGAACGAAATCGCTCACGGTCACGCGCACGGCCCTGACGGCCACCACCACCACTGAGCCGCCCGGTCCGAGGGGGGCCGCAACGAAATGGCCGCTTTTCGGTGACGCCTTTCACCATTGTGGGATTGCGGTGGTGCAAGCCATCGGGTAAAACGGGCCGCCAGCCCCCCAAAATGGAGAGACGATGACCAACATGTTCCTGGTTCGCGGCTTCATGCCGATGGCGATGGTTGCCCTGGCCCTCAGCGCGTGCGGCACCAAGCCCGACACCGACGGCACCACCGACGGCACGGACACCGACGACACCACCGCGACTACTGAGACCGGTGACTCCGGCGCGACGAACGACGGCCCGTTCACCCCGGCCACGGCGTCGATCTCGTTTGACCTGGCCTACAACGCGGACCATCAGCTCTCGACGTACTTCGTCGACGGCAATGAGGTCCCCCCGACCATGAACGTGACGTACACCGACGCGTCGGGCAACAACTGCACCAACTACTACGCCATCGACATCGACGCGTTCAACACCTACGTTGGCGCGGGCGACGCGGCCGCCACGGACTTCGCCGACTGGCTCGACTCGAAGGGCCTGCTCGCCGGCACGGTTATCGCCGACGGTCTGTTCTCCGCCATCGGCCCTGTGGATGACAATGGCGCGGACTGCGTGTTGGCCGACGGCTACGACCACTCTGCCCTCCTGGGCGGCGTGTGGCTGGCCGGCTGGACCGACAGCGTGCCGGACGAGGTTCAGACCACGCTCGACGAGAACGGCGGCATCGCCGGCGTGTACGGCGCCGACTTCGACGAGGCCAACGCGATGGGCGGCTTCGTGCGCCTCCCTGACGGGTTCTTCGGCGCGGGCAGCCCCCGTGAGTTCGGCGCCTACGGCCTCGCCGGTGAGGTGGATGCGGCCACCATGGAAGTCCAGGTCGACGCCAGCGGCAACCTGGTCCCGATCGCCGCCGCGGATCTGCGCACGGCCGACGGCCCCGCCCCCTCCTACGTCCGCCTCTTCCCGACCTTCGGCATCCAGTTCAACTAGTCGCTGACGTCGTGCTGGGCCCCGGGGCGCCGCAAGGCCTCCCGGGGCCTTTTCAATTCTGGGCGGCGATCGCTTGGTCGAGCAGCGCGAGCGTCGCGCGCTCGATCTCGGGCAGGTCGGGCGCGTGCGGCAGGGGCGACGTCGCCACGGCGTCCTCGACGGAGCGTCCGGCTTCGACGGCCCAGGCCTCCAGCATGTCCCATGGCCACGCCCCGTCGCGGATCTGGCCGAGCTCGTCCGCGTCGTGGTCGCCCCGCCACACCCGCACGTGGCCGGTGCTGAGGGTCTCCTGGGCGGTCCGGAGCAGCCGGACCAGATGCATCGCAGCCTTGGTGTCGTACCCGACCTGGGCCTCCAGCGCGGCGCGCTCGGGATCGCGGGGCCGGGTCCACGCCGGGTGGCGCGCGCGGTCGGGGTGGTCTGCGGGGAGCGCAAGCCAGCGCCGGTGGGTTCGCAGGCGGTCGAGCTGCCCCGCGGCGTAGCGCGTGTACGGTCGGGCGAGGGCGCGGGTCAGCATCAGGCCGCGCATGGCGCGGAGCGCCTCGCCGACGGGGGTGATGCGGCGAACTTCGTCGTCTCGGCCGAACAGCACGTCGAGGACCGCGGGGTTCCCGTCGGTCGCCAGCCGGACGATCTTGCGCAGGTCGGTGAGCACGCCCTCAAAGTGCACCTGCTCGGCGATCTGGCGCTCGGCCGGCCGCAGGTCGTCCAGGAACGGCGCGGTGTCCATGGGATCGTCGGTCTGTTCAAACGTGTCGAGGCCGTACAGGAAGCGCTTGGGCGGCACGATCACGCCCCGCACGTCCACATCGGATCCCGGGCGCTCCAGGCCATAGGCGCGGCTGCCGGACAGGACGAGGAGGTGGGTGTGCGGCACGGGGTCGAAGGAGAGCGGCATATGGCGCCCTATCGCGGGTGACGCGGGCGGCGCAGCCAACCGGACCCGGTCGCTTGACCCGACGACGTGCACCCTGGGCCGATTCATCGTACGGGCTGACCATGACCACCCCCCAAGTCGCCCTGATCACCGGCGCGGCCGCCGGCATCGGCCGCGCGCTCGCGCACGACCTCGCGGACCAGCGCTACACCCTCGCCCTGGCCGACCGTGACGTGGCTGGCCTCGCGTCGGTCGCGGACGAGCTTCGCGCCAAGGGCGTCGTCGTCACCACCCACGTCGTGGACCTCCTCGACCGCGACGCACCTGAGCGCTTGCTCGCGGAGGTGACGGCGGCGCACCCGGCGGTGCACCTGCTGATCAACAACGCGGGCCTGACGGTGCTCGGCCCGCTGGAGGTGCAGACGCGCGAGGACGTCGAGCGGGTGCTCATCGTGGACCTGGTCGCGGTGGCGCAGCTCTGTCGGGCGTTCACGCCCACGCTCATCGCCAGCGCGCCCTCGCACATCGTGAACCTGTCGAGCTTTGCGGGCGTGGTGCCGTTTCCGCTCCAGACCACCTACAGCGCGGCCAAGCATGGCGTCCGTGGGCTGTCGGCGGCGCTCCGCATCGAGCTCGCCGATCGCGGCGTGCGGGTGCACGCCATCTTCCCGGGCACCATCGCCACCAACCTCATGGGCCGCGGGCAGGCGCACGAGGCAGGCCTGGCGGGCTCACTCCACCACCTGATGGTGACCTACGGTGCCTCGCCCCACGCGGTCGCGCGGGCGGTGCGGTCGGCCATTCGCTGGAACCGCGCCGAGGTGGTCGTGGGCTGGGACGCGCGCCTGGGCATCCTCGCGTTCCGTTGGGCGCCGTGGCTGGTTCGCGTCGGCTTCGGCCTGATCTGGGGCCCGTACCGCCGCCGGTTCCAAGGGAAGACAACCTGATGCACCCGATCCTTCGGCCAGGCCAGCTCGGCCCGCTCACCCTGCGCAACCGCGTCATCAAGACCGCGACCTTCGAGGGCATGACCCCTCAAGGCGTGCCGACGGCGCAGCTGATCGAGCACCACGCCTCCATGGCGCGCAACGGGGTCGCCCTCACGACGGTCGCCTACGGGGCGGTGTCTGCGGACGGGCGGACCTTCGAGGCCCAGCTCAAGCTCGACGACGCCTCGCGCCCTGGCCTGCGCGCGCTCGCGGACGCGGTGCACGCCCACGGCGGCCTCGTGAGCATGCAGCTCGCGCACTGCGGTGGCTTCTCCCGCAACACGCAGGTGTCGAAGGGGGCGCCCGGTGGGCCGAGCGCGGCGCTCAACGCGTACGGGATCGCGGTGGGCGTGCCGCGCGTGCGCGCCCTCGACGAGGACGACATTCAGGGCATCATCGCCGCGTTCGCTGCCGCCGCCAAGCTGGTGGTGGAGGAGGGGTTCGACGCGGTCGAGGTGCACTTGGGCCACGGGTACCTGCTGTCGCAGTTCCTCTCGCCCGCGGTGAATCGTCGCCGTGACGGGTGGGGCGGCGACGCGACCCGTCGCATGCGCCTGCCAATCGAGGTGGTGCGCGCGGTGCGCGCGGCGGTGGGACCGGATCACGCGGTGCTGGTGAAGCTGAACCTGCGCGACGACGTGCGCGGCGGGCTCGAGGTCGACGAGGCGGTGGCGGTGGCGGGTGCGGTGGTGGAGGCCGGCGCCGACGCGGTGGAGCCGAGCGGCGGCCTGGTGTTCAAGACGCCGTTCTACCTGCTGCGTGGCCGCACCCCGGTGCGGGAGATGGCCCAGGTCGAGCACAGCACGCTGATGAAGTGGGCGCTGCGCGTGTTCGCGCCGGTCTGGATCCAGACCTACCCCTACACGTCGATGTTCCTCCGCGACGACGCCCAGCGCGTCCGCGCCGCGACCTCTGCCCCGACGATCCTGCTCGGCGGCGTGGACAGCGCGGCCGCCATGCAGACGGCGATGGACGACGGCTTCGAGTTCGTGGCGATCGGCCGCGCGCTGCTCGCC
This sequence comes from Pseudomonadota bacterium, assembly GCA_947475315.1. Lineage (GTDB taxonomy): Bacteria > Myxococcota_A > UBA796 > UBA796 > CAIOSP01. The sequence goes on along the minus strand of CANJMY010000009.1, from coordinate 41,362 downwards.
GATCCCGACCTGATCGCGCGCATCGCCGCCGGTGAGGCGTTCGAGACACGCTGCGATCACTGCAACGTCTGCGTCGCCGAGATGGAGCGCGACGGCGTCCGGTGCATCCTGCCACCGCGCGGTGCGTAGGCGTCGCGGTCCGTCGATCCCGGCGCTACACTGGCTGTGGGTGCGGGCGAGGAGGCTTGGATGCGCGGATGGACAATTGGGCTCGCGTTCGCCACGATCGCCGTGTGGACGGCGGGCTGCCCGCGCTCGGATCCGAACGACGACACCGACCAGACGGACACGGACGCCGCGGACACGGACACGCTGGACACGGATGCCGTGGACACCGACATCGCCGACACGGACGCCGTGGACACGGACCTCGACGCGTGCTCGGCGATCTCTGGCCGCACGTTTGCGTCGGTCGAGGAGTTGGAGTGCGGATTGGGCCCCAACGGCGTCGCGCTCTGCCACTGGCATCTGACGCTGAGCGCGGACGGCGCATGGACCTGGCAGCACTCCGACTACGGCGAGTCCGGCACGTGGACCTGCGCCGACGGCGTCGTCTCCGGCAGCGGCTTGTCCAACTACACGGGCACGTACGACCTCGGCACCGGGACGCTCAGCTGGGACGGGCACGACTACCAGTGATGGCGCGCTGGTCGCCTTCGCACCGGTGCGCACATTGAGTGAGGACGGCAGCGGGACAGGCTAGTCCGCGCCCCCCTCGGGAGGTGCCGCATGACACCATCGACCCACCTGACCACGGCGGCAGACGGCTGGCCGTTGATGCTTCGCCACTACCCGGCCGAGGGCGCCAACCCTCACCGGGAGCCGGTGATCCTGCAGCACGGGCTAGGCGCCTGCTCGCAGCAGTTCGACCTGCCGGTGCCGCGCGGCGTCCGCGCGCCCTCGCTCGCGCGCTGGCTGGCCTCCAGGGGCTACGACGTGTGGGTGCCCGACCTCCGAGGCGTCGGAGGCAGCGCGAGCCCTGGCGCGTCGCTCCGCGGGCGCTGGGACTGGAGCTTCGACGATCACCTCGACCTCGACATGCCGGAGATCCTTCGCTTCGTGCTCGCGCAGGCCGGCCACGAGCACGTGCACTGGATCGGCCACAGCATGGGCGGCATCCTGCTGCTCGCGTGGTGTGCGCGGCACGGGTCGAGTCAGATCCGCTCGGGGACGGTGCTCGCGGGCTCGCTCGACTACTCAGGCGCGTCGTCGGCCTACGATCTGATCCGCCCGCTCAAGCGCCTGGGCCGCTTGGTGATGCGTGTGCCGTCCGGGTCTGCGGCGCGTATCTTTGCGCCGCTCGCGGGTCGCTTTCACACGCCGGTGGAGGCCTCGTTCTACCACTCGCCCAACCTGGCGGGCGAGGCCGCGCGCGCGCTGATCCGCGAGGCTCACCACGACGTGTCCGGCGAGATCCTGTTCCAGCTCGCGTCGCTGTTCGCCAAGGGCGGACTGACCAGCCTCGACGGTCGCGTGCGCTACGCGGATCGGCTCGAGCACATCACGACGCCCATCCTGTTCGGTGTCGGCGATCGCGACGTGCAGTGCGCGCCCGAGGTGGTCGAGCGCACGTTCCGGCAGGTCGGCTCACCGCCCCACGCGCTGCGCAAGTTCGGCCTCGCACACGGCGACGCGCAGCCCTACGGCCACTTCGATCTGCTGTGCGGCCGTCGCTCGGACACCGAGGTCTTCCCCGAGCTGCTCTCGTGGATGACCGCGCACCCGATCTCCGCGCGCCCCGCCGCGTGAGCGGTCAGGGCGTCGGGTCGCAGACGTCGCCCACACCGTCGCCGTCGCCGTCGCTCTGGTCGTCGTACCAGCTCGCGTCGGCGGTGAGCGACACTTCCAGGTCGGTCATGGGCGCGCCGGCGGTGGACTTGAAGCGGGCCTTGAGGCCCCAGCCCCCGCCGTGGTCGCGCACCTTGAACAGCACCCGGTGCCAGCCTTGCGCCAGGCTGACGGGGAGCTCCAGATCGTCGGTGACCACGCCGTGGCAGGTCGGGTCGGCGCCGAGGGACACGCCGTCGAGCCAGGCCGCGCTGCCGTCGTCCGCGCCGTAGGCCAGCACGCCGTCACGGGCGGTCGGCGCGTAAACCCACACGGCCGCATAGGACTCTCGGTCCGCGGACCCGCTGAGCACGGCGGTGAAGTCGATCGCGTCCGTGGTGCTGATCCAGGCGCGCCAGACCTGCGCGCCTGCGGCCGCGCCAAGCGCGGGGATCGTGGTCGCGTCGTCGTCGCCGATCAGCGACGCGACGCTCGGATCGCAGCTGCCGCCGGGGCCGACCGGGTTGCCGGTGAACGCGCCGGCGATCAGCCACTGTCGGATCCAGCCGTCGCGCGCCGTGCTGAAGCCCGCGGACGATCCGCCGTTGGACATGCTCGGACAGTTGTCGGCCAGATCGGCCACGCCGTCGCCGTCGTCGTCGCCATCGCAGGGGTTGGCCAGGCCGTCGCCGTCCAGGTCGTCCTTGGGGTTGGTCGTCGTGCCGCCGGACAGGCAGGAGTCGTCACCCACCTCGACCGACACGCGGTAGGCGGGGATCGCCGAGCGGAACAGCCCCTCGACGCACACCGCGTACGTACCCGCGTGCAGGTAGCGGGCGTGGTCGTCGGTCGTGGGATCGATCGAGGCGCACTCGCCGTCCGGTCCCGGGTAGGCGTCGGTCAGTGACTTGTCGTCGATTCCGTACAGTCGCACCACCATGTCGGGCGGACACGCGCCGTCGGGGCCGCTCACGTGCGCGGACAGGAAGCCGTTCTCGCCGACGTCCACCGCGTAGCAGTCGACGTCGCCCTCGCGCAGGCCGCCGGCGACCGCGCTGCCGGGCACGATCGGCGTGCCTTGGAAGGGGACGTTGTTCGGCTCGGCCTCCAGCGCGCCGTTCTCGACGTGGCAGGAGGGATCGCAGCCGTCGCCGCCAAAGGCGTTGCCGTCGTCGCAGTCCTCGCCGGCGTCGGCCACACCGTCGCCGCACCCGGGCAGTCGACAGTCGGTGCGGCACGCGTCCGCCGCCTCGTCGCTGTTGGCTTCGCCGTTGTCGCAGGCCTCGGTCTCGTCGACCGCGCCGTCACCACAGCCGGTGATCGCGACGTCCGTGTCCGTGTCGGACGAGGTGTCGTCCGGCTTGCCGCACGCGACCAGCGCGCTGACCAGGATCAGGCTGAGCGGCCTCATGTGAACAGCGGCAGCGCGTCACCGACACCGTACGGCGCCGCGCCCTCCCAGGTGGCCACGCCAGACAGCGCGCGCAGCGAGGCGTGCACGTGCGCGGGCGTGATGCGGATGCCCGAGCTGGACGGGGCCAGCGTGGTCGGGTCGAGGAGCGTCGGCGCGAACGAGCCGTCGGTGCCGCCGAGGACGCGTCCACCGCGAATGCCCGGGCCCATCAGCAGCATGCTGGTGATCGGCCAGTGATCCTTGCCCGCGGTGTCGTTGTAGTAAGGAGTGCGACCAAAGTCCGACCCGACGATCACCACCACCTTGTCGGCGATGCCCTGGCGCTCAGCCTCGTCCATCGCGAACGTGATGCCCGCGACGATGTCCTTCATGCTCTGCGTGTGGATGCGATCGTGATCGCCGTGGGTGTCGAAGTTCCCGATCTCCATCGTCGCAGACGCCGACACACCGGCCGCGAAGCAGGCCATCGCCACCTGCGCCTGGCGCTTCAGCGGGTTGCCCGACGTGTCGAGCGCGGACGGGAGCTTGGCCGACAGTCGAGCGAGGTCGTTGTTGCCGACGCGCGCGATCTGCAGCGACGCCATCGCGTGGCGCAGGCGCGGGAGCGTGGCCGCGTCGAGCTGCCGCTGCAAGCGCTCGGTGCGCGCCTGATCGAGCCGCGCAAGGATGTCGAGCGGCAGCACGCCGGTCCTGTCGTCGGCCTTGTCCAGCCGGTCCGGGTACGCGATCTCCAGAATCGCGGACGTGTCGGGGATGCGTGTAGGCGCGACCAGTCCGTCCGTGACGTCGTAGCCGCCGTTCGACAGGAACGCGAGCGCGGGCCGGGGCTCGCGCGCGGCCGCAACCAACGCTGCCTCGGAGGGGAAGCCGGGCTTGATCGAGCCGGACCACATGAACCGCGAGCCGATCTCGTGGCTGTTCGTCTGCGTGTCGACGCCGTTGAGGACCAGGAGGTCCGACTTGAAGCGCTCGAAGAACGCGACGTGTCCGTCGATCGGGGCCACCTTGAACGCGCCCACCTGCTCGATGTCGGCGGCGTCGAAGTGGTTGATCGGATCGGCCTCAGCCTCGCTCGCGCGACCCTTCGGATCGCAGAGCATCGTGGGGTCCCACCCGCCGGACGCGTTCACGAACAAGAAGAACGGCCCGACGACAGGCTCGTCCGCGTTCGCGCGGCCGTACAGGCGCGGACCCACCGCCGCGGCGGCGCCGCCCGCGGCCAACCAAGAGAGAAACGATCGACGGTTGAGGTTCATCGGTTCACTCGTACAGGAAGCGGTAGTCGGAGAGCAGGTACGCGGTGACCGTCATCCACGAGCGGATCGTGAAGTCCGGATCGTAGACGATGCGGTGGTCGTCGCGGAGCTGATCGCCGGTGAACGGGTCGAACAGGGCCATGCAGCGGTAGTCGAGATCGACCTTCACGGTCTCATCGGCCAAGCCCGCGCGGCCAGCCTTCCAGGCGTCCACCCACAGCGCGTAGGTGGCCTCGATCTCAGGGTCGTCGGCGGCCAGCTCCTCGCCGAGCAGGCGCGAGTGCAGCCAGCGGATGTTCTCGCGGATCGCGTCCTCGGCGCCCGGGATCGCGAACCCGTCGTCGGTCTCCGGCACGTAGCTCATCTCCACCAACGGGAAGAGACGGCGCTGCGTGGGGTCGAGCAGGAAGTCGCGCGCGACGGAGCCGCAAGCGACCTCGTTGGACATGCGCCGGGCAATGTTCGCCATCACGCCGTTCGGATCGCGCAGGCGCTCGGTGATGCCGAGCGAGTCGATGCCGCCGTACAGCAGGGCGTAGCGATCGAGCAGCAAGTTCGTGCTGCCCGAGCTCGCGCGCCACGGGATGCCGGTGGTCGCGGTGATCTTGCGGTCGAGCTCTTCCGGCGTGAGCAGGTGCGCCGTGCCCGCCTGCAGCAGCTGGCCAGGCGTGGCCCCGGTCGCCGCGCTCGCGCGGAAGTAGCGCGACGTGACCACGCGCTGGATCGCGACCTTCACGTCCCACTGGCGGTCGACCAGCTCAGTCGCGACGTCCGCGACCCACAGGTCCTGCAGCGCGAGCGCCTGGGCCTTGTCGGGGTCGTCGCCCACGTCGGACTCGGACAGCACATCAAGCCCGGTGAACACGCCGAGCATCATGCGGACTGTGGCGATCGCGAAGCGCGGGTCAGCGACGGACTGCTCGGCGAGCCAGGTGAGCTGCCCGCTCCCGCTGGCCGGAGGCGTAGCCTCGCCCTCAAAGCCGGGCGGCGCCATCTCAGGGTACCAGCCCTCTTCGCGCGGCGCGAGGCGGCCCTGATCGTCCCACGACTGGAACGCGCCCGCGACCGGGTCCATCGTCGCATGGCACACGGTGCACTGCGGATCGTTCAGCGTCGGGTTATGCACGTCGCTGATCGTGGGATCGATCGGGCGCTTGCCGAAGGTCAGGATGTCCGTCGCCAGGAAGGTCTTGTAGAAGGCCCACGCGCGGTGGCGGTTCCGGTTGGTCTCGGTCGTCGGGTACCGGTTGAGGAACGCGGGCGTGGTGAGCAGGCCGGCGTGCGACCAGTCTGGCAGGGTGGCCTCGACGAACTCAAACGCGGCAGGGTCGCGGACGTCGGGCGGCTCCGCGCCGTCCACGCCGTAGGCCATCGCCGAGTAGCCGTTCACCATCGTGTAGTCGGCGGTCAGGATCTCGGTCCAGGGGCGGTCCTCGCGCATGATGTGCGCGGCGATCTCCAGCGGCTCGCGCGCCACGGCGTCGTTGGTCCGATCACGCAGCGTGTCCTCGTTGTTCGCGTCCTCAAACCAGTAGCGACCGGGGAAGCGATCCTCGTCCATGATGCCCAGCGCGTCGTTGCTCCGCAGGTAGCGGTCCGTCAGCAGCACGTCGTTGAGCTTCTCCATGAACACGTTCGCGAACGCGGGCTCGTCCATCCACGCCCACACCGCGTCCCCGAGCGCGGACTCGCCGCCCGCGCGCACGGCGTCTTCCTCGTCTGGCGTCGGGAGCCGTCCGACCAGCGTCACGGCCGCCTTGCGGAGCGTCTGGACGGGCGAGTCGAGCGTCAGGCCCGCGTCGCCGTCGACGGTGGTGCCCGAGTTGGCGCACGTGACCGGGTGGTTCAGCCGGTCGACGAAGTCCTGGAGCAGCGCGTAGCTGGCGTCATCCTCTGAGAGGATCTTGCCGCCGCCGTGGCCCTCGAGTCCGATCGGCTTGAGCAGCACGATCGAGTCGCCTGCGCGCTCCAAGCCCGCGACGTTCGCGAAGGTCCCGCGGTTGCGCGCCTCGTGGTCCGGGTAGCCGGTGCCGACGAACACCAGCCCGCTGTCGCGCGCCGCGCCGTCCGCCGTGTGGCAACCCATACACACCGACTGGATCACCTGGGGGTAGACCTGCTCCCGCCAGAGCGTGGCGTCGTCCATGCACGGACCGTCGACCGGCGCCGGCACGTCCACCTTGCCACAAGAAGCCAACAGGGCGACGGCGCCCACGATCGTTGCGTTTGCTCGCACGGTCCACCCGCTCGCCGCTTGAATCGGCACGTCACGATACGGATTTTACGCGAGTTGCGCTGCGGTAAAGCCGAAGCGTCTCGTTGTGGGCGTTGCAAGTAATGTTCGACGCGAACGTTTTTTCGGATCGCTCGACGATGCAGGCGCGGACGCCCTCTTTAGGGCTCGGGCGCGTGCTTTCGCTTCCACTCTGGGCCCACACGTCCGCTCACGCCGATCTGCAGGCCGACGTACACCGGCGGGTCCACCTTGCCGGGGAACACACGCACAAACGCGCCCAGGTCGACGACCAGCCGATCGCCCACGAGCTTGCCGCCGATGGGGCGCTCCCAGCCGAACCCCACGTCCACGCCCGACCGATGCGTGATCTGCGAGTCGACCCCCGCGAGCGACGCGCCGGGGTGGTCGATGAAGTCCGCCCAGAGCGTCTCGTGGTGGTGCGCGAACAGCACACGCGCCCAGGTTCCATAGGCGATGTGCTTGCGCAGCCCGACGGCGATGAAGCCGACCGTACGCGTCGGGCCGGACATGGCACCCTCAGCGCCCAGGATCTCGAGCGTGACGGGTGGAAGATGGACCTGGATGGTCGCCTGGCCCAAGCCGCCGCCGCTCACGTCCGTGCCGATCAGCGGGCTTAGCGACAGCCCGAGCGACATCACCCGGTCCGGCTCTTGGCCCAGATCGGGTGGGGGGGCGGCGAGCGCGAAGGCGGTGAAGGCGAGGGTGAGCACTCGGACCTCCCTGCGAGGGTGGATAGCGCGTGGCCCTGGGCGCGCACGCGAAGTCGGCGTCAGGCCGCCGGCTCGTCGCGACCTGTCCCGACCATGCGCTGTGTCCGCGACGCGGTCGCAGGGGCGCGGGTAGGAGCGGTGCACCGCCGCGCTGCGGTCCGGAGAGCCCATGAAGATCGACCCGACCCGCCGCGACGCGCTTCAGCTGGTCGCGGGCGCCGCCGCCGCGGCCCTTGTGGGCTGCACACCACCGCCTGCCAGCGCGCCGGTCGCGGCCCCCGCGCCCGCGGCGTCGCCGCCACAGCCTCTCGTCCAGGCGCTCGTGCCGCTCGGTGTCTCCCCGACGCCCTGGCCGACCCGCGACCCCTTCCTGTTCTGCGTGCACCACGACGACGCGTACCCGCGCGGCAACGCGAGCTTCGGCCCCGACGCCTCGCTCGACGGCCGCGACATCGGCCAGGACTTTGCCGGCAAGGACGGCTGGCGGATGTACCACGGGGAGGTCGTACCAGGGTTTCCGGCGCACCCGCATCGTGGCTTCGAGACCGTCACCGTGGTGCGGCGGGGCTTGCTCGACCACTCGGACTCGCTCGGGTCCGCCGCGCGGTACGGCCGCGGCGACGTGCAGTGGCTCACCGCGGGGCGTGGGATCCAGCACGCCGAGATGTTCCCGCTCCTCAGCTCGGAGCAGGCCAACCCCGCGGAGCTCTTCCAGATCTGGCTCAACCTCCCGGCCGCCCGCAAGATGAGCGCCCCGTGGTTCTCGATGCTTTGGGGGCCGACCATCCCCAAGCAGGTGCTGACCGACGCCGCAGGCCGCACGGTCACCGTGACCCGCCACGCTGGCGCCGACGGAGATCAGGTCCCGCCGCAGCCGCCGCCCGACTCTTGGGCCGCGGATCCCGCCAACGACGTCGCCATCTGGACGATCGCGCTCGACGCTGGCGCATCGTGGACGCTACCTCCTGCGAGGGCGGGCACGCTCCGGTCGCTCTACTTCTTCACGGGCGCGGGGCTGCGCGTGGATGGAGAGGAGGTCCCTGCCAACCACCGGATCGACCTGACGCCGGACCGCGCTGCGCCGCTGGTCGCGGTGCAGGGCGCGGTCGAGGTGCTGCTGCTCCAGGGCCGGCCGATCGGTGAGCCTGTCGCCAAGCGCGGTCCGTTCGTGATGAACACGGAGGAGGAGATCGAACAGGCGTTCGCGGACTACCGGCGCACGCGTTTTGGCGGTTGGCCCTGGGATAGGGAAGACCCCGTACACGGACGCGAGGACCGCTTCGCCAAGCTGCTCGACGGGACGATCCTGCGCCCTGGATGAGCGGGAAAGTGCGTCCGCACGTGGTCCTCGCGAAGATCGGAGCGGATTTTTCGCGAAGGACGCGATAATGGCGCGCGCCTTCCAAGGATGCTCCATGCGCCTGTTGCCGTACACTGCGGTCCTCCTCCTCGCGTGTTCGTCTGATCCCAAGCCTGTCGACACCGGCGACTCGGACATCGACGTCACGACCGATCAGAACCCGGACACCGACGTCGACGCCGACACGGACGTCGCGGACTCCGGCGACACCGCGTTCGACCCGACCGACACCGACGCGGACACCGACGCGGACACGGACCTGGGCGGGGCGGACACGGACACGGCGGACACCTCTGATACGGGCGACTCGGCTTGGTCTTGGCACACGGGCCACACGGGCGGCTCGGGCGGCACCGGCTGGGGCGCGGGCGACACCTCCACCTACGGCGACTTCTGCGCGCCCACGGACCCCTACGAGCCCAACTCGGTCCCGACGCAGTCGACGCCCACAGGCCTCGCCGCCCAGGGCGACACCTTCACGTCGGCGGGCGCGCAGCTCAACGGCGTCGACATCGACAACTACCTGGCGTCGGTGCCGGTGGGTTGCCGCTTGGACATGACCGTCACCTTTGACCCGGCGGCCATCCCGCCGGATGTCGGCATGGCCCCGGCCGGTGGCTTCTACACCGGTCCCTTTGGCGTGGACGGCGAGCTGCACGCGGCCTACCCGAACACCACGGGCGCGCCGGTCGACGTGCGCTCCTCCGTGTCGCAGTACGACAGCACCTGCCTCTCCTACACGGTCGACTTTGCGATCGTGTGCCCCGGCGCGTGCGTCGGCGGTGACTCGGACGAGCCGAACGACGACACCGGCACGGCGACCCAGGTCGGCATCGTCGGCACCGGCACGTACAGCCAGGCCGACGTGGCCCTGAACGGCGCGATGCTCGACCGCGACTTCTACGCGATCCCCCTGGACCCGGGCTGCGGCGCCGCGGCGACCATCTCCTACGACCCGGCCGACGCGGACGTGCAGGCCTACCTCTCCGCCCCCACCACCGACGGTGACGCGGGCACGAGCAACTCGGGCGTCGAGGACGTCATGTCCTTCAACCCGAGCGACTACCCCACGGTCGTCTACCTCGAGGTCTACACGCCGGATCTGGAGTGCGCGCTCTACGACGTCGACGTCGAGGTGACGTGCGATGGCAGCGCGCCGGGCATCGACGCGACGGCTTGCGCCAACGACACGTTCGAGGACAACAACGACCGCGCCACCGCCACCGAGACGGTCGTGTCGGGCAGCGCCGGCATGTGGTCGGCGACGGACGTCGGCTCGGACTCGCGTGAGACGGTGAGCGAGGACTGGTTCGCGGTCGAGGTCCCGCACGGCTGCGCGCTGTACGCGGAGATGAATTCGGCGCCCGTGGGTGGCGATCTCGACCTCCACCTGTTCGACGCCGTGGGCGAGCTGTCCGGCTCCACGGGCTACACCAACCGCGAGGCGGTGGCCTATGTGGCCGCGGACGCGGCGGACACGGACACGTCGGACACGCGGGTGTGGCTGCAGGTCGTGACCCTGGCCAGCCAGTCCTGCAACACCTACGACCTGTCCGTCGACGTGTACTGCCCGGCCGACTTGGGCCTGTGCGGCGTGGATCCCTACGAGTCCAATGACACCATTGGCACGGCGACCGAGTCGGGCGTGGGCGCCGGCGGCGACACGTTCAGCGCGGACCGCGTCGAGCTGGCCTCGGACCTGGACTTCTACCACGCGGTGATCCCGGCCGGCTGCACGCTTACCGGCGACGTCAGCTTCGTCGACGCGATGACCGACATCGACGTCCGCCTCCAGGACGCGGCGTCGGCCGACCTCGACACGTCGTTGGGCGCCGACGATAGTGAGACGGTGTCGTACACCAACCGCGGCTCGTCCGACCTCGACGTGTACCTGCAGGTGGTCGGCTTCGGCTCCTCCGTCACCTGCTCGGTGTACGACGTGGACCTGACGCTGAGCTGCCCGTAGGCTTCGGAGCGGCGCGCGCCCGGGCGGTGAACGCTCGGGCGCGCGCGTGCGCCTGACTCGGGTCGTGCGCGACGCGATGGCGAGCAGTGCGCCCGTTGGCGGCGCAGGTGTCCGGCGTAGGCTCCGCTACGGACCTTCGGCGATCGAGAGCTTGCGCGTCGCGCAGCGTCGCAGGCCCGCGCTGCACGTCACGGTGACCACGTCACCCGCGCGCAGGTCGAGACTGAGCGCGTTGACGCGTGGCTCGTCCGCACGGAAGCGCGCCTCGACCACGTAGGCGCCCTCGCGCATGATGCCCGGCGACACGCGCTCGCCGTCGGCGGCGAACAGGACGACCTCACCGACGTCGCCCTCGATCCGAACCTTGGGCGGCGGTTGCGGCGCGGGCGGCTCTACCGCGGACGTGAGCGTGGCGGTGGGCGGCGAGGAAGTCGGCGGCGACGTCATGTCGGACGTGTGGGCTGTGGAGAGCCGGTGCTTCGGCCCGACCGGTTCGTGGAGTGCCGCCGAGGTCGTCGTCGTCGCGAGGGCGGATGGCGGGGCCTGCGGCGCGGGCGCGGGAGAAGGCGCTTCAGGTGCGTCCACGCCTACCGTCGCGTCGCCGCTGCCAGGAGTCGATGAGGGTTCCGGCGTCTGCGGCCTCGGGTCATCCTGTCCCGTCGCGCGCAACGTGATGCCGACCACCGCGACCGTGAAGACGAGCGCCGCCACGCCCAGCCCGCCCCACACCGGCCAGCGCGACCGCTCAGTGGCGGGCGCGATCGGAGCGGGCGTCACCTGGACCATGGTGCGTCCCGGCGGCGGCGCCGGCAGCGGCGCGAGCGCAGCTCCAGTGGCGTCCGCGCTCGACCAGATCGCGCGTAGTGTCGCGACGTTCGGCGCGCGGTTCTCCGGATTGGCGCGGAGCGCCGCTTGGATCGCCATCACCATGCGAGTCGGGATGTCCGCCCGCAGCGTGCGAGGATCCTCGTAGGTCTCGTCCGCTGCGGCCTGCATCACGTCCAGGATGTTCTTCCCGGGGAACGCGCGCTGACCGGTGACGATCTCGTAGAGCACGGCGCCCAGAGAAAACACGTCGGCGCGAATATCGACCGTGCTCGCGCCAGCGGCCTGCTCTGGAGCCGCGTAGGCCGGCGTCCCGAAGATCCACGTCGACTGCGTCAGGCCGGGGCTGACGTCCATGAAGTCCTTGGCGAGTCCGAAGTCCACCATGCGCGCCGTCACGTCGCCATCAGGGTTGGCGATGAGCACGTTCGACGGCTTGAGGTCGCGATGGATGAAGCCGTGCGCGTGGGCCAGCGCGAGCCCGTCGAAGAGGTCGGTCGCCATCCGGTCCACCGTCGCCAGGTCCGGACGGTGCGTCTCCAGCCATCGGGCGAGATCGGGCCCCTCCACCAGCTCCAACACCAAGCCAAGGTCTTCGCCGATCGACACCGCGTCGAGCACCGGGACGATGTTGCGGTGGCGAAGCGTGGACTGCGCGCGGCCCTCCCGAAGGAGGCGTTCGCGGTCTTCGCCTGAAGGCGCCGCGACCAGCTTGAGCGCGTACTCCGAACCCAGCAGCACGTGGCGCACCCTGTACACGGTGGCCGCGCCTCCGTCGCCAAGGATGCTGACCACCTCGAACCGGTCGAGACGATCGCCTGCGCTGTGGATTCGTGCGCTCACCGGAGTACCGCGATCGTCACCCCGGTGCCGACCGAGACGAGCGCGCTGACGAGCGCGCCGATGGACAGCCGGTTCGCGGTCGCGCGGTCGCGCTCGAGTGCAGGGATGTCGTCACCGGGGAGGTCGTGGAACTGCTCGTGCACGGCCCACGCGCCGGCGTACAGCGCGATGGCCGCGGCGCCCGTGGTCGCAGAGACGATCGCCAAGTCTCGGCGCTGCTTGTGGACCCACGGTGGCGACGGCACGGGGTCCGTCGGGAGCAGCACGCGGCTCACGCTCGGCATCCCGTCCTGACCCCCCACCTGAACCAGCGTCGGCAGGTCGATCGGACGCTCGCGCGTGACGATGCCGTCGAACCAGATCAGGCGCTCTGCCGGTGCGCGCACCAGCTTGAACGGGTGGTCCGTGGTCGCCTCATTGAAGGCGACGCGCAGCGCGTCACCTTGGGGAAAGAGGTCGTCCGGGAGCAGACGGGAGGGCGACGCGCGCCGCGCGGCCCGCATCGAGGCGGTCGCGAGCTCATCTTCGCTGTGGGCCCAGTGCCACAACCCGAGCGTGAGGTGGATCTGGGCGGCGACGTCGGGCGGGAGCGGGGCCTTGACGCACTCGAGCTGCGCCCGGAGTCGCGCGACGTCACGCTCGAAGCCGAGCACGTCGGAGGCCACGACACGTGCATTTGCCGCTTGCGACGCGGCGACGACGCTTTCGACGTCGCAAGGCTCAGCGGCGAGCGCTGGTAGGATCGTGAAGACCATCCATGAGATCGCACTCAACACGTAAATGTCCCCCCTTCCATCGTCCCGCGTCACGTCCCGACTCATGTTAGCACGGCGGGCAGGGGATCTATCTTGGTTCGTCCATCGATGGCGGTGGGTGTGTTGGGTCTCGCCGCGACGTGCTGCGCGCCGCCGCAGGACGACGCCGTGCTGCCTTTCCGGGGTGACACGGCTATCGCGCCTGCGTTGCCCGACTGCATCCGAGATATAGACCGTCCTCCCGGCAACAACCACCCCTGGGTCTTTGACGGGCCTGCGGACGCAGATGTCGTGTGGGGTGTGCGGCCTTCGGCGTCCTGGAATGGAACTGCGGCGGTGTTGAACGTGGGACCGGGCGGGGGATGCAACCCCTGTACCCTCTCGTCCAAGGACTTTGGGAGCTTGTTCCGGTCGGCCTCGGAGCTGGCGGTGGAGGTCGAGCTGAGCTGCGACGCAGAGGTGTTGTCCGCCGAGCGCACGTTCGCGCTCACCGGGATTCGCCTCAACCTCCATGGCACCGACGACGGCGTCCATGTGTCGCTGCTGGACCTGCCGATCCAGTTGACCACGCTGAACGCTGATGGGGACGGTTGCACCGCCGACAACAGCGATGGCGCGGACACCCGTGCGCTCCGAAATTCCGCCGATGCGCTAGAGCCTGGGCGCACGCTCGACTACCGCATCCCCTTGGGGCCGCTTGTCGCGAGCGCGGGGCACAACCCGCAAGCCATGACGATCGGCTTGTACGATGTCCGGCTTGAGGTCTACGCTCTGCCCGGAAGCACGGGTTGGATTGAGCTGGGTCGAACCCTCGTGGATGGTTGCCTGTGAAGCGTCTTCTCCTGGTCGGTCTCTCCGCGTGCGCGCCGTTTGTCACGTCTGACGAATTCGACGCGTCCGCGGACCCCTGTGCGCTGGCCGCGGTGCACTCGGGTCGCGCCACGCTGCTCGGCGCGAAGGAGCCCTGCGCCGCGCGCTGGGTGGTCACGGGTGACGCCGCGAACGACGCGCTCGGCGGATCGCTCGCGTCCGTGGGTGACCTGGACGGTGACGGCGTGGATGACCTCGCGATCGGATCTCCAGGCGCGCACGGCGCGCGTGGATCGGTGGTCGTGTTCGACGCGGCGACGCTGGCTGCCACCTCGTCGATCAAGGCCGCGGACGCCGCGCGCGTCGTGGTCGGCGAGGCCAGCGGCGACGGCGCGGGCGCCGCCTACACGTCGTTGAGCTCCCGCGACGGGCGGGACGGGCGGGAGCTTGTGGTCGCCGCGCCTGGCCATGACTCGGGAGGCGCGGACGCCGGCATGGTGGTCATCGCCACCACGAGCGAGCTTGAGCGTGGGACGGCGTTGCAGCTGTCCAGCGTCTCGACGCGCCTGATGGGCAATTCGCGCTACCGCGCGGGCACCGCGCTCGCGGTGGTCGACAGCGTCGACGACGACGGCTTTGAAGAGCTGGTGGTCGGCGCGCCGAACGCGACGATGGGCGCCGCGGCCAGCGGTACGGTCTTCGTCGTGCACAGCGCCGCGCTGCCCTTGGGCACGACCACCTCGCTGCGCGACGAGACGGCCTCGTTCCCGTACGTCGGCGCGGATTGCGCGTTCGGCTACTCCATCGCGACCTTCGACGGCGACCCGCGCGACGTCCACCGCTCCGGCCTCGTCGTCGGCGCGCCGATGCATCCCAATGACGCCTGGGGCCTGTGGGACCAGAAGAACTGGGGCCGCGCCTGGCTGTTCGGTGACACCACGCTCCCCGCGCCCCAGACCGAGAAGCCCGTGCTGGAGCCCTACAGCGCCTACGCGGTGAACCTGCGCGCGGAGACCGTCTTCTCCTACGTGGAAGAGGAGCTGCGCTGGCGCGACGACGAAGCCCGGATCGGCAGCGTGGTCGCGGTGGTCCCGGACATGGACGGGGGCGGCGTCGACGAGCTGGTGCTCGCTGGCAGCTACGACACGCCCGATGACGTGGTGGTGTTCATCGTGCGCGGCGAGGAGATGCTCGGACAGCTTGGCAGCATCTTCCTGATCGAGGATCGCGCGGCGGTCCGGATCGTCACCACCCGCGCGAGCGTGGCGACCGTGGCCGCAATCGCAGGCGTGCATGACCTCGATGGCGACGGCCTGGGTGACCTGCTGATCGGCGATCCCTACGTGGACAGCAGCGACGCCCTCGACGTGGGACGGGTGCACGTCTTCACCAGCGCCATGCTCTTCCCAGATGGCCCGGACCTGCTCCCCGGCGGCGGCGCCGGACAGCGCACGCTCTCGCTCGACGACGCCACGCAGGTGCTGACCGGAACCATCCCGGGCGCGCGCTTTGGGGGATCGGTCGGTGAAGTGGGCGACCTGGACGGAGACGGTGTGCCGGAGATCGCGGTGGGCGCGCCGGGCACGCCCGACGCCTCGGGTCGACCGGTCGGCCGAGTGATGATCTACCGCGGCGGTCGTTGAACGACGGGTCGGCGGGTTCCTTGGCCTAGGAGCCGCAGACGCGGCCTGCTGCGACGCCGCCCACGATCCCCCGCACGATCTCGCGCACGTCATGGCGGGCGCGGATCCCGTCGAAGTGACCCCCGTCGACGACCCGCATCTCGAACGGACCGCGGGTGACGCGCTCCCAGCCCTCCACCTGATCGGGCCTGACCGTGGGGTCATCGGCGCCGACGATCGCGGTGACTGCCGCGTCGAGGACGACGTCGGTGGGCGCACGCCAAGTGTCGAGGAGTTGGTAGTCTGCGCGCATCGTCGGCAGGAATGTGGCGAGCACGCCAGGGTTGTCGCGCACGAGCGCCGGCATCGGGCCGTAGTGCCGCTCCGTCTCGCTGACGAGCAGCGCGTCGGGCAGCGCGAAGAAGGGCGGGTGAGGCGAGGGCACGCCGGGCGCCCGGCGCGCGGACACGACCAAGTGAGTCGGTGGGAGCCCAGCGGCGGTGGCGGCGCGAGCCAGCGCGTAGCCGATCGACGCCCCCATGCTGTGGCCA
Organism: Pseudomonadota bacterium; assembly: GCA_947475315.1. Lineage (GTDB taxonomy): Bacteria > Myxococcota_A > UBA796 > UBA796 > CAIOSP01. The sequence continues at coordinate 25,226 of CANJMY010000009.1, read as the reverse complement.
AACACCACCCAGGGTCGATCGAGCAAGGGGATCAGGGTGTCGAGCAGATCGGTGACCAGCGGCGCCATCGCGGTGTACGGCCGGTCGCGCAGCCGGCGCTCGCGCCCCGGCAGCTGGACGGGGATCACGTCGACCCGATCGCCGAACGCGGACGACCAGCTCCCGTACACGCCGGCGCCGCCACCCGCGAACGGCAGGCAGACCAGGCGCAGCGGCGCGTCCGGGTTGGGACGCTCGACGGGGAGAAGGCTGGGGTCCACGGGCATGGCCACCTCTGGCGCCGCCGGTAGCACGCGCGGCGGACGCCTACCCTTTACGGCGCGTGGAGAGGTCGCTATCGTGAGGTGTCCCGAGGACGCCCCCCATGCACCAGCACCGACCCGCCAACGACCTCGCTCTGCTCCGCGCCGCGCTCGACGCGCTGGCGCTCGGCGAGGATGCGCCCGACCTCGATCGCCTCCGGGCGACCCTGCTCGCGCTCGACCCCGCGCTGTGTGGCGACGCGCTCGGTGCGCTCGGCTGGGTGGAGTCGACCGGCATGCCCTCGCCCGACTCGATCGCCCAGCTGGTCGAGCTCCGCGCGAACGCGCTCACCGAGCCGGACACCGCCGCGGACCTCCCGGATGAGGGCGTCCTACAGGCCACCAGCCTGGATCCTGAGCTGGGCGCCCGCCTCCGGTCTCGTCGCTCGTTTGTTCGTTTTGTACGACGCAATGCGCTCTTTCCGGGTGAGGCCGAGGTCGTCACGGACGGCGATGGACCGTGGTGGACGTGGGACTCCATCCTTGCGGATGGACGCTGGGGCCGGATCCGAATCGCGGGAGCGGCGGAGCGTACGCCGCTGCGCGTGGGCCTCGCCTACCAGCTCTCGATCGATGACCTGTCGGCCCAGTTCGCCTACGAAGACACCCGCCGCTGCGTGATCGGCCCGGGCGCGTGGGACGCGAACGGCGAGCTGGTCGGCGTGTGGGCCACGGTCGAGAGCCTCACCGACGGTGTGCAGCGTCGTCTGATCCTGGACCGAATGCACGCCGAGGACGTGGACGCGCAGGGCGCGCTGGTGGTGCCGATCGCGGTGCCAGCGCCCCGTCAGGCGTCCTGACCGCAGGCCGTCAGGTCCAGACGCCCGCGTACTGGACCTCACGCTCCAGGGCGACGCCGAACTGGCGAAGCACTTCGGCCTGCGCGTGCCGGATGACCGCGTCGATGTCGGACGCGGTGGCGCCGCCAAGGTTCACCACGAAGTTCGCGTGCTTGGGCGAGACCTGCGCGCCGCCCACCGTGTAGCCCTTCAGGCCACACGCCTCGATCAGCCGCCCCGCGGCGTCACCCGGCGGGTTCTTGAAGGTCGAGCCGCAGCTCGGCAGGTCGAGCGGCTGGGTGGCCTTGCGGCGCTCCAGGTGGTGACGCATGCGCGCCTCGCTCTCGGCCCAGTCGCCGCCGACCTGCAAGCGGACGCGCGCGACCACGCCGCCGGGCGGAAGGGTCGAGTGCCGGTAGCTCAGCTCCAGCGCGTCCTTGGGCAGCGTGACGATCGAGCCATCAGGGAGCGCGACGTCGACGTCGATGAGCCGGTCCGCGATCTCGCCGAGCGCCGTGCCGGCGTTCATCCGGACGGCGCCGCCGAGGGTGCCGGGGACGCCGGCCAACATCTCCAGGCCGGCCCAGCGGTGCTTCGCGGCGCGCGTGAGCAGGACCGCGATCTTGGCGCCGCCGCCGCCGATCAGCACGTCCCCCACGGCGTGAGCCTCCGTGAGTTCGCCGACCAGCGACACGACGATCCCGCGCACGCCCTGGTCGCTCACCAGCAGGTTCGACCCATTCCCCAGCGGGAAGACCGGCGTGTCGTGCGTGGCGGCGGCCTGCAGCAGTCGTGCGAGCGTCGGGGCGTCGGCGGGCGTGGCGAGGGCGTCCGCGGGCCCACCGACACGCCAGTATGTGCGCTTGGCGAGCGGGACGTCCTCCTCGAAGGGGACGCCTGCGTCTCGGAGCGCGGCGGCGATGGCAGGGGCGAGCGGCATGGGCGGCGGATAACGCGGGTCGGGCAGGTGGACGTGGAACGGATTGTGGATCTGATCGGCGCGGGTCGTATCGGCGGCGCGCTTCACCGGCGCGCGGTCGAGCGCGGGGTCGCGGGCGCGCTGGTTCGTCGGACCGAGGGCTGGGAGGCGCTCAGCGGTGCGTCGGGTCGTCCGATCGTGGTCTGCACCCGCAACGACGACCTCGATGACGTCCTGGCGCGCGTCCCCGCGCACCGTCGACCGGACCTGGTGTTCGTGCAGAACGGCGCGCTTAGGCCCTACCTGACCCGCGTCGGGTTGGCGGACGCCACGCGAGGGCTGCTGTTCCTCGCGGTGCCCACGCGAGACCACGACGTGGATCCCGGCGGAGACAGCCCGTTCTGCGGTCCGCACGCGGAGCACGTCGCCGAGTGGATGCGCGCGTTGGACGTGCCCTCCACCGCGGTCGGGGCTGCGGCGTTCGCCGAGGTGGAGCTCGAGAAGTTGTTGTGGAACGCGTGCTTCGGGCTGCTTGGGTCGGTCTGGGAAGAGCCGGTCGGCGCCCTGGTTCACCGCCGACACCACGAGCTGGCGATGTTGGTCGACGAGTACCTGCAGGTCGGCGGGCGCGCGCTGGGCGTGTCTGTGGACCCGGCGGCCATGCTCGAGCGCCTGGAAGCCTACAGCCTGTCGATCCCGACCTTCCCGGCGCGCGCGCGGGAGTGGCCGTGGCGCAACGGGTGGTTCGAGGCCGAGGCGGCCGCCCAAGGCGTGGCGCTGCCCGTGCACGAGGCGCTCGTCGCGCGGCTCACACCAGGTCGTGCTTGAAGAAGCGCTTGAAGAGGGCTCGGTCCACCGTGAGCTCGGGGAAGCGGTCCGGCTGGTCGTGGTAGATCCGGTAGACGTAGGACAGCGCGCGCGTCATCGCGAGCGGGCTCACCTGGTTGAGCGCGAAGCGCCGCGTGGTCGTCGAGGACTTCACGTGCCGCTTCTTGTCGACGATGCCGTCCAGGATCCAGGCGGCCGCGAGCTCCGGCGTGGTGACGCCTTCGTCGCTCTCCGCTCGCGCCTTGTACTTCTCCGTGGCGGTCATCATGGGCGTCTTAACCCAGCCCAGGAACACGCTGGTCGCGTGGACGTTCTCGTGCAGGTACTCGGCGGCCAGGGTGTCGGTGAAGGCCGACAGCGCGGCCTTGCTCGACACGTAGGCGGCGAAGCGGGGCGTCGGCATGTGTGTGCCGGCGGTGAGCACGCTGACGATGTGCCCGCTCTGGCGCTCCACCATGGAGGGCAGGAAGCCGAGGCAGAGGTGGACCGGCGCCAGGTAGTTCAAGCGCATCGTGCGTTCGTAGTCATTGGGTCGGTCGTAGGTCTCGGGGATCGTCCGACGGATGCTGCGCGCGGCGTTGTTCACCAGGATGTCGATGGGACCGAGCGTGTCGAGCACGTGAGTGACCAGCGCGTCGGCGGCGTCGAGGTCCGACAGATCACACGCGACGACGTGCGCTACGCCTCCGTCTGCGCGGATCTCCGCTGCGACGCGCTCCAGCTCGTCCTGACGCCGCGCGACGAGCACGACCTCGCCGCCGTGACTCGCGACCAGACGGGCGAGCGCCTCGCCCACGCCGCTCGAGGCGCCGGTGATGAGCACCCGCTTGCCGTTCACCCCGCGGGTGCGGCGCAGGTCCGGCGTGCGATCGGGATCGAGGTGACGCGACCAGTGGTCCCACAGCGCCGGCGCGTAGCTGGCGAGCGGCGGGCAGCGGACGCCCGTGCCACGCAGCGCGTCATCCAGGTTGGTGGTGTCGAAGCGGACGCTGAAGTTGCGCGCGCGCTCGAACACTGCGGGCACGCCCAGCTGTTCCAGCGCCGCGCCCTTGATGCCCGACATGGCGCCCAAGCTGCCGATCATGTCGCCCAGACCCGGGATGAGCTTGGGCGCGCCCCCGAGCGTGCGGGTGATCTGCGGCCCGCCCGCGGCGTGCGACATGGTGTTGAACGCCTCGCGGAAGGTGGGCGGCGCGCTGTCGACCACGTGGAAGGTCTTCCCGTCTAGGCCAGGGGCCAACGCCAGATGCACGATCGCGTCGGCCACAAAGTCTACCGGCGCCAGGTCCAAGTGCCCCTTGGTGAAGCCCACCAGCGGGAACCAGCCGGGCAGCGCGTAGCGCAGCGTCTTGATCGCGGAGAACAGGACGTAGGGGCCGTCATGGCGGTCTGCGACGCCCGTCTTGGAGTCGCCGACGATCGCCGAGGGTCGCACGATGCGGACGGTGAGGTCCGTCGCCTCGCGCACGCGCTTCTCCGCCTCGAACTTGGAGCGGTGGTAGGCCGTGGGGTGGCCCTGCCCAAGGTCCAGGTCGTCCTCGCGGAACACACCTGTATGATCGCCCGCGACGGCGACGCTGCTGACGTAGGTGAGCACGGGCCGCCCGCCCGCGTGTCGGATGGCGGCGAGCACGTTGCCCGTGCCCTCCACGTTGACCGTGGTCTGGAGATCCTCGTTCGCGTCCAGGTCGTAGATCGCGGCCGCGTGGATCACGTGCGTGTACGCGTCGAGCGCGACGCCGCCGAGGTGGTGCTCGATCACGTCGCCGTGGTGGAGCGTGACAGATCCGCCCCGCGCGTCGGCGACCGACGTCACGGAGTCGATCCACGCGCGTTGACGCGCAGCGGTAGACGGACGGACCAGCAGCCCGAGCTGGTGTCCACCGCGCGCGAGCCGCTCGACCAACTGGCGTCCGAGGAAGCCCGTGCCCCCGGTCACGAAGATCGCCGCCATGCTCGCCTCCCACATTCAGGGGGAAGGGGTAGCCGTATGGCAGGTGCTACGGCAAGGCAGCCGCGGGGAGCACCCGCGTGAACGTGACGTCCACCGTCGCCGTGGTGCCCGGAGGTCCCGAGACGCGCAGGAAGTCCGTGGCGTTTGGAAACGCGACGGACTGCGCAGCACTGAGTGGCAGCGGCCCGGCGATCCACGCGACCACCGCCAGATCGTCGAGCGCGACCTCGGAGGTGTCGTTGTCCGGCGGGGAGGACGCGACGAACAGGCGCATGGCGCGCGGGTTGTCCGCGACCGGATCGGCGACGCCCGGGATGTCGTTCGGGATGTGCACGTCGAACGCGAAGGGCGTCCAGCCATAGGTGCCGGGCTCCAGCGTGCCCAAGCTCTCCTCGCCGAACTCCTTGTCTCCGTACGACGCGAGGAACCGCGAGTACAGCTCGACGGGGCCTGCGTTGTCGCCGCGGGCCATGCCCATCACGGTCATGTCGCGGTTGGGCTCGCCCTCGGCGTCGCCGTAGACGCGCACGCGCAGACGGAACGCCAGCTCGGCGAAGGTCTTGTCGGTCGACCGGCGGTACAGGCAGAAGCCCTGCACGCCTCGGTAGGCGCCGGTGACACATGGCGTCCCCGCCGAGCCCCAATACCAATGGGGCGTCTCCAGCTGGTCGCTGTCGACATCCTCGTCCTCAAAGCTGCCAAATCGCATCAGGTCCTGGCCCAGCCAGGCGCTCGTGACCACGCCGGACGCGACGCGCAGCGCCGACACGCTCTCGTTGGCCTCACGGACCTGTCGAAGGTCCAGGTGCGCGAGCCCCGCTCGGTCGAGGCGGATCGGCACCTCGACGTGGCGCGTCGTGTTGACCCGAGCGGCCGGGTCTTCGAGCAGCCAGCCGTGCGACCCTTGCGCGCCGAGCAGGACCTGGGTTCGGTCGCTCACGGCGCCCGACTCTCGCAGCGTGGAGTCGGCGAGCTCGCCCGTGGTGGGACGCACCAGGTACTCGTCGTTGACGTGCGGGTTGAGCTGTCCGTTGGACGTGACGCCGTCGCCCATGTCGAGCCAGAGCGTGTAGCCGACGATGGTGTCGAGCCGGTCCTGGTCCAACGCGAAGTTGCCCATCGAGTGCGCCATGAACATGCCGTCCACGCGCGAGAAGCCCTGGATGGTGTGCGGGTGGTGTGCGATCACGACCGACGCGCCGGCGTCCTTGGCCAGCTGCGCCCGGTTGAGCGCGTAGTCGCTCACGATGCGGGTGTACTCGTTGCCCACGTGCCACATGGCGATCACGTGGCGGCCTGCGTCGACCTCGGCGCGGATGGCGGCGGTGACCCGCGCGCTCTGCCGCAGATCTGCGGCGCCGGCCTTGGTGTCGTCGGCGACGAAGAGCGGCGTCGCGCGACCGACGCCCGCGATGCTGGTCGCGGAGATCAGACTGTACGGCTGGCCCTTGAGCTCGAAGCGCCACGGCACGATCGCCGACGCCAGGTCCAGCCCTGCGCCGGCGCGTCCGAGGCCGTACGCGTCCACGTTGCGCAGCGTGTCGGCGACGCCTGACTCAAGGTAGTCGTAGACGTGGTTGTTGCCGAGTGAAACGGCGGTCACGCCAAGGTAGGTCAGCGCGTCCAGCGACTCCGGCAGCGTGAAGAAGGCGAACTGCTTGTTGTCATGGGGCGTGTCTGGGTTCGCCGTGACGGGCGTCTCCAGGTTGAGGATGCGTGCGTCGGCCGCCTCGAAGAAGGGCGCGACGCCTTCCACCACCGTGACGCTGTCGGCGGCGACGTGGCTGACGCGGATCACGGCGGAGGGATCGTCGGGCGGCATCTCGCCGCGCGGGGTGGAGTCGTCCGGGTCGAGGAAGCGGCGGCCCAGCGCCATGTCGCCCGCGAACAGCAGGCGCGACATCGCGGGGTGGGCGGCGTCGAGGGGCAAGCGGCCCAGGTTCACGGCGGAGATGTCGGCGGGCACCGCGAGCTGAACCGCGGACACCCAGCGTCGGTAGCCGTCCAGGTCGATCAGAAACAGCGCGTTGTGACGCGGCATGTCGGCGAACGAGAAGCGCCCGTCGCGGCCGGTTACGGCGGTGGCCGCGTCCAGCGTCACGCTCGCGTCCGGGACCGGCTTTCCGTCCGCGTCGACCACCGTGCCGCTGACGGTGAGCCGAGAGGCTTCATAGGCGGCGCGCGCGTCCGCCTCGGCCTGCACGGAGCGCTCAGGGATGCTGCCCGAGCTGCTTGCGCCGTCCGGGGTGAGGTCCTTGGCGGTGCCGCACGCGAGCGCGGCGGCCAGCGTCGCGGCGACGCCCCCGATCCGAGCCGGCGCGCGACCGATCACGGCGCGCTCCCGAGGGCAAACAGCGTCGCCGCGATGGCGTCTCGGCGGGCGGGGTCGCGCAGGAGCTGGTCGCGGAGGGTGGACGACATCTCCAGGTGCAGGAAGCGCGCGGTCGGGATGGGATCGATCGCGCGCATCTCGACGTTGGTGGTGGCGCCCAGCACGCGGATGTCGCCCGGGTAGAGCATCACACCCGCGCCCAGCTGCTCTCGCAGGCGCGTCGCCACGCCTTGGCTCAGCGCCGTTGGGGCGTCCTTGCGCCCCGCGCTCACCACCGCGACCACGGAGGCTGGTGGGCTGGACTCGTCGTCGTCCCCGGCGTCCCCGGACGCGAAGCCGTGGAGCTGCAACACGGTGATGTCTGGCTTGGCCCTGGCCACTGCGAGCGTCGCGATCGCGATCGGATGGAACGGGTTGTGGCAGGCGTCCGCGGGGGCGTCCTTGGCTGACGCGCGCTCGCCGGTCGCCGTCGTGTAGCGGTGCACGGTGTTCGTGAAGAAAGCGCGTGGCGACGGGCCCGGGGGCGGCGTGAAGTACATCGCCGCGCCGATCCGGCCGGTGTTCAGGTCGTGGTAGGCGTGCGGCGACTCTAGCAAGATCCAGGGACCTGCCGCGGGTGTCTCGCCGACCGCGAACACGTACGCGCCCGCGCCCCGTCGGGACGACTCCAGCTCCTGCAGCACCCAGTGGTCACGGCCGCCGATGCGCCACCGTTCGATGCGCATCCCAAGGGTGGAAGACGCCGTTCGCGCGTCCGTGGGCAAGATGCCGGTCGGTGCGGCGTCCAGCAGCGACACCACCAGGGCCTGCAGCGCGACGCGCTCTCGCGTGGCCAGGTCTCGCCAAGCGGGCTTCAGGTCGAAGCGCCAGAGCGCCTGTGAGGCCTCCTCCACCGACATCGCCCGGGGCGCCTCGACCGCCGGTGGGGGCGGCGCGGGCGTGGACCCCTGATGGCTCGGCCCGCACGCGCCCAGCAGCGTCACCAGCGCGAGGCGGATCACCGCGACGCTCGTCGGACCGGGGTGGGCGAGGGTGCCGTCATGCGTTGGGCTCCAGGATGGCGCGAGGCGTTGAGCGGTGAGGGTCGCGACGCCAGTTTTTGTGTTATCGGCGCGCCCGTGGCAAAGCGACGTCGAATTCTTCTGGCCCTGTTGGGCGTGGGTGCGGTGGCGGTAGCCGCCGCGGCGGTCCCTGCGTGGGGCGTGGCCATGAGCTGGGCGCATGACGCCGACGTGCTCATGGACGCGCACCTGGCCCATGAGGTCGCGCACCCAGGGTGGAGCTTCCCCGGCAAGATCGTGTCTCGGTCGGTGCCCGACGATCTCCCCGTGGGCAAGCTGATCGCCGAGGCCACGGCGCGCGGCTACGTCGAGGACTGCAAGGACACCGGCCCCGGCGAGTTCTGTGCCAAGACCGGCGTCGTCGTCCCTCGCACCGGCAACACGCTCGAGCCGATCGAGCTGGGCTGGCTGGTCGGACCGGACGGCGAGATCCGGTTCCATTTGCCGCTGGACCAAGCGCCCAAGCACCTCACCGACGCCATCATGGCGGCCGAAGACTCGGACTTCCGCGAGCACCGAGGCGTGAACTTCACCGCCATGCTCCGCGCCGTCTGGGCCAACGCCAAAGAGGGCGGGTACGCGCAGGGCGCGAGCACGCTGACCATGCAGGTGGTCCGGAACCTGTCGCAGGACAAAGAGAAGACGATCTCGCGCAAGCTGCGGGAGATCGTGTCCGCCCTGGCGATCGACAAGCACCTGGGCAAGGACGGCGTCCTCGGCGTGTACCTCGACATGCCGTACCTGGGGCAGCGCGGCAGCTACGCGATCTGCGGGTTCGAGGCCGCAGCGTGGCACTACTACGGCAAGCACGCCTCACAGCTCACGATCAGTGAGTCGGCCACGCTCGCGGCCATCCTCCCTGCGCCCGGCCGCTTTGGTCCGGACCGGGACCCGACCGTGGCCAAGGCGCGGCGTGACCGCGTCCTCGTCGCGATGCACGAGAAGTTCGGCTACGACGTGACCGAGGCCCTCGCAGAGCCCGTTGCGGTGGTCGCGCCGCTGCCCATCCCCGAGCGTTACCCCGTCTGGCTCTCCGCCACGCGCGCGTGGCTGGAGGCGCACCTGGACCCGGCGGTGGTCTATGGCGCGGGGCTCACGGTCGAGGTCGGCCTGGACGCCCACATCCAGGCGCAGGCCGATGACATGTTCCCCAAGCGCCTGCCGTTCTACCAGCGGCTGGTGGGCGACAAGGGACAGGGCGGGTCGCTGCAGGCTGCGGGGGTCATGGTCGACGAGCACACCGGGTTGGTGCTCGGGTTGTACGGCGGCACCGACACGACGGCGACCTCGTTCAACCGGGCCACGCAGGCGCGTCGTCAGCCTGGCTCGTCGTTCAAGCCGATGGTGTATGCGCTCGCGTTTGAACAGCGCAATCCGGATGGCACGCCCAAGTTCACGGCGGCCACCACCGAGCCGAACAGCCCGCGTGAGTTTCAGACGGCTCACGGTGTCTGGCGGCCGCGCAACGTGTCCGGCGAAGCCACCAGCACGGCGTCGCTGGCCTACGGTCTGACCTTCTCCCAGAACATCGCCACGGCGTCGCTCCTCGAGCAGCTCGGCGGGCCGAAGCCGCTGATCGCGTTCGCGCAGAAGCTGGGCTTCGATACGTCGGCCTTCCCCGAAGAGATGGGCCTCGCGCTTGGCCAGGGTGAGGTCACCCCGATCGAGATGGCGCAGTTCGCGTCGATCGTCGGCAACGGAGGCCACAAGATCACGGCGACGCCGGTCTGGCGCGTGGTCGACGCCGCGGGCGTGGAGCGCGTCGCGCCGCCGACCATGGGTGAGTCCGTCATTTCGCCCGAGGCGGACGCGCTGACCCGCGGGTTGATGCGCCTGGTCGTCGAGATCGGCACTGGTGGCGCCGCGCGCTGGGGCGGGCTGGAGCCGGGCTATCTGGGCCCGCTGGTGGGCAAGACTGGCACCACGGACAGCGAGCGGGACCTCTGGTTCATCGGCGCGACGCCCAAGTACGCGGCCGCGCTGTGGATCGGGTACGACCAGCCCACGCCGCTCGGCTTCTCGGCCAGCGACTTCGCCGCGCCCATGTGGGGCTGGTGGATGCACCGCGCCACGCAGTTCGACGGCCCACCCCCCGAGTGGGAGGAGACCGTCAAGATCGAGCAGCGCGGCATCTGCGGGATCACCGGCAAGGTGCCCAACGCCACCTGCCGTGGCCTGCGTGTGCCGTTCCTTGTAGGCACCGCGCCGCGCGCGGGCTGCGCCGTGGAGCACCCGCCTCCGCCCCCGGACGAGGCCGAGCTGCTCGCGCAGGGCGCCTCCAAGCTGGAGGACGGCACCTGGGTCGGCCCGGACGGCCTGCCGCTCGCGGTCCAGCCGCGTGGTCACCAGAGCATCTGGAAGAGGCTCGCGGCCGAGCAAGCTGCGTCGGCTATGGCCGCGGCGGCTGGCATGGGCGTGGTGCCGAACGACCCCGCCCCGGCGCCCGAATTGACCGCGCCGGATCCCGCGCCGTAGGCCGACCCGCCGCGGGCCTAGGGCCCGTAGCGCCAGCCTGCGCCCTGGATGTCGCGCACCTCAAGCCAGGTCGGAGGCGTGGGGAAGGTGAGCGTGTACGACTGCGCGCCGCGCTCCGCGGCGGGCAGGTCCGGCGCCAGGACCATCCAGCCGTAGTCGAAGTCGTCGAGCGCCGCGAACGTGCGCGTGTCCAGGCTGGTGCGCAGGTCGTAGTCGACGACGCCCAGGTCGGACTCGAGGTGGTTGAGGTCCATGTCGACGTCGGTGGTCGTCACGCGCACGACGAACGGATCGCGGCTCACCAAGGTCACCGTGAGGTCAGACTCACGGTACCCGGCGAAGAGGTGGAGCGGGCTAATCGCCGGGTCGAAGCCGACGCCGCAGGTCGAGGTAGGGTTCTCGAACAGGTACCGGTGGGTGCAGTGCGTCTGGAGGCGGACCTCGACGTGCAGGTGGGGCTCATGGGCGCCGCCCGTGCTGCCCACGGACGCCACCACCTGGCCCGCCACGACCGGGTCACCCTCGGCCACCGAGAACCCGGAGAGGTGGCTGTAGACCGTGTAGAACCGGTCGACCGTCACCCCCTGCCAGACGAACGGCGTGGCGAGCGGGTACTCGATGTAGAGCGTGTTCCCGTCCCCGGGCGCGCCGGCCGGGTCGACCTTGAACGTGGTGCCGTCGGCGATCGCATAAGCCGGAGAGCCCTCCGGCGTCTCAAAGTCCAGGCCGAGGTGCAGGTCGGTCCGGTCGTTCTCGAACGGCAGAAGCCTTGGGCCAAACCCGCTCGCCACGATCGCGGCCGGGTCGACTGGCCACGGATAGCCGGAGAGGTCGGGGAGCGTGCTGCCCCGGTACACGCGCCGGAAGTCGGGCGGGAGGTCGGTGTCGACCACGTCGGTGTCGACGAGGTCGGTGTCTAGCGGTGGGTCTGTGTCGACGAGGTCGGTGTCGGCGGGCGCGCCGCTGTCGGTGTCCACAGGCGTGACGTCCGTGTCCGGCGCGTCGGAGTCGGCGGGCGCTTCGGTGTCCGTGTCGGCGACGTCCGTGTCGACCGGGATCGTCGAGTCGGGCGCGTCCGTGTCGGCGGGCGCGTCGGTGTCTGCGGCGTCGGTGTCCGTCGGCGGGTCGGTGTCCTCGACCGCGGTGTCGGGCCCTGCGCCGCTGTCGGAGGGGACGTCCGTGTCCGGCGCGCACGCGCCAACCTGCGCGCACAGCGCCACCACCCACCCAAGGGGTGGGCGCGCGCGGCCGGGCTGGGGTCGAACGCTCACAGGTGGTGCTCCTGCACGTCAGGCGGCGCGAAGTCTACCGCAGGTCAGGTGCCGCTGAACTGCACGTCGTGGAACAACATGGTCGGGCTGCGCGTGGACGACCACATCCAGGGGTCGTTCGCGACCTCGGCCAGCTGATGGAAGATGGTCGCGATGTTGCCCGTGACGTTCATCTCCGACAGGCCCTTGGTGGGCTCGCCGTACTCCAGCAACTTGCCACGGATGCCGTAGCTGAAGTCGCCGGTGACGGGGTTCGCGTTGCCACCCAGCCAGCCGGTCACGAGGATGGCCTTGGGGAGCGCGCGCGACAGCTCTGCCGGATCGCGCGGCCCTGGCGACACCACCCAGTTCGACGCGCTGCCGGTGGTGACCGGGCGCCCGAGCTTCCGGGCGTAGTAGGTCGAGAGGTAGTGCATGCGGAGCACGCCCTTCTCGATCACGACGCGCGGGCGCGCGACCATCAGGTCGTCGTCCCACGGTGTGCTGCCCAAGCCCCGCGGGATCGTCGGATCGTCGATCAGCGTGAGGTGCTCGCTGCCGATCGCGGTGTTGAGGCGATCACCCAGGCAGGTGCGTCCGTGGTGGATCGACCCGCCGTCGATGGGCCCGGCCAGCGTGCCGAGGATCCGCCCCGCCACGCGGTTGGCCAGGATCATGGGGTAGCGGCCGGACTCGATGGGCCCGGAGCCGATCGCCTCGTGCGCGCGGCGGTGCGCCTCCTCGGCGACGCGCTCGACGGGCGGCAGGTCGGACAGGTAGCGGGCGCCGTAATGGGACGAGCCCTCGGGCCTGCGGCCGCCTTCGTCCGACAGCGTCACGCTGCCGCCGAACGAGAACCACGCGTCCTCAGTGGCGTCGGAGAAGCCGTTGCTCGTGACCTGGGTGTGCTTGCCGCCGCCATCTGAGAAGTCGACGGACGCGCTGATGAAGCGGTCGTCCTTGCGGGCGAGCACCGCCTCCTCCAGGCGCTTGGCCCAGTCGGCGCGGTCGTCGGCGCTGAGGGTGTCCCAGGTTCGATCGTAGTGGTCGAGCGCGCCCTCCGACGTGCCACGGCCGCACAGCTCGGCGGGGGCGAGGGCGCGGTCCGGGTCGGGCTCGAGCCAGCGGGTGGCGTCCACGGCGCGGCGCAGGAACACGTCGAGCGCGTCCTCGCGCAGGTCGGACGTGGAGTGCGTGGACCAGCGGCCGTCGAGCAGGAGCGACAGACCCAGGCGGCGCGTGGACGACGACGAGGCCTGCTCGACGCGCTGCTCGCGGCGCGAGATCTCGGTGTTGGTGGACTCGCTGACGCCGACGCTGATCTCGTCGACACCGAGCGCCTTGGCGCGCGCGACGACATGCGCCGCCAGGTCGATCGCGTTCTGGGGCAGGGTCATCGGCCACCTCCCACGGACAGCTTCTGAACCCGGACGGTGGGCATCCCCTGGCTGACGGCGACGCCTTGGCCGTCCTTGCCGCAGGTCCAGCCTCCCTCGTCGATCTCCAGGTCGTTGCCGACCATGTCGATCGCGGCGAGCACCTTGGGGCCGTTGCCGATCAGGTTCACGTCCTTCACCGGGCGCGTGAGCTTGCCACCTTCGATCATCCAGCCGTAGCGGACGAAGAACGCGAAGTCGCCGCCGCCGATCTGCACCTGACCGTTGGAGAAGGAGTCGCAGTAGATCCCGCGATCGACGCTCGCGATGATCGCGGACGGATCATGCGGGCCCGCCTCCATGTACGTGGCGCGCATGCGCGGCAGCGGTGGGTGGCGGAAGGACTGCCGACGGCCTGAGCCCGTGGGCGTGACGCCGTACTGCTTCGCGGAGATCTGGTCGTGCAGGTAGCCCTTGAGCACGCCGTTCTGCACGAGCGTGGTGCGCTCGGTGGCGTTGCCCTCGTCGTCGACGTTGAGCGCGCCGCGGCTGCCCGGGATGGTGGCGTCGTCGACGATCGTGACGGTGTCGTGCGCGATCGACTGGCCCATCTTGTCGGCGAAGATGCTGATGCCCTTGCGGTTGAAGTCGGCCTCCAGGCCGTGGCCGATCGCCTCGTGGAGCAGGATGCCGCTGGAGCCGGCGGCCATGACCACCGGCATCTCACCCGCGGGCGGGCTCCCCGCGTCGAGCGCCTGCATCGCGCGGTGCACGGCCTCCTTGGCGAGTCGCTCCTGGCGCTCTGGCGTGTACAGCTCGATGCCGGTGCGACCGGCGACGTTGTACGAGCCGCTCTCCTTCTTGTCGCCGTCCTCCACCGTGACCGACAGGTAGGCCGTGGTCATGGGGCGCACGTCGCCGACACGCACGCCGTCGGCGCGCGCGATGTAGACCTGCGACGTGCCGTCCGACAGCGAGACCTGGACCTTGCGCACGCGGGCGTCCAGGTCGAAGGCGCGCTGCTCCCAGGCGCGCACCAGCGGCAGGCGCTCGCCGATCTCCACGTCGTCCCACGAGCGCGACACCGGGTACAGGTTGGGGATGGGGAAGCGACGAAGCACCGACACCGGGTGCGGCGCGCCTCCGCCCCGCGCGATCTCCGACGCGGTGGCCGCAGCACGCAGCACCGACGCCAGCTCCAGGTCTTCCGTGTACGCGTAGCCGACCTGGTCGCCGATCACGACGCGCACGCCGACGCCCAGATCCACGCTGGTGTGGACGCGGTTGATCAGCCGATCCGACAGCCCGATCGATGTGGACGTCGAGTGCTGGAAGAACAGCTCGGCGAAGTCGGCCCCGTGGGTGGTCGCGGCGGCGAGGGCCGCGCGGACGAGGTCGTCGTCCACACCAAAGCCCGCGAAGTGCGCCTCGACGGAGGGGGTGAGATCCTGCATGCACGCTCCCGAAGAACTCCGTCCCTAATACCGCAGGCGCGGTGGGGAAGGGTGGAGCGCGTCGGGAACTGTCCTACGAACGCAGGAACGGTCAGCGCGACAGGACCGAGCGACCCGCGTACACGGCGCCGGTGCCCAGCATGTCCTCGATGCGGAGGAGCTGGTTGTACTTGGCGACGCGGTCGGAGCGGCAGGGCGCGCCGGTCTTGATCTGGCCGGTGCCGCAGGCCACCGCGAGATCGGCGATGGTGACGTCCTCGGTCTCGCCGGAGCGGTGCGACATGATCGACGAGAAGCGGGCGCGATGCGCCATGTCGACCGCCTCGAGCGTCTCGGTCAGCGTGCCGATCTGGTTGACCTTTACCAGGATGCTGTTCGCGCTCTTCTCGATGATGCCGCGCTTGAGGCGGAGCGTGTTGGTGACGAACAGGTCGTCGCCCACGATCTGCACCTTGTCGCCCAGGCGCGCGGTGAGCGCGGCCCAGCCGGACCAGTCGTCCTCCGACAGGCCGTCCTCGATGCTGAACAGCGCGTAGTCCTTGGCCCACGCCGCGTACATCTCGATCAGCTCGTCGGACGTGAGCGTGCGGCCCTCGCCGGCGAGCGTGTACTTGCCGTCCTTGTAGAGTTCGGTCGCGGCCACATCGAGCGCGAGCACGATGTCCTTGCCGAGCGTGTAGCCGGCCTGCGTGACGGCCTCGCCGACGAGGTCGAGCGCGGCGCGATTGGAGGCGACGTTCGGCGCGAAGCCGCCCTCGTCGCCGATCGCCGTGGACATGCCCTGCGCCTTGAGCACCTTCTTGAGCTGGTGGTAGATCTCAGCACCCATCTGCAGCGCGTGGGCGAACGACGTGGCGCCCACCGGCGCGATCATGAACTCCTGCACGTCCACGTTGTTGTCCGCGTGCGCGCCGCCGTTGAGGATGTTCATCAGGGGCACGGGCAGCGTGCGGGCCAGCGGACCGCCGACGTAGCGGAAGAGCGGCATGTCGGTGTGGAGCGCGGCGGCGTGGGCCACGGCGAGCGACGCGCCGAGGATGGCGTTGGCGCCCAGGCGGGCCTTGTTCGGCGTGCCGTCGAGCTCGACCAGCATGCGGTCGATCGAGGCTTGGTCGCGGCAGTCGCGGCCGATGAGGTGGTCGGCGATGGGGCCGTTGACGTTCTCGAGCGCCTTGGACACGCCCTTGCCGTGCCAGGCCTTGCCGCCGTCACGAAGCTCGACGGCCTCGTGCTCGCCGGTGGAGGCGCCGGACGGGACGGCGGCGCGGCCTACGGTACCGGAGTCGGTCTGGACCTCGACCTCGATCGTGGGGTTTCCACGAGAGTCAAGGATCATCCGGCCTTGTACTTGGAAGATGGTCGGCATGGAGCCTCCTTCAGACGCGGGGGACGGGCCGCGCGGATATCGGGGGCCCGCGCCCGCGTCGACCGTTTCGCACGGATCGGATGCGGGACGGGATAGATCTTCGAGGCGGAGCTGCGTTGACCTTCTGCAACCCGTTCGACGAGACCCTCGCGTCCGAGGGACCGCCCGCCATCTTCCTGCCTGACCGGGAGGGTCTGCTGCGCTTCGACGAGTCGTGGACTCGCGATGCGTGGGGCAGAAACCCAGGTCCGCACCCGTTCGCGCCCGCGTGGGGTTTGGTGCGCGACCACGCGACGCGCTTCGTGACCCTGGTGCTGGTGACGTCGCCGGGGCTGCTGGAGGGCTGGCCGCGCGCGGACGTGCGCCTCTACGCCACCCGCGAGGAGGCCGAGGCCGCTCGCCGCGCGTTGGGCACGCTGTCCTTGGCGGGCGACGCATGGTGATCGGGCTGCTGATCGCGGCGGCGCTCGCGCAGGAGCCCACCGAGCCCGCCGCGAAGGGGCCGTCCACGACCACCGAAGAGCGCGTCCTCGACGGCAAGCCGATGGAGATCATCGTCTACGGCGAGATCCTGGTGGATCGTGCGCGCGACGACCTGATCGAGACCGCCAACGACCAGGGCTACGCGACGGAGCTCCGGCGCGACGGCTACACCATCCTGCGCCACGACGACCCGTGGAAGGGCGAGATCCTCCTCTACGACGACGGTCGGGTGGAGGTGCATCGGCAGCCGGTGCGCTTCGAGCCGCCGTTCGCGCACAAGACGCCGCTCGCTTGGTTGACCTGCGTGATCGTGCCGCTGTGCATTCGCCCGAACGGCCAGCTCGTGTCGCCCCGCAAGTTCCACGCGCAGGAGCGGCGGGCGCTGGAGGCGATCGAACCCGACGCCGTGGTCTACAACGACCGCATCGCGGACTGGGCGACCGACCGCAAGGCGGACCGGACCGGCGCGCGGCTGGCCGACCTGTGGACGACCGGCACGCCGATCGATGGCGACGGGGTCGTCGACAGCTTTGAGGCCCGTCGTCAGGCGATCCTTGCGTACTGGGACAGCCGGACGGACAGCGAGTGGGGCGACCAGATCCGCGGGCGCATCGAGTCGTTCATCCGCGGCGAGGTGCAGCAGGGTGACCACCCCTTCACCGTCGCCGAGATCGACGCGTTCAACGCGCGACACCGCTCCACGCGCGTGTTCCCGGACGTCACCCGGCCGCGCCCCGAGAACGACACGCCCTGATCAGGCCTGGTGGCGGCCCCGCGGTGGCTCCCGCCTTGTGGCGCAGGGGTTGGACGGGGTACAGATCGGCCAACCATGGAGACCTCGATGCGCATCCTCGGAATGGCTGGTTGGCTTCTGCTCGCAACGGCCTGCGGCGCGGGCGGCTCCGCCCCCACGACCTCTGGCCCCTCCGACCCCTCCGCGCTGGTTCGTAGCGACGTCTCGATCGACGACTTCGCCGCGGCGCAGGCCAAGGGCGCGGTCATCGTCGACGTCCGCACGGACGACGAGTGGAGCCAGGGCCATGTCCCCGGCGCCATCCACGTGCCCGTCGACCAGGTCGACCCGGGGAACAACACGATCAAGACGCTGAACAAGGACGCGCCGATCTACTTCATCTGCGCCGCGGGCGGTCGCTCCGCGCGCGCCGCGGATCGGATGGCGGCGGCCGGCTACCACGCGCTCAACGTGCTCGGAGGCACGAACGCCTGGGTGGAGAAAGGCCTGCCGCTCGAGAAGCCTGGCGACGCTGTCGCGCCTGTCGCGCCTGCGGACCCTGCGGCAGCGCCTGCCGCGCCCGCGGACCCCGCCGCTGCGCCTGCCGCGCCGACGCCCGCCCCTTGAGCTTGCCGCGCGTCGGGATGCTCGCGGTCGGAGACGCCATCGACTTGGTGGCGCTGATCGGCGATCGATGCGATCCCGTTCCGGTGGAGGCCACGCCTGAGGGCGTCGCCGCCGCTACGGTGGACGCGTGGCTGGTGGTGCCTGACGGCCTGCCCGGCGAGGTCCTCCAGGTGGTGCGCGACGACGACGTCCCGGCGCTCTTCCTGGTCGCGCCGTCTGAGGGCCGGTCGTGGCACCGCGTCCTCCGCAAGGGCTCGCACGACGTCGCGTGGACGCCGGTCGAGGCCGAGGAGGTCCGCGCGCGGCTGCTCGGACTGCTGGCCCGTCGCGTGTCGTGGAACCACGTGACGTCGGCGCTGTGCCGTGAGCTGGCGCACGATCTGCGAGGCCCGCTCCAGGCGCTGCACTTCACGGTCGCCGCGCTGCAGAACGAGTCTGCGATCGCCGCGGAGTACCACGAGGACGTGGACGCGCTGCTGGAGGCCGCCGACGTCGCAGGCCTTATGCTCGACGGACTCTCCAACCTGGGCCGCAGGCCGGTGAAGACGGAGGAGGGGCCTCTGGTGGACCTCGCGTCGCTCGCGCGGACCTCCGCCGCGCGTCGCGCGTTCGGCGGTCGCGTCACGGTGGAGTCCGGCGAGCCGCTGCAGGTTCGTGGTCCGCAGGACGCGCTGTCGAGCGCGGTCGAAGACATGATCCGCGTCGCGTGGATCCGCGCCGCGGGCAAGCGCAACGTGTCGGTCCAGGGCATGCGCTTTGGCAGCGAGGGCGTGATCGTGGTGTCGGCGCGTGCCTACGACGCGCTGCTCGAGCACCTGCCCGCGCTCATGTGGCGGGAGAAGCCCATCCTGCTGCGCCGCGACCGAGTGCCGATGCCGCTCGCGGGCTTGGCCTACGCGCGCGAGGTCGCCCGCTCGATCGGCGGCGATCTCAGCGTGCGTCGCGAAGGCCAGGACATGCAGATCGAGCTGCGGGTCCCGCTGGCCTGATCGGTCGGCGCGCACCTGCCGACGGCGCACACGCGGTCGGCGTGCGCCTTTCACGTGTCGGTAGCGCGGGCCGGTTCGCCGACCCGCGCGCCGCGATCACGCGCGCGTGAGGGGCTTGTACTTGAGGCGGTGAGGCTGGTCGGCGTCGATGCCGAGGCGCTTCTTGCGGTCGGCCTCGTACGCCTCGTAGTTGCCCTCGAACCACAGCACCTTGCTGTCGCCCTCGAACGCGAGGATGTGCGTCGCGACACGGTCGAGGAACCAGCGGTCATGGCTGATGACGACCGCGCAGCCCGCGAAGTCTTCGAGCGCCTCTTCGAGCGCGCGCAGGGTGTCGACGTCGAGGTCGTTGCCCGGCTCGTCGAGGAGGAGGACGTTGCCGCCGGTCTGGAGCAGCTTGGCCAGATGGACGCGGTTGCGCTCACCACCCGACAGCGTGCCAACCTGCTGCTGCTGCTGCGCGCCCTTGAAGCCAAACGCGCTGACGTACGCGCGGCTGTTGACCTCCTTGGGCCCCAGCTTGAGCACGTCGTGCCCCTGCGCGATGTTGTCCCACACGCTCTTGTCGCCCTTGAGGTCATCACGACCCTGGTCGACGTAGGCGAGCTTGACCGTCTCGCCGACCTGGATGGTGCCGCCGGTGGGCACGTCCTGGCCGGTGATCATCTTGAACAGCGTGGACTTACCGGCGCCGTTCGCGCCGATGATGCCGACGATGCCGCCTCGCGGCAGGTCAAAGCTGAGATCATCGATGAGCAGGCGGTCGCCGTAGGCCTTGGACAGGTGCTCGCAGCGCACGACCACGTCGCCGAGGCGCGGCCCAGGCGGGATGACGATGTCGTGCTTCTTGCGCTCGCTGCCGGTCTGCGCTTCGACCAGCATCTCCTCGTACGCCTTCAGGCGCGCCTTGGTGCGCGTCTGGCGCTTGCCCTGGCCGAGCTTGATCCACTCCAGCTCGCGGGCCAGCACGTCCTGGCGGTCCTTGTTCTTGTCCTCCTGGGCGAGCGCCTGGCGCTTCTTGTCGAGCCACTCGGAGTAGCAGCCCTCCCACGGGATGCCCTTGCCGTTCTCCAGCTCAAGGATCCACTTGGTGACGTTGTCCAAGAAGTAGCGGTCATGCGTGACGACGATCACGCAGCCGTCGTAGTCGCGCAGCGTGCGCTCCAACCACGCGACGGACTCAGCGTCGAGGTGGTTGGTGGGCTCGTCGAGCAGGAGGAGCTGGGGCTTCTCGAGCAGCAGGCGGCACAGGGCCACGCGGCGCTTCTCACCGCCCGACAGCGTGTCGACCTTGGCGTCGCCAGGCGGGACGCGCAGGGCGTCCATCGCGATGTCGAGGGTGCGGTCGAGGTCCCAAAGGTTGCCCGCGTCGATCTGGTCCTGCAGCGACGCCTGCTCTTCGAGCAGCTTGTCGAAGTCGGCGTCCGGGTCGCCCATCTTCTCGCCCACTTCATCGAAGCGGCGGAGGAGGTCGCGCTGGGCCTTCACGCCGAGCTCGATGTTGCCGCGCACGTCGAGCGTGGGGTCGAGCTGGGGCTCCTGGGCCAGGTACCCAACCGACTTGGACGGGTCCATCCAGACCGAGCCGTCGAAGTCCTTGTCGATGCCTGCCATGATCTTGAGCAGGGTGGACTTGCCCGACCCGTTCGGGCCGATGACGCCGATCTTGGCGTCCGGGTAGAACGACAGCCAGATGCCCTTGAGGACTTCCTTGCCGTTTCGAAGGGTCTTCTTCAGGCCCTGCATCTGAAAGACGAACTGCTGCGACATGGTAGAGAGACCCCGATCGGACGGTGGCTAACGCGACGGGGGAGGCGGTTCACGCCCCCTCGAACAGGCTCCGCAGCTCTTCGGCGGAGAGCGCCTTCATCATGCCGCCCTCGCCGCCCAGGGCCGCGTCGGCGAGCGCGCGCTTGGCGTCCTGCAGGTCCAGGATGCGCTCCTCGACGGAGTTCTCGCAGACGAAGCGCATGGCGACCACGGGCTTGTCCTGGCCGATGCGGTGCGCGCGGTCCGTAGCCTGCTGCTCCACCGCGGGGTTCCACCACGGGTCCAGGTGGACCACGTAGTCGGCGGCGGTGAGGTTCAGGCCGGTGCCGCCTGCCTTGAGCGACACCAGGAAGACCGGCGGGCCGTCGGCGGACTGGAACTTGTCGACCACCGACTGGCGGTCGCGCGTGGTGCCGTCCAGGCGGACGAAGTCGATGCCGAGCGTCTTCAGGCGCGGCTCGACGCGGTCGAGCAGGCTGGTCCACTGGCTGAAGATCAGCGTCTTGTGGCCGTCGACGACCAGGTCCACGAGGACCTCTTCCAGGCGGTCGAGCTTGGCGGAGGGCGCGTTGCGACCGGCCAGGCCGGGGAGCAGGCTCGGGTCGCAGCAGGCCTGGCGCATGCGGAGCAGCGCTTCCAGGATCTGCATCTGCCAGCCGGGGTTGCCGCGGTCCGACAGGGCGAGCCATACGTCGCGACGGGCGGCCTGACGGACGGCCTCGTAGACGCGGCGCTGCTCAGCACCCATCTCACACACCTCGATGACCTCGGTCAGCGGCGGCAGGTCCGTGGCGACCTGGCGCTTGTGGCGGCGCAGGACGTAGGGGCGGACGCGCTTGCGCAGGCCCTCGCGGGCGCGGACGTCGCCGCCCTCGATCGGGCGCTCGAAGCGCTCACGGAACGTGGCGCGCGGGCCGAGCAGTCCGGGCATGAGGAAGCGGAACAGGCTCCACAGCTCCTCCAGCCGGTTCTCGACGGGCGTGCCGGAGAGGCAGAGGCGGTGGAGCGCGCGCAGCTTGCCCGCGGCGAGCGCGGTCTGGCTGTCGGGGTTCTTGATCGCCTGCGCTTCGTCGAGGATGGCGTAGTTCCACTCGACCTTGGTCAGCGCTTCCAAGTCCAGACGAAGCAGCGCGTAGCTGGTGATCGTCAGGTTGGCCTTGGGGTCCAGGCGGCGGCTGGTGCCGTGGTAGACGCAGACGCGCAGGTCCGGCGAGAAGCGCTCCGCCTCACGGGCCCAGTTGCGCAGCACGGACGTGGGCGCGATCACCAGGCTGCGGCCGCCGGCGTCCTGGATGGCCGCCAGGGCCTGGATGGTCTTGCCCAAGCCCATGTCGTCGGCGAGGATGCCGTGTAGGCCGGTCTTGCGGAGGAACGCGAGCCACCGGTAGCCGGTGAGCTGGTAGGGGCGAAGGTCCGCGCGGAAGGTGGCGGGCGGGTCGATCTCGGGCAGGCCCTCGCCGGACTCCAGCCACTCGCGCAGCGACGCGAGGTCCGGCGGCACGGTCGCGGACGTGTCCTCCAGCAGCTCGATCAACGCGGCGGTGCTGTTGCGGTCGACGCGACCGGCGGCGTCGCGGGCGGCGAGCAGCTCTTCGAGCACGGCGCCGTGCTCCTTGAGCCACGCGGCAGGCAAGGGCGCCCAGCCGCCGTCCGTGAGCGGGACGAGGCTGCGGCCCAGATGCCAGGCGCGCAGGACCTCGGTGGGGTCGGCCTCGCCCTCCGACGAGGTGAAGCGCACGTCCAGAGAGAAGGCGGCGGGCGACTCGCCACCGGACGCGGTGCGCGCGACGGCGAGGTGCGGGACGATCGTGGCGTCGCTCACGCGGTAGCGGCGGCGGTCGACCTTGCCAACCACCTGCACGCCCAGCGCGGCGTGGAGGTCGTCGCGCAGGAAGGTGGCGGCCTCGGCCGGCGAGAGGACGCGCGCGAAGCCCACCGGTAGGCGGGTGCGCTCCTCGAATGCGCGGGTGGCGCGGCGCTCGGAGGCGTGGTCGCGGGCGGGCACGATGGCGCCCAGCTTCACGACGTGGCCGTCCTCGATGCGCGCGACGGGCGGGTCGCCGTAGACGATGACCGGGCGGACGCGCAGGCCGTCGGGCGCGTCCTCCAGCTCGACCATGACGCGGGGCTGGAGCGCGTCGCTGGCGGGCAGGCGCTCGGTCTCGATCTCCACCGGCAGGCCGAATTGGCGCAAGCGCGGCAGGTATTCGGCCACGATCCACGACACGCGGTCGCGCGAGAACACGCGGTCGGAGGTGCGCGGGTCCAGCGCCTTGCGCTCGGCGGCCGGCAGCTCGGCGAACGTGGTGGGGTGCAGCACGCCGCCCCGCAGCGCGGCGCCCAGGTACAGCTTGTCCAGGCCGGTGGCGCGGAACAGGCCCACGCGGAAGCCCTCGCCCTCGTCGCGCACGCGGATGACGAACGGAACAGGCTCGTTGGACAGGCGCACCGGCTCGCCGTCGAGCGTGCCCATCGGGCTGCCTTCCAGGAAGAGCAGCAGGCGGCGGAGGATCTCTTCGTCCAGCGGGCCGCCGCGGTGGTTGACCAGCAGGTTCTCGACGTGCACGTCGCCGCGGCCGGCGGCGTAGTTCGAGTCGACGAGGTTGCCGCGCAGGGGCTCGGTGCGACCGTCGGGCCACACGACCGTACGCACCACATGCAGGCGGGCGCCGTCGGTGGTGAAGTCGTAGCGCAGGTTCACGCGGAAGGACGGCGCCGCCTCGGGCAGCGCGCGACCGACCTTGAGTCCCTGGTTCAGAGCAATCAGCGACGCGCACACGTGAACGCAGGGGGCGGGCAGCTCGCACTCGCAGCCGTAGTCGCCCTCGTCGGGCCACAGGTGGATCTCATACGGGGTCGGGCGTGCCTTGGTCTTGACCTGGAGGATGACCTCGGCCCCATCGCCGCCCACACCGGCGACCGCACCTTCACGCGCGAGCGAGACTGCAGCGGCCCATGCTCGCGGGTCTGCGTCCTCGCGCACGGTGGTCAGCAGTTCAGCGAGAGACACACACACCCTCCTTGGCCGCGCCGCGTAGCGGGGCGCGACCTCTTGCGCCACCGTGCACCGGGTTGCGGTACGGGTAAAGCAGCCGGTGTGGGAGGTTTGTATGGCCGAAGTCGAGCTGTGGACCGATGACGATTGGATCAGCCCCTACGTGTTCTCGGTGTTCGTCGCGCTGACGGAGAAGGGCGTGCCCTTCGACGCGCGAGCGCTCTCGCTGGACCAAGGCGAGCAGAACGACGCCACCTACCGCGACGCGTCGATCACCGCGCGGGTCCCCGCGCTCCGCCACGGCGACTTCTGGCTGTCGGAGTCCACGGCGATCGTCGAGTACGTCGACGAGGTGTTTCCTGGCGTGCACCTGCTGCCTCGCGACCCGCACGAGCGAGCGCGGGTTCGTCAGGTGATGGGCTGGGTTCGGAGCGACCTGGGCGCGCTGCGCGAGGAGCGCCCGACGACGACCATGTTCTACGAGCGCGCGAAGACTCCGCTGTCGGACGCGGGCGACACCGCGGCCAAGAAGCTGGTGCGCGTGGCGCTGGCGCTCGTGCCCGAGGGCCGCGAGTCGATCGGGCAGCACTGGTCCATCGGCGACGCCGACCTGGCCTTCATGCTGCACCGGCTGATCCTCAACGGTCACCCGGTGCCGTCGCGCCTGATGGCCTACGCGGCCACCACGTGGCGGCGCGCGTCGGTCCGTGCGTTCGTGGACCGACCGCGCACCAAGCGCTGATCAGCCCGTGATGAGCTTGGTGAGGTCACCCGACTCGAACATCTCCATCGCGATGTCCGAGCCGCCGACGAACTCGCCGTTCACGAAGAGCTGCGGGATCGTGGGCCAGTCCGAGTAGGACTTCACGCCCTCGCGGATCTCGTGGTCCTCGAGCACGTTCACGGTGGTGAACGGTGCGCCGATCGAGTTGAGGATCTGCACCGCGCGCATGGAGAAGCCGCACTGCGGCTGGCGGGCGTTGCCCTTCATGAAGAGCACGACCTTGTTGCCCTTCACGATGTCGTCGATGCGCTTCTGGACGTCTTCGGCCATGGAGTCCTCCGGGCGATCAGCCCTGCCACTTGTCGGGGGTAAAGGTCTTGAACGTGAAGGCGTGGATGTCGCTCTTCATGTGGTCGCCCAGGGCGGCGTACACCATGCGGTGCTGGGCCACGGGAAGCTTGCCGACGAACGCGGAGGACACGATGCGCCCCTCGTAGTGCTCGCCGTCGTCCGAGTGGACCACCGCGACGCAGTCGGGGAGGGCGGACTCGATGAGGGTCTTGATGCGGTCTGGCGAGAACACGGTGCCTCCGGGCTTCAAGAGGACCATTCTAGTCCCCCATTTGGCCCTGAGCAACAATAGCTTGTCCGCGCCTGTCAGGGGACGGTCGCAGGGCTTGACGAGCGTCGCGTCTTCGGCAAACCTGTGCACCTTGGAGTGAAGCGATGCGCAGCTTGGTTGGATTGTTGTGCCTTGTGTCGAACGTCGCCTACGCCGGTCAGATCGGCGTGTTCCTGCAGGACACCTG
>CANJMY010000008.1 GCA_947475315.1 Pseudomonadota bacterium | reverse complement strand
CGCCGCAGACGCCGCAGACGCCGCAGACGCCGCAGACGCCGCAGACGCCGCAGACGCCGCAGACGCCGCAGACGCCGCAGACGCCGCAGACGCCGCAGACGCCGCAGACGCCGCAGACGACGCAGACGACGCAGACGACGAGCGCCGGGCCATCGATCCTGCTGGCTGCGACGTTGTCATTTCGGCCGTTCGCACCTTGACACTTTTGATGCGCCCTCGAGGCGGCCGGTCGCCGCCGACAGTTTCGGACGACGCCTGAGCCTGCTCCCGCGCGCCACGCCGCGCCGATCCGCGCTTTGCCACCTCGCACGTCGTCCGAGGGCGTCAGCTGCGCCGCCAGAGCCCAACGGTAGCGTCGAAATTCGTGGTGATACCTCGTCTCATCCCGAGGCCACCATGAACGCCCTCCCCGATCGCGCACACCAGATCCACGCCGAGCTCCTCACCGCCCTCCGGCAGCGCCGCGCCGCCGAGCACACCGCGGCGCGCCTGCTTCGCCAGGTCGCGGACGAGTCCCTCCACCACGCGCTCGGCTACGCGTCGATCTACGACTACGCCGAGCAGGCGCTCGATCTGTCGGTCCGACAAGCCCGCGGGCTCCTGCAGATCGGCGGGATGCTCCCGTCTCTTCCCGCGCTCGACGCGGCGTTCGGCGCGGGCACGATCTCGTGGACCAAAGCGCGCGAGCTGATACGCGTCATCACGCCCGACACAGACGCCGCGTGGGTCGCCGCCGCGACTGAGAACACCAGCCGCGCGCTCGAGGCGATGGTGTCCAAGTCGCAAGTTGGCGAGGCTCCGCGCGCGCTCACGGATGACCCACGTGGGTCATCGAGGACGCGTTTCGTCGTCGAGATGGAGGCGTCAGACGCGGCAATGGTGCGTGACGCGCTCGCGATTCTCCGCACTCAGGCTGGCCTTCATGGCGTGGAGATGGACGAGGGCGCCGCGCTCGGGGCCATGGCGCAGCGCGTGATCTTCGACGCGGAGGGAGACGCAGCACCCATCGCCGAGCGGTACCGGGTGATCGTCACCCGCTGCCCCGACTGCGGAGACGAGCACGCCGCGGCCTCGGAGCTCGGCGAGACGGTGGCGGCGCAGGCCGCGTGCGACGCGGAGGTCGTCGATCTGCGACCCGGTCCCGGTCACGGACACCTGACGCGCACGATCCCTCCGGCGATTCGTCGTGCCGTGCTGCATCGCGACGGGACGCGCTGCGCGGTCGAGGGCTGTCGCTGTCGGCTGTGGTTGGACGTACACCACCTGCGATCGCGCGCGACGGGCGGGAAGCACGATGAGGAGAACCTGGTGACGCTGTGCCCGCTGCACCATCGCCTCGTCCACGACGGACAACTCGCGCTGGAGCTCGTGCGTGACCCACGTGGGAGAACGGGCGTCGAGGTGAGGCAAGTGGACGGGCGGGTGGGCGTGCGCTGGCGCGGGTGAGCGAGCGCCTGGTGCTGGCGCGCTCCATCCGCGCTCCGTCCGCGCGCTCCGTCCGCGCGCGTCGTGGCGTGCACGGTGAGCGAACGGCGCTGCACGGTTCGCCTGAGCGCTGCGGTGGTGCGGGCTGGTCCGTGCGGTGTGCGGCCGAGCGGCGGCGGCCGGGCTGGTCCGTGCGGTGTGCGGCCAAGCGGCGGCGGCGTGGACGTGTGGCGATGTCCGTACCGCGCGCGCCGGAGCGGCGTGGGCGTGTCGGAGTGTGGGCGTGTCCATGCCGCGCGCGACGGAGCAGCGACGGTGTGGGCGTGTCCATGCCGCGTGCGACGGAGCAGCGGCGGTGTGGGCGTGTCCATGCCGCGCGGCCAAGCGCCGCGGCGATGATGGCGCGCCGTCCTCCCCCGCGCGCGGCGCGCCTTGCGCCTCGGCGACCCGCCGCGACCGCCCTACTCCGACGCCGCCAGCAGGTCGTACCGCGCGTGGATCCACGTGCTCGGCGCAGACACGAACCCCGACGTCACCACCACGTTCCGAACGATCTCGTACCGGTACGGGAAGCAGTTCGTGAAGCCCTGCGCGCAGACCTCGTAGAGGCTCAGGCCGCTCGCCTCCAGCATCGCCACGTCCACACCATCGTACTGGGTGCCGCCGTCCACCACCCAGACGCGCAGCGTGCCCGGCACCGGGAGCTGCGTCAGGAAGAACTCGCCGTTGAACGCGCCGTCCTGCACCGCGACCTGCGGCATCGACCCGGTCCAGTCCGCGTCACAGCTCGACCCCACTGCGCCGCCGAGCGCCGCCGCTGCGGCCAAGTAGTCGGCGCCAGGGTTCGCCGCGTCGCAGCCGCCCGGAGCGTCGCCGACGATCGCCGAGAAGCTCACGGGCGTCGACGGGTCGGGCTTCAGAGCCTGCATCGCGGCGACGAACTGCTCGCGGGTGACGGCGGGCGCGGACTGGTCGTCCTGGTCGGACACCACGATCACACGCAGTTCGGCGGAGTCGCGCAGGAAGCCAGCGTTGCGCGCGGCCAGCTCCGACGTCGGCATCGTGAGCGCGTCGAGCGCAGCCCGGAAGCCCTGGCCGGTGGGGCCAGACGCGTCGTCCTCGGACGCCATCTGGGACAGCGCGCCAACCGGATCGGGCGTCTCGGGCGTGAGGAAGTTCCCGCCGCCCGCGCCGACGAGCCCGCCCAGCGGTCGGTTCGGCCCCTCGCCCATGGTCACCACGCCGACGTGCCAGTCGAGGCCCGAGTCGAGCAGGTCGTCCATGAAGGACGGGAGCGCGTCGAGCAGCTTGGGGCGCTCCTCGGCCATGGAGGCGGAGGCGTCGATCACCCACAGGACGTCCAGCTTGGCCTGCGCCGCCTGAGTCAGAACGTCGAGCTGCGACTCCGTCGCCAAGCTCGGTGCGTCGAGTGCGCCGATCCCTTCGGATGGCCCGCGATCATCCGGTGTCGTCGTACACCCCTGCGCGCACAGCGCGAGCACCATCATCCAACCGCGCATGGGGGCTCCTGAAGGGCGTCGATCCGTTCGATCGGGGCGCAATTGGTGCGCCGATTCTTGGGATCGGGGCGTCATTGTAGCGCTGACTATGCCCGACCGCTCATGAAACCGTGCCCATCGTACGCTCGCTCACCGTCCGCCGCTCACGACGCCTTCCGCGCCTTGGGCTTGAGCCGCACGTACAGCGTCTTGTGCACCGTCGCGACCAGCGTCCCCTCGCCGTCCCGCACCTCCACCGTCAGCTCTGGCAGGACCTTCTCGCCGCCCGCCGTCTGCGCCCGGATCTGGTCGAGCAGCGCGTCGGTGATGGTGAACTCCGCGAACACCGGACCCTTGCCGGGGCTCACAAAGTCGATGTGCGCGGCCTTGTCCCACACCACATAGTCGCCGCCCAACAGCGGCATGAGCAGCAGCATGTACATCGGATCGACCATGCTGTAGAGCGAGCCGCCGAACTGGGTTCCGACGAAGTTCCTGTTGTACCAGTTCAGCCCCATCCGCACGCGCGCGTGGCGGCAGTCCGGGCTCACGTGAAGGACGCGGATCCCAGCACCCAGGTACGGCGGGTAGACGCTCAGGCCCCAGCGGAGGAAGCGGGCGCGGCGGACAAGCGCGGGATCAGCCATGGTGAGACCTCGACGGCGGAGGGCGCACGTCGCTCGGGAAGCGCGTTCGCGCCAGCGAGCAGGCGCGCCCCGCGGTTGGCGTGACCGCGTGCGCCCGTGTACGCGCCACCGCAGACGGGTGCGACGCCACCAGGGTGCGCGCCGCGGGCGGCGTGACCGCGTGCGCCCGTGTACGCGCAACCGCGGACGGGTGCGACGCCACCAGGGCGCGCGCCGCGCCTCACCGTGCCACCGCGATCAGCACCTCAGCCGCAGCGGCTCCCTCTCCCGCTCGGCCGCCGCAGGCGACGCGAACCCCTTGCCGGTCGCGTAGGCCCAGGCCTTGTCGAGCGTGGCGATCACCTCGGGCGTCTTGCAGGCGGTCTCGCCGTGATCGACGACCACCCGGCCGATCTGGATCGCTGCCACGACCGCCGCCGCGCGCAGGGCCTCACTGCGGCAGCCGATGGCGATCACCGCGGCGTTCATCGCCTCGCGCTCGGCGTCGGAGACCGCGTGGATCGTGGTCGCGATCTCATCGAGCCAACACAGGAACACCGCGTCCGCGAGCCCCTCGTCGCGCTGCGCGAGGTGCCCGAGCAGGCGCCAGCCCGCGGTCCGCAGACGCGCGTCGTCCGCGGCCAGCCAGGACGTGAGCTTGGCGTGGGCGTGCGGGCCGTCGAGCGCCAAGAGCGCGACGTAGTCGGTGCACAGCCGCCCTGCCCCAGCCACGGCCCAGCGGTCGAGATCGTCTGCGCTCATGGCCGTGGGGTCGGCGACCTTCACCGCCAGGTTCCGCGCGTCGTGGTTGCCGGTCTCCCACAGGCCAACCGCCAGCGCGTGGTCGACCTCGATCCGCTTGAGCAGCGCCTTGAGCGTGGCGAAGCTGACGCCGAACAGCGGCTCGACCGCGCCGTGGCGCAGGTAGATCTTGCGGGTCTGCTCGGACCCCGCGGCCTCCAGCTCGGAGAGCGCGTCGGCGAACGACAGTCGGGGCGGCGCGGGCTTCTTGGTCGGGGGCATCGGGATTTCGGGGGTTGGCGGTATCGGAGGCCCGATGGCGGCCGCGTGGGGCGGACTCGGCGCGGGCGGTGGACCTAGAGCGCTCGGGACGCGCAAGCGCGGGCGGCCTGACAAGGCTGCCGGAGCAACCCCAGCGCTGGCGGCAGCATCAGCGCTCCCACGCCGCCCACGCGCGCGTGCAGACCGCGTCGAACGCCACGCCGGTCTCCGCAGCGGCCTGCTGGAACGCGGCGATCTCCGCCTCCGACCGGCCGTGCAGCTCAGGCGAGACCAGGCAGATCCGGTAGCCCGCGTCCTTGAGCGCCTGCGCGACCTCGGCCGCCACCGGGAAGCCGTAGAAGCCGTCGAGCCAGACCCAGTCCGCCTTGTCGGCCAGCGACAGCGCCGTGGCCGGGTGCTCGTGCTCGCTGACCCGCACCGCGCAGCGCCGCTCGCCGGACCGGAGGGTGCGCATCAGGAACGGGAAGCTCTGGTCCAGGAAGAAGAAGGCCTGGATGCCGCGCGCCGCCAGCTTGGGCAGGATCAGGCGCTCCAGCGCCTCCTCCTTCACGTTCACGATCAGCAGGGCGTGGCCGTAGGCGTCCAGCCACTCGTCCAGGTCGCAGCCGTCCTCGAACGGGTCGTGCGCCACCACCAGGCGGTCGCCGCGCAGGCGGACGTCCATCTCCACGCCCAGGTCGGTCGGCGTGGCGCGCAGGGCCTCCAGCGCGTTGCGCCGGTGCGCGACGACGATCATCGCACCCGCTCCGCGTGCATCTTGAGGCTGTAGTCGTAGGTGCGGCGAATGAACTTGGCCTTGGCCTGCCAATTCACGTTCCAGCGGCTGATGCCGTGGGCGCGCTTGCCAAAGTAGACGGGGAACCGGCTGATCTTCAGCCCCGCCTTCACCGCCGAGTAGTAGGCGAACAGATCCAGCGAGAAGTCCTTGGGCGGGTCAGTCCAGGTGTCGAAGAACGACTTGGGGAACAGGGTCGGCTGGGCGTTGATGTCCCACATGGGGACGCGCAGCAGCGCGGTCTCGAACGCCGCCATGCCGACGGTGAACACGACGTCGCTCGCGGGGCGGCCAAAGCGGCGGCCCTTCACGAACTGACGCTCCGGGTCGGACGACGCGTGGAGCAGGTCGAGCCCGCGCAGCAGGTCGCCCGGGTCGGTCTGCAGATCGGCGTGGGTCCAGGCGAGCACCTTGCCCTTAGCGGCGCGCAGGCCGGTGAGGATGCCGTGGCCGTAGCCCTCGTTGACCTGCACCCGCACGCTGCGCAGGAACGGGTAGGGCGCGATCAGGCCGGGCAGCAGATCCGCCGAGCGATCGGTGGAGCCGTTGTCCACCAGGATCACCTCGACGTCGTCACGGCCGCCGAACACATCGGCGCAGCGGTCGACGAGGAGCGGCAGGTTGTCGGCTTCGTTGTAGCAAGGGATGATCAGCGAGACTGCGGGCACGTTCGCCTCCGATCAGCGCGGCCTTAGCGGCGGCAGCGGTGCGGGCCTGTAACGCGCGTCGAGGTCGGCCACGGCGCTCGGCGGCACGGACGGGTCGCGGTCCAGCCGGTACGGGTGGCCCCACCAGCTGTGGAAGTAGGCCTGCCAGTAGTTGTAGGTGCGCCAGTCGTTGGGCGTGCCCCAGCCGTAGTAGGCCGCCACGTCGAAGATGCGCACGTCCATGCCCAGCGCGAGCGCGTCGTCGATCAGGCTGTCCATGTAGAGCTCGCCGTTCACGCGCCCGTCGCGGGCGAACAGGCGCTCAGCAGCGCGGTTGAAGTCCGACGCGCGCCGGAACGAGAAGGCGCCGACGATCGCCGGATCGCGGGACGGATCCGCCAGCGGCACCTTCACCGACACGCTGCGCACCCTGCCCTTCCCGTCCGCGTCGATCCAGCCGTACATCTGCGGGTTCAGGGCGGCCCCGGGGTGGCCGCGCATCGTCCAGACCAGCAGGTCTGCGTGGGCGAGCGCGACGTCGTGCGCGGTGGGGTCAAAGCGCAGGCCGTTGTCGCAGGTGCCCACGATCAGGGGCTTGTCGAGGGGCACGTCGCCCAGGGCCACGCCGAGCGACACCGTGCGCGCCTGTCCGTCCGTCGGGCCGTCGAGCACGACCTGGTTTGCGCCTGGGAAGGCGCCCGAGATCGCGGCCTGGATGCGGCCAAGGCCCGGGAGATCCTGGCGCAGCACGAACACCGAGCGGGTGGCGGCCCGCAGCTCGTGGGCGGCGGACACCACCATCGGCTGGCCGTTGACCTCGACCAGCGGCTTGGGCTCGGCGATCCCCGCCCGACTGAAGCGCTCGCCCAGGCCCGCCAGCGGGATCAGCAGCGTGCCGTCGAGCGGCGGCGGCGCGGAGCCCGGCGTGACGCGCAGGTCGAACCCGGTCGCGTGGTGGTTGTACTCGGCCAGATCACGCGGGTTGCCCCACTGGCAGTAGGCGTCGGTCGGGTAGACGGCGATGCGATCGCCCGCGTCGATCGCCGGCTGGTAGAGCTGGCTCGGGTAGTGCTCCCCTGCGATCGCCAGCCCCTCGTCCTGGCGGACGCCATCGATCAGCTCGGCCATGCGTCGCGCGCTGCGGAACCAATACACGCCGTTCGAGCACCACTCCTGGTTGCCGATCGGGTCGTCGGTGAACGCGCTCTTCTCCTGGATGCGCGTGGCCCAGCCGTCCGTCTCTTGCAGGAACGCGTAGTGGACCGAGTGCAGCAGGTGCGGGTGGAAGCCCCGGTAGGCCACCACCGCGCCGTCCGCGCCCGACGCGTGGATCCACTCGACGAAGTGCGCGTAGTCCCAGGCAAAGTTGAGGTCGCACACACAGACGAGGACGTCGTCGTCCAGATCCAGCGCGTGCATGCCCTCGGCCAGCGTGTGCACGGGGCCCAGGTTGTGCGACGGCACGCCGACCACGCGCGCGTTCGGGCGCAGGCCGAGCAGCGTGTCGCGCATGGCCCACTCGGGCTCGTCCAGGTGGTCCTGGTTGCACAGCAGGATCACGTCATCCACGCCGGGGAACAGGTCGAGGACCCAGGCGATCATCGGGCGGCCGTGCACCTCGATCAAGGGCTTGGGGCGATCGTACCCGGCGCGCCGGAAGCGCTCCCCAAACCCAGCCATCGGGACCACGACCTGCAAACCGCCCCCAAGTGCCCACCCTGGGTCGATAACGCGGGCCTTCCGCACCGGACGATTCCAAAGCAACTCGCGTCGAGGGCCGCGACGTTCTAGGATGGCGCCGAGGATGTCGGAATGAACGACCGCGACCCCCGCGCCGGCGGCGCGTCCACCGCGATGGACTGGCGCCTGGAGAACCTCCTCGAGTGGTTCATCCCGGACTCCGTGCGGCGTGACCCGGACGAAGCCCGACGCACGCGACTGGTGGTCGGCGCGGCGCTGGCGCTGCTGTTCGTCGACGTCTCGGCGTTGTTCCTGGTGCCGTGGAGGCCATGGTCGCACGTAGGCACGCTCGTGCTCCCCGCCCCGGCGGTGTCCGCGTTGCTGATGCACCTCGTCGTGAACCTGTCGATCGCGTTCCTGCCGCGCACGGGCGCGCGGCGTCGGTCGGCGGCCTTCTTCCTGCAAGCCTCGCTGGTCCTGTTCTTTGCGTGGCTCGCGTACATCCGCGGCGGCTTTCACAGCCCCGTGATGTGGTGGCTGGCGGCCGTGCCGCTGCTGTCTACGTTCCTCTCTGGTGCGGCGGGCGCCGCGACGGCGACCATCGTGGTCGGTCTGACGCTCACGGCGTTTTACCTGCTCGACCTCAAGGGGCACGCGTTCCCCAAGCCGCTCGACGCGGATCCGTCGACCTCGCTCGACATCCTGTACGCGCAGTTCGTTGTGCTGGCGTTTGTGTCGTTTGTCGGCCGCTACTACGAGCGCACCCGGCAGGCCGTGTCGGCCGATCTGTTCCAGGCCTACAGCCAGCTCGAGCACACCAACCAGGCGCTGCGCGCCAGCCAGCTCAACATCCGCCAGATCGCCGAGCACATCGGCCAGGCGATCTGGATGCACGATCTTCGCTCCAACCGCGTCGTCTACGCGAACGTCGGCTTTGAGCAGGTCTTCCACCTGTCGCGCACCCGGCTGGAGGCGGACGCCCGGGTGTGGCTGGAGCGGGTGCTGGAGGAGGACGACGACCGCGTCCCGCGCAGCCCCGACGGCGTCGATCACGAGTACCGGATCACGTTCGGCGGCGAGACCCGCTGGATCCGCCACAGCGTGTACGGCGTCGGCGAAGGGGGCCAGTCCACGCGCGCCATTCACATCGCGGCCGACGTGACCATCCGCAAGTCCGCCGCCGCCCTGCGCGAGCGCTTCATCGAGACGGTCATGGAGGTGCAGGAGAACGAGCGCCGTCACTTGGCGCGCGAGCTGCACGACGACACGGGCGGCAGCCTCACGGCGCTGCTGGTGGGCCTGCGCGGCCTGGCCAACACGCTGGACCGCGAGGACCAGAAGAGCATGGTCACCCAGCTCGGAAACCAGCTGCGCACCGTGGTCGCCGACATCGGGCGCCTCGCACGCGGCCTGCACCCGTCCGTCCTCGACGAGCTGGGCCTCGCGGCGGCGGTCCGACGTCTGGCCGCCGACACGCGCGACGCGTCCGAGATCGCGGTCGACGTGCGCGCCTACGGCGTGGAGCGAGAGAGCACCGTGTCCGCCACCATCCGCCTTGCGGCCTACCGCATCGTCCAGGAGGCGCTGACCAACGTCACCCGCCACTCCAAGGCCAAGCGCGTGGACGTCACGCTCACCATCGACGCGGAGCGCGTTCAGGTCCGCATCGAGGACGACGGCGTGGGCTTCGACCCGGCCGCGACGGACCGCCAGAAGACGCGCGAGGTGGGCATCGGCCTGGGCGTCATGAGCATGGTGGAGCGCGCGAACCTGCTGCGCGGCACGGTGACGATCGAGTCCGCGCCGGGCCGCGGCACCACCGTGATCGGCGAGATCCCGCTCAACCCGTCAGGCATGGCGGAGTCGCACACGTCCCCGCCGCTGGACTGACGCGATACTAGGGGCCGTTCCCGGAGCCTCCTTGCTGCTGCTCTTGGCCCTGCTCGCCGCCTGCACCTCAGCGCCCGCGCCCACGCCGACCCCCTCGGTGGATCCCCCGCCGCCCACGCCGGAGGCCGCCGCCTACGCGCTCGCGCGGCTGGCGGACTCAGCGTCGATCGGCGTGCCCGCGAGCACGCGCCCGAACGGCGCGGAGGCGCCGGCCAGCTTTGGGCCGTCCGCGCCCTTTGTCCTGTTCCAGCACCTGGATGAGGTCGACGTGTGGGCCGCCCCCCTGCCGGTCGACACCAACCTGTGCCCGTCGCCGCAGGTCGGCGCGCGCACGTTTGGCTTCTACGAGCCCGTGGGCCTCACGGTGACCGCGGCCGACGGCGTGCTCCGCTTCCAGCGCAACGCCACGCGGGCCCACAGCTGGGGCTACGATCGCGAGCACCTGCTGGTCGGCGTGAAGACCGGATCACCCGCGCCGACGGACGTCACCCTCACCTGGCCGAAGGCCACCGCGCTCGAGCGCAGCTACCACTTCGCCACGTCCGGGCACACGCCGTCGGCGTTCGCGCTGCGCACGCTCACCGTGGGCGACGAGTCGTACACGGGCGTGCTGCTGCCCGCGCCCGGCGTCGCTGCCTGGTCGGTCCAGGTGCCGGCGGGCGCGGTGCTCACCACGCGCGCCACGCTCCTGCCGCCCGCCGTGGCCGCCTCTGTGCCGTCGGACGGCGCGCACGTCCGCCTGGAGGTGGTCGACGGGGACGCGGTGACGGTGCTCGCGGACGAGGCCGTGGGCTTGGGCGACTGGCAAGACCTGCGCGTCGATCTGTCGGCCTACGCCGGGCGTCGCGTCGTGGTTCGCTTGGTGAGTGATCCGGCGGGCAACGCGGACATGGACCTGGCCTTCTTTGAGGACCCCACGATCTACGTGCCGTCCGCGCACCCCAAGCGCGTGATCGTCGCGTTCCTCGACACCGTCCGGCCCGATCACCTGGGCATGTACGGCTACACCAAGCACCCCACCACACCCAAGCTCGACGCCTGGGCCGCGGGCGGTCTGCGCATGGACCAGCAGCGCACGATCGCCCCGTGGACGCTACCGTCCGCGCGCGCGGCGCTCACCGGCTACCAGCCGGAGTCCTTCTATGATGTGGACACCCTGCCCGCGCGCGCGGCCAAGGCCGGCCTGTACACGCGCGGGATCGTCGCCAACGCGTACCTCTCGCCGGTGTTCGACGTGGACCGCGGCTTCGCCGACTACACGTACGACATGCTCCGCCCGGCCGACAAGGTGGTCGACGCCGCGCTGGAGACGCTCGAGCGCTTCCCCGATCGCGACGTGCTGATCTGGGTGCAGTTCATGGAGGCGCACCTGCCGTACAGCGAGCCGCGCGCCTACCAGGGCCTGTTCGCGGGCGACCCGCCCCCGGGCCTCAAGGACGTCAGCCGCGTGGATCTGGTCAAGTTCCACGGCGACGAGCCCGACTTCCCCGCCGTCCGCGACTACGTCATCGCGCGCTACGACCAGAACCTCCGCGTGCTGGACGACGAGGTCTCCCGCCTGTTTGGCGCGGTGGGTGACGACGCCATCACCGTGATCTTCTCCGATCACGGCGAGGAGCTCTGGGACCACGGAGGGTTTGAGCACGGCCACAGCTTTCACGACGAGCTGCTGCGCGTGCCGATGGTGGTGCGCGGCCCCGGCGTGCCGGTGGGCGTCGTGAAGGCGCCGACCAGCCTGCTCGACCTGACGCCGACCGTGCTCGACCTGCTCAAGCTGCCCTTCCCCGACGACG
Organism: Pseudomonadota bacterium; assembly: GCA_947475315.1. Taxonomy (GTDB): domain Bacteria; phylum Myxococcota_A; class UBA796; order UBA796; genus CAIOSP01. Next base: position 57,262 of record CANJMY010000008.1, on the reverse strand, counting down.
CTCCGGGCCGCTCCTTGCTGCCCGCCGGGCGCGGCGAGGCGGACGCGCTCGCGGGTCTGGAGGCGCGCGCGATCGGGTTCGGTCGTCCGCTGTACGGCGCGGACGGCTGGGGCGTGGTGTCGCTGCAGCACAAGTGGTTCGCGCGGGACGGCGTGCAGAGCGTCTACGCGCTCGCCAGCGACCCCACCGAGGCGCACGACGTGGCGGCCAGCACCGACCGGTCGGCGTTCCCCAAGGCGCTGTCCACGGCCCTGGGGCGGGAGGTGCCGCAGGTCTGGCGCGTGACCAGCAGCCCCGGCCCGGCCTCGGCCGCGGTGACGCTGACCGTGTCGCACCCGTCTGGCGTGAAGGCCGCATGGACCGGGTACGACCCCAAGGGCCTGTACGCGGGCCCGCAGCCCGAGATCCACGACGGCAAGATGACGCTGCTGCTGCCGCCCGGCGTCCGCGCGCCCAACGTGATCTACGTGCAGCCCGTGGGCGACCCCAACGACGCGACCGGCCTCACGGTGAGCGTGGAGGGTGGCCCGTCGTCAGGCACCTGGACGTCCACCGGCGTGACGGGCGCGGACGACGGCGGTCGACGCGAGGCCATCCCGGAGAGCGGCGGGTGGAAGCTGTCCGTCGACCTGACCTGGGCGCCCGTGCCCGGCGGCGTGGCGGTGTCGGGCACCCACGCCGAGGTCAGCGACCAGCTCAAGGCGCTCGGGTACCACTGACGCGGCAGACGACCGCCCGTCAGTTCCCCTTGCTGTTGTCCAGGTAGCCAAGCGCCTCCAGGGCGCTCTTCTGCTCGCTCGACGTGTGGCCCGTGTACGTGCCGGTGCGCTTGGACTTGTCGACCTCCGGCACGGCGGCCAGCCAGGCGTCCAGCCCGGCCTGGATGCGGTCGACGGTGACGTGGTCGCGCGCCGCGACGTTTCGGGCCTCATTGGGGTCGGCGATCACGTCGTAGAGCTCGCGCGTGCCGTCGGACGCCAACGACAGCTTCCACTGGTCGATCTCGATCGCGCGCCAGGTGCGCTCCAGGCGCTCCAAGCCCACGCCCTCATGCTCGGCCTCCAGCTTGGACAGCGAGCCCTTGGCGACCGCGTTGTACTCGGTGACGGCGCCGGGCTGCTGGAGCGCCGGGCGCGCGGCCAGCTTGTCGAGGAAGTCCTTGGCGAGCGGGATGTTCGCCATGGCGATGGCGCGCGGGATCGCCTCGGACGTGCTCACGGACAGGTCCTCCAGGGACGCGGGGGTGTGGCCCGTCCAGGAGATGACCATCGGGACGTGGCTCAGCGAGTCGTACACCGCGTACTTGTGCAGCAGCAGATCGTGATCGCCCAGGCTCTCGCCGTGGTCGGAGACGAGGATCACGATCGTGTCCTTGTCCAAGCCGCGGGTGCGCAGCTCGTCGAGCATCACGCCGGTGGCGTCGTCCAGATCGACCAGCGCGGCGTCGTAGACCGCGGCGATCGTGGCGAGGTCCTCCGGCGTGTACTTGAGCTCGCCGGTCATGAAGAGGTGGAAGTCCTCAGTGGTCTCCGCGAGCGTGTAGGACCGCGCGATCTGGGCGTCGGTCATGACCTTCTTGCGCGCCGCCAACGACGGGATCCGCGGGATGTGCGCCTCCATCATGTTCACGAACGCGAACCATGGGCGCGTCTTGTCCTCGCGGCGATCGATCCACGCGTAAAGCGCCTCGCTCGCGACGGGACCCGCCTCCTTGAACAGGTACTTGTTCTGCTTGGCCGCGGGCTTGGGCCACTTGGGCGAGAGCACGCCGCTGGCGTCCTCGGCGATCAGCTTGCCGCGGGTGAACGCGCCCACCTTGGCCTTCCAAGGCTTCTCCCACGGGTGCTCCACGGTGGCGAAGCCCTGGAAGAGGTTGGTCGAGTCCATCATGTAGGGGTTCGCGGAGAACGCGTAGGTGTCGTACCCCGCGCTGAAGAACGCCTCGGCGAACGTGGTGTAGTCGTCGTCGAGGTGGGTGTAGTCGGCGTCGACGCCGTGCGTTCGGACCGGCAGCCCGGTGAACAGGGTGGCGTGCGACGGCAGCGTCCACACGGCGGGGCTCACCGCGCGGGTGTAGCGGACGCCGGCCTCCGCGGCCCACGCGGCGGTGCGGGGCGTGGTGGGCTTGGGGTAGTCGTACATGCTGGTGTGGTCCGCGCGGACGGTGTCCCACATGATGAACAGGATGTTCGGGCCCTTCCCGCTCCCGCGAGGACCTTCAGGCACGTTGGGCGCGTCGGAGGGCTGGCCGGCGCGCGCGCCCTTGCGGCCCTTGGGGCCAGCGTCGGGCTCGGGCACAGGCGCCTCACCCCAGCACGCCGAGAGCAGCGCGCCGAACGAGATCAGCGTGATGGCGCGACGGGCGCGGCTCACTTGCCCTCCGTGGCGGGCTTGTCGCCCGCGGGCGCGGCGGCGGTGCCCTCGTCCAGGTAGCCCAGCGCCTGTAGCCGCGCGGCCAGCTCGGGGTCTGACGCGCGCGCGGGCGGCTTCTCGCCAGTGGCGGGATCGTAGGCGGTGAACGTCGCGCGCCAGGGCACGATCCGATCGCAGAGCGCGGCGGCCTCCTTGGCCTTGCCGGCGGGCAGGTCACGGGCCTCCAGCGGATCGGCGACCAGGTCGAACAGCTTGCGCTGCTCGTCCGTGCCGTCCTTGGCGTGGCTGATGATGCACTTGTGCGCGTTGTCCTGCACCGCCGCGTAGGTGCGCAGGAACGGGCCCCACTCGAACTGCTCGCCGGCCTTGGCCATGCGGCCGAGCGCCATCGGCGTGGCGGCGACCAGCTCGGAGAAGGCCTCGGGCATGAGCTTGGACGGATCGACCAGGCTGGGCGACAGCGTCCCCGCGGGTGGTGGCGGCGCGCCGGCTAGGTCGGCGACCGTGCCCCAGATGCCAAGGTTGGACACCACCTGGGTGACCACCCCGGGCTTGAGGCGCGCCGGGTAGCGGATCACCAGCGGGACGTGCACCAGCGCGTTGTACACGCTGTATTTGTGGTCGAGCAGGTGGTTCTCGCCCAGGTGCTCGCCGTGGTCGGCGGTGATCACCACGATGGTGTTGTCGAGCACGCCCTTCTGGCGGAGCGTGTCGAACAGCGCGCCGGTCGCCTGGTCCAAATCGCGCAGCGACGCGTCGTAGACCTGCGCGATGGTGGCGAGCTCGGCGTCCGTGTACTCGCGGACGTGGGTGGTGTAGGCGAGCAGACGGCCGTAGGACTCGTCGACCTTCTTCTGCTGGGCGATCGCCGCCACGTCGAAGAGCGCGCTGCGCGACTCGATCGACGGGATGCGCGGCGCGTGCGCCTCCATATAGTTGATGACGGCGAACCAGGGGCGCGCGGCCTCGGCCCGACCGTCCACCCACGTGAGCAGCGCCTCGGCGCTGACGGGGCCGGCCTCCTTGACCTTGTCGTTGGGGCGCCCCGACGAGAACTCACCCTCGACGTAGGCGGGCGACAGCTCGGTCGACGCGTCGTCGGCGATCAGCTTGGCGCGCGTGTTCGCCGCGGCCTTGCGCTTCCACTTGGGGTCCCAAGGGTACTCGCGCGCGTCAAAGCCCTGGCCGAGGTTGGTGTGGTCCTGCAGGTAGGGGTTCGCGGAGAACAGGTAGGTGTCGTAGCCGTAGTCGGAGAAAGACTCTGCCATGGTCGGGAACTTGTCGTCGAGCCACTTGTGGTCGGCCGTGGCGCCGTTCGCGGACTCGGGCAGGCCGGTGAACATCGCGGAGTGCGACGGCAGGGTCCACATCGCGGGCGAGATGGCGCGCTCGTACAGCACGCCCTCCTTCGCGAACGCCTTGAGGTTGGGCGACGTGTCCAGGCCGTAGCCGTAGGCGGACAGGTGGTCGGCGCGGACCGTGTCCCACACCAGGATGAGCACGTTGGGGCCGGTGGGCGCGGGCCCCTTAGGCTTCACGGGGCGCGCAGCGGCCGCGGCCTTGCCCCCCTTGCCCGGCCCCTGCGCGCGCCGCTTGAGGCGCTGCGCGACCTCGGTGGGCTCCTCGTTGCCGGACCAGCAGGACGCGGCCAGCAGCGACACGACCGCGAGGCCAAGGGTGCGACGGTAGAGGGTGCGCATGGAGACTCCGAAGGGCGCAACACCTTGCCCCGCGGAAACGCAATGGTCCACAGCAAGCGTGGGGGCGAGGCTCGCGGTACATGGAGTGGATCCAGGACAGGTCGAACCCGATGTCCCCCTCCCGCCCGATGCTCGCCGTGGTCGCGGCCTCGATCACCACCTTCACCGCCTGCGCGTGGTTTGAGCCCGCTGCGCTCCCCCCGCCGGAGCCTGAGGCCGCGCCGGACGCGCCGCCGCCCGCCTCGGCCAGCTCGCCCGACGTGGTGCTGATCACGCTCGACACCACGCGGGCCGATCACCTCAAGCGCTACGGATACTTCCGCGACACCATGCCCGGCCTGGAGTCGCTCGCGGACGGCGCGCTGGTGTTCGACCGCTTGATCGTGCCGATGGCGACGACGCTGCCGTCCCACACGTCGCTGCTGACCGGCGTCTGGCCGCACGAGCACGGCGTCCTGGGCAACGTGGAGCACGGCGGCGAGCGCTTCATCCCGTCCGAGCACCTGCAGAGCTTGGCGTCGATCCTCGCCGCTCACGGCTACCAGACGGCCGCGTTCACGTCGGCCGCGCCGCTGAACACCGAGTCGGGCATCCAGCGCGGCTTCCAGACCTTCGACGCCGCGCCCAAGGCCGAGCGGTCGGGCGACCAGACCACCGACGCAGCCCTGCGCTGGGTGGCCGACGCGCCGCGCACGCCCATGCTGCTCTGGGTCCACTACTACGACCCACACAACCCCTGGACCGCCCCCGCCCGCTTCCGCGAGGGCTTCGATCAGAACGGCGCCGCCGTGAAGGACTGGATGGAGTCGCACCAGGTCGCGCGCATCACCCACCGCCCCACCGGCGAGCAGGTCAACGCGCGCGGCGCGATGGACGGCTACGACGCCGAGCTCCGCTTCATGGATGACCAGCTCACGCGCCTGTTTGATGGCCTGCGCGCGCGCGACCGCTTGGACAAGACGCTGATCGTCATCGTCGGCGACCACGGCGAGGGCCTGAACCAGCATAAGGAGCCCGGTCACGGCCTGGTCTGGGAGGAGCAGCTGCACTCGCCGCTGCTGGTGATCGCCCCTGGCGCGGCAGCGCGACGTGTCCCCGGCGTGCTGTCCATGCCCGACGTCTTCCCCACCGCCTTGGGTCTGGTCGACCTGCCCGGCGAGGCCGAGTTCCTCTCTCAGGTCAGCGGCAAGGACGTGCTGGCCGCGGACTACACGCCGCGCGGCGTGCTGAGCCAGACCAGCCTCCGCCAGCTCAAGTTCGGCGTACCGCAGACCTACACGCTGACGAGCGACGCCACCAAGTGCGAGTGGGCGGCGGACGGCACCACGTCGCTGTGGGACCGCGCGTCCGACCCATTCGAGCTCACCCCACGCAAGGATGACGCCCGGCTCGACGCCTGCGTGACCGAAGGCAAGGCGCTGGTGGACGCGCAGATCGCCCACGGCAAGGAGCTCGGCGGCCACCGCGAGAAGCTTTCGGACGCAGAGATCGAGCGCCTGCGGCAGCTCGGCTACGTCGAGGAGGAGCCGCCTCCCGCCAAGGACGCCCCCAAGCCGCCCCCCGCTGATCAGGAGTGACGCCTTGGCTCAAGTGAACGTTCGTGGGCACGTGGTCGGCTACGACCTGGAGGGCCAGGGCCCGCCCATGCTCTTCCTGATGGGCTTTGGCATGCAGCGCGTGGCGTGGCGCCACCAGATGGCGGGCCTCAAGTCTGACTTCACCGTGTGCTGCTTCGACAACCGCGGCATCGGTGAGTCCACCGCGGGCAAGCTCCGCCTGGGCCTGGGCGAGCTGGCCGCGGACGCCGTGGGCCTCATGGACGAGCTGGGGTGGGCCGACGCCCACATCGTCGGCGTGAGCATGGGCGGCATGACCGCGCAGCACATCGCGCTCCACCACCGCGCGCGCGTGCGGAGCCTCTCGCTGATCGCCACCCACGCCGGCGGCGGGCCGCACCGTACGCTCCCGTCCCTCAAGGCGCTGCGCCTGTTCCGCAAGGCGAACGCATCCTCCGGCGCCGAGCGCCTAGCGGTGCTCAAGCAGCTGCTCTACCCGCCGGGCCAGGCCCCGGTGGAGCAAGGCGCCTTCGAGGAGATCGCGGAACCCGCCGCCGGCCGCACGCGCTTGGTGCAGCTGGCGTCCATCCTGACCCACCGGACCGAGTCGCAGCTGCACAAGCTCGCGGGCCTGCCCACCCTGGTGATCCGCCCGGACGCCGACATCCTGGTCCCGCCACGCTGCAGCGACGCGCTCGCCCGCGCCATCCCCGGCGCCCGGCTGGTGTCGATCCCCAACGGTGGGCACGGCGTCACGGCGCAGATGCCGGACCTGGTGAACGCGCTCCTGCGGGAGCACGCGCGGGCGGCGGACGGCTGACAGGGCCCGCGGACCGTCAACAGACGGCCGGGGCCCGCGGACGTGCGACCTTCAGACCCTCCCGGCTCGTCTGCCCGGGCCCCACAGAAAGCAAAAAGGGCCCGCAGGTGTCACCCTGCGAGCCCTTGACGTCACGCCCGAGGGCGCGTGACTACTTGGCGGCGCGGCGGCGGCGGCGCAGGAGCGCCAGGGCCGCCATCGGGATGCCGTAGGGCGCCATGCCGCTAAGGCCCTGCTGCGAGCAGCCGGCGCCGTTCGGGCAGATGGGGTCAGGGCACGGGCCAACGTCCACGCTGGCGTCGTCGCAGTCGAGCGGCGTACCCGCCTTGATCCAGGTGCCGTCGGTCGGCGCCGCGCAGGACTGGGTCACGAGGTTCTTGTTGCCGTAGCCGTCGCCGTCGACGTCCTGGTACCAGGTGAACACGTCGATCGCCGCGTTCTCGTCGATGCCCGACACGCAGTTGTTGTCCAGGCCGTCACAGACCTCCTGGTTCTGCGGGTAGGTGCGGTTCTCGGCGTCGTTGCAGTCACCGGACTGCGCGACGTACCCAACGGGCTGGCCGCAGGCCTTGATCTGGAACTTCACGTCGCCCCAGAGGTCGCCGTCGGCGTCGAGGAACCAGACGGTGGCGTCAGGGCTGCTGACCTCGTCGATCTCGCCGTTGCAGTTGTTGTCCTGGCCGTCGCAGATCTCCTGCGCGCCGGGGCGGGAGGCGGGGCCGGTCAGCGTGGAGTCGTCGCAGTCACCGGTGCGGTCGGCGGTGGGGTCATCACCCTCGCCGCAGCCGGCACCGGCCGACAGCACGACCTGGTCGTTGCCGAAGCCGTCGCCGTCCTCGTCGACGTAGCACTGGTCGTGGCCGTCGCAGTTCTGGTCGAGGCCGTCGCCCGTGACCTCGTTGGCCTCGGGGTTGACCGTGCGGTCGGCGTCGTCACAGTCGAGCGAGTTCTCGGCCGTGTAGATCAGGCTGCGGTCGCGGCACGACAGGTTGTTGTCGGGGATGACCGGGGGCGGCTCGCCTTCCACGCCGCGGTCGCCGAACTTGTCGTCGTCCGCGTCGGAGTAGCAGAGGTCGACCAGATCACAGTCCTCGTCGATGCCGTCGCCCACGAACGCCGCGTCGCGGTCGAGCTCGGACGCCTCTTCGGCCGCGTCGGCAAGCGGCGGATGCACGCGGGTCGCCGACGTGATCAGCGGGTGGATGTCGGCGTTGGTGTCCTTGCAGTCCGTGTTGAACGGCGACCAGTTCGCGTACTCGGTGTTCGGCGGGCAGGAGCCCTGCACCGATCCGTTCGCGGAGATGCGGCCGAAGCCGTCGTGGTCGTTGTCGACGTACCAGACCGTGCCAGTGGGCAGGCCGTTGTCGATGCTGCCGTCACAGTTGTTGTCGATGCCGTCGCAGAACTCGGCGCGGCCAGGGCTGACCTGCGCGTTGGTCGGGTTGCAGTCGCCACCGACCAGCACCCAGCGACCGCTCGAGCCGAGGCTCGGCAGAACGTCCGTGGGGCAGGCGTCGACGTACTCGGACGAGTCGCCGTAGCTGTCAAAGTCGCGGTCCGCGAACCAACGGTGCTCGAGGTCATCGACCGCGCCGTTGCAGTCGTTGTCGATGTCGTCGCACAGCTCCTGCGCGTAGGGCTTGATGGTCGCGTCCTGGTCGTTGCAGTCGTAGATGTTGACCCAGCCGTCCAGGTCGTCATCACGGACGGCGGCGCCGGGGCCGCCGTACGCGCCGATGTCCGACGGCCCGCCGACCACGTCCAGGATGGAGGGGTCACCGGCGTCGATCAGCGGGGAGTTCGGGTGCAGCCAGAACTGCCAGATGCGCCACTCGTCGTGATCCTGGAGCGTGGCGCCGCCGGGCGGGCGGTAGTACACGAACAAGGGATCGTCGAACAGGTTGGTCGACGTGTCGACGTTGAAGACGGACAGTTGCGCCGTGAACACGACAGGGATCGCGCCGCCGAGTGACGGGTAGTTGTTGTAGTGCGCGTCCGGGTACTGGCCGAGGATCCAGTTGGTGGCGCCAAGCACGCCGGTGGTCTCACCGTACGCGATGTTGTTGCGGTAGATGAAGTCGGTGCCGTTGAAGAAGCACTCCGCCCCACCCTCCAGGCCAGACCGGTTCTCGACGAACGTGTTGTTCATGATCTCAGGCGGGTTGGAGCCGCCGAGGGAGCGGTGCGCGGCGATCGCGGCGCCCCAGGTCTTGGCCTCGTTCTGCAGGAAGATGTTGTTGGTCAGGCTGATCACGGAGTCTTCGCCGTAGATCGCGCCGCCCTCGTACTCGAGCCAGAGCTGGTTGCCGCCGAACGCGTCCAGGTTGGCGCCGTTCGACACGAAGTAGGTCTGGCTGACGTCGACGTAGGAGTTCTCGGAGAAGATGGCGCCGCCGTCCTCACCGGTGTTCACGTGGAACGCCGAGTTCTGGATCAGCAGGTGGGTGCCGTCCGCGATGTACACGGCGCCGCCGTAGCGGGCCGCGTTCTTCTCGAAGCGCGTGCCGCGGATGGTGACGTTGGCGCTGGTGGTGGCGTAGATCGAGCCCTGGCCACCGTCGCCGCCGCCCGCCGCGTTGGGGGCGAGCAGGCCGCGGTTGAACAGCACGAGCGAGTCGGTGATGTTCAGGTTGGTGCGAGAGCTGGCGTAGATCGCGCCGCCCTTGATGCCGATGGACCAGCCCTGGAGCTGCGTGCGGACCAGGTTCAGCGTGGCGGTCGGGCCGGTCGGCGTGGTGGCGCCCACTAGGTAGAACGCGCGCAGCTGGCCAGGGTTGAGGGTGGGCGGGCCCACGCCGCCCGCGGCGGTGTCGCTCGGCGCCTCGCAGGCAGGGTCGGCGTCGTCGCCCAGGCCGTTGCCGTCGTTGTCGATGCCGTCGGTGCAGATCAGCTCCTTCTCACGGAACTCGATGTCCTGGAAGGTCAGCGTCTTGCCCGCGGCGACCTTGATGACGCCGACATCCGTGCCGGTCCAGCCATCGGCCAGGACGTCGAAGTACAGGACGCTGGAGTCGCCGACCGAGCTGTCGTCCACTTCACGGGGAGTGTGCAGGCCCGTGATGGTGATGTTGACGTTGACGGTGATCGGCTGGGTCAGCGTGTGCACGCCAGGGTCCAGGGCGAGGATGTCACCATCACGCGCGTTGGACAGCTGGGTGACGAGGTCATCGACCTTGGTGGGGTCGACGACCCACTGTCGCGCGAAGGCGACATTGGAGACGAGCAGAGCGGCAGCCATGACTGGGAAACGCATCATCACCTCGTGCGCCCGGAGAGGCGCGAGAGCCTTGGTCTGGGAAAGCATATCCTGCGATCGTCTCGTCCCGATAGACCTTTAGAGCATTTCGGAAAAACCGATCCAGGAGCAAAAACAAAAGGCGAGAAACGCGGCGGCTTTCAGCGTGGGAGCGAATCTCCGATGCCGGTGTACGCATCCCCGTCGCGGCGCAGGGTCTCCAGGCGGAGGATGCGCGCGGCCTCGGGGCGGTCGGTGAGCAGGCGCGCCACCTCCCCCGCCTTGGCGGGCTTTCCGTCCACGTCCAACAGCACGGCCTTCACCGCCGCGACCCGGTCCGGGTGCGCGACAAGCTCGTGGATCATGGGTCGGATGTCGACCTGGATGGTGCCGTCCGACCCAGGCCCGCGGGCCGCCTTGGACCGGCGGGTGGCCAGGATGCGGTCGGCCGCCAGGAGCTGCTCCACGCGGGCGGCCAGGCTGGCGTCCGTGTGATCGGGGAAACGAAGCAGGTACACGCCGCCCGCGTTCACCGACATCAGCGACGGCGACTTGAGCGGGACCTCCCCGCCCGCCAGCACGTCAAAGCCGTCCGGAAGGACCCGGGCAAGCGACGCGATCAGCTCGGGCACGTCCACCCTTCGGGTCAGGTCCATGTCGAGGTAGTCGCCAACGCTCTCCTCACCCTGCGGCGGCGCGGCGCTGAAGGCGATCGACGGGTGCGGATGGAAGCCTTGGCTGTAGCCGATCGGCGCCTTCGCCCGGCGCAGCGCGCGCACCCACGCGCCCAGCGACTCCAGGTGCGACAGGTAGCGGGCGACCCCGGTGCGTCCGATCCGCAGCCAGACGCGCTGCACCGTGGCTTTCGGCGCGGGCGTCTCCGGCGGCGGCTTGCGGGTCCACTCCGCCTCAGACTTCCGGCTGGCGACGTTGTCGCGGAGCATGGCCGCGCACAGGTCGCGCTCCTTGTCGATCACGCCGCACTTGTGACAGCGCTTGTGACGGCAGTCCTCGGCGTGCTTGAGCTCGAGCGCGCGCTTGTAGTCCTCCTGGAACCAGGTCTTGTCGACCAGCATGTCCAGGTGATCCCAAGGCAGGCGCTCGTCCAGATCACGCTCGCGGATGGCGTGAACGACGTCGAAGCCCACGTCCTCAATCGCCTTCTTCCACGCGCCGAAGTTCAGGTGCTCGCTCCAGGCGTCGAACCGGCAGCCGCGCTTCCAGGCGGCCTCCAGCAGGTCCCCCACCCGCCTGTCCCCGCGCGAGATCAGCCCTTCGAGGAAGGTCTCCTCCGGGTGGTGGCGGCCGAACTTCACGCCCTGGCGCGGCAGCACCGCCTCCAGCACGTCCTGACGACGGATGGTCTCGTCGTAGCTGATCTGCGCCGACCACTGGAACGGCGTGAACGGCTTGGGCACGAACGTCGACACGCCCAGGTTCACGCCCGCGCGCTTGTTGACCTTGCGGCCCACCTCAAGCGTGCGCCGGGCCAGATCCGCGATGGCGACGATGTCGTCGTCGCGCTCGGTGGGCAGCCCGATCATGAAGTAGAGCTTCACGTGGTCCCACTTGAGCTCGAACGCGCGGTGCGCCATGTTCAGCAGGTCTTCGTCCGGGATCCACTTGTTGATCACGGCGCGCAGGCGCGGGCTGGCGGCCTCGGGCGCCACGGTCAGGCCCGTGCGGCGGGTCTCGGCGACCATGTCCGCCAGATCCACCGAGAAGCTGTCCAGCCGAAGCGACGGGAGGCTGACGCTGACGTGCTCGTCGCGCACGGCCTCGACGGTGTTCTCGACCAGCTGCCGCACCCGGCTGTAGTCGCAGGTGGACAGGCTCACCAGCCCGACCTCTTCGTAGCCGGTGGCGTCCAGCGTTCGGCGGAGCAGCTCGTCGACCTTCTCCAGGCTGCGCTCGCGGACGGGGCGCGTCACCATGCCCGCCTGGCAGAACCGGCACCCCTGGGTGCAGCCGCGCAGGACCTCCAGGCTGATGCGGTCGTGCACCAGCTGGGTGTACGGGATGATGTAGTCCGTGGGGAACGTGGCGCCGTTCAGATCGCGGGTGACGCGCTTGCGGATCTTGGGGGCGCCGACCGCCGGGAGCACGCTGCCGTCGGGCATGACGTCGAACGGGTAGAGCGCCGGGACGTACACGCCCTCCAGCTTGGACATGACGAGCAGGCGCTGCGAGCGGGTCTGCCCGCGCGTGGCGCGCAGCACCTCGACGATCTCGAGGATCGCGTCCTCGCCGTCGCCGATCACGAAGAAGTCCATGAACGGCGAGAGCGGCTCGGGGTTGAACACCGCGGGCCCGCCGGCGAACGTCAGCGGGTCATGCTCGCCGCGGTCCGCGGTGCGCATGGGGATGTGCGACATGTCCAGGATGTTGAGGATGTTCGTGTAGGTCAGCTCGCTCTGCAGCGTGAAGCCGATGCCGTCGAACACGCCCAGGCCGTCCTTGCTCTCCAGCGCGAACAGCGGGAGCCCCCGCTCCCGAAGGGCGTCCTCCATGTCGCGGCCCGGCGCGTAGGTGCGCTCGCACCAGGCCCAAGGCAGGCGGTTCACGCATGCATACAGCACGTGCAGGCCGAGGTTGCCCAAGCCCAGATCGTAGAGATCCGGGAACGCGAGCGCGATGCGCACCTCGACCGAGGTCTTGTCCTTGTGGACAGCGTTGACCTCAGTGCCCAGGTAGCGCGATGCCTTCTCGACGATCGGCAGGATCTCCTGCTCGAGCACGTCACCCACGTTCACGAGTCGGTTCATGGGGAGGCCGGGCAACCCTCGTCGGTCAAGCCAGAGCAGTTGTTGTCGAAGCCGTCGCAGGCCTCGTCCACGTCAGGACCCACCGCGGCGCGGTGATCATCGCAGTCCGCTCCGCCGCAGTCCTCGGCCTCCGCGCCGTCCCCGTCGATGTCGCAGTTCAGCTCGAACGAGAGCTGGATCTCCTTGGTGATCGAGCGGTACTTGTTGATGTCCGTGGTGTTGGTCACGGAGTCGACCACGCCGCTGCCGCCCACCTGAAAATGGAGCAGCGCCACGTACTTGCTGTGCGTCCAAAGCTCGCGGGGGACCTGCGTGGCGCTGGCCACCCGAACCTGAAGCGAGACGCTCTGACGCGGCGCCAGCACAAGGCCGACCGTGCCCGCCGGGACACCCTGAACCTCAAGGAAGGCGGCGCCGCCTGCCTGCGTGCCCTCAGGCAGCGTGGCGGCGACGTCCGGAGAGACATCCCGCAGCTCCACGTCCTTCACGTCCAGATTGTACCAGGTCTGGTTGAGGATGGAGACGTTGTGCCACTCCGCGCCAGAGTCCGAGTACGCGAGCGGCGACAGATCCAGGCTGGTCGGCGGGTAGACGGAGACGTCCGGGTCAGGCACCACCGCGGGGGTGCAGCCAGCCAGCGCGCCAGCGGCGACGCACGCGACAAGAACGCGGTTCCATCCGTGCGGAGAGACGTGAACGACCATCGGGGCACTCCTCGATGGCCGCAATCTAGCACCTCGCGGGGTGGCGCGCGCGTAAAACCGCGCGCTCGCCAAGGGGCGTGCCCGCGGCTAGCAGGGGCCGATGGCTCCTCACACCTCTGCCCGTTGGTCTGACGTCTGCGCCCCCGTGAGCGTGTTCGCCCGCGACGCCCAGGACGCCCGCCCCGCGGTGCACGCGCTGCCCCGCGCCTCGCACGCCTTCGTGGCCCCCGGCGGCACGGGCGTGGTGGCGGGCGGCGTCGCCTGGATCCCGCTCAAGGATCACGTCCTGGCCGCCCAAGTCGGCGAGGCGCCCGACGTCACGCACCAGGGTGAAGTCGTCGCGATCGCAGGCAACGGCCGGCGGATTCGCGCCGAGAGCACCGGCTGGAGCCTTGAGCGGGACCGGCACCTCCGGCGCGGCGACGGCGTGCTCCTGCGTCGGCAGGGCGCGGGCTGGACGACGGACGCGCTCACGCTCACCGACGGGGCGCAACGCGCGTCCGACACCGCGCCCTTCACGGAGGGCCAGGGCGTGGTGTGGTCGGACTCCGGCTGGATTTACCGGCAAGCCTCCGGCCTGCAGCCGGTCGCCGTCGGCGCGATCGGCGACGGTGAGTCGCTGATCGCGGGCCCGCACGGCGCGGTCGCGGTGCGGGGCGAGCACGGCGTCGATCGCGCCGCGGCCCCCAGCCACAGCGTCGCCTCCCTCGCCCTGTCGCTCGACCCGAACGGCCCCGTCCGCTTCTCCGCCGACGGCGCCCGCCTGGCCGGACTGCACGACGGCGACGCGGTCGTCCTGGACACGCGCGACGGCAGCCTGCGCGTGCGCGAGCCCGGAGCCATCGTGCTCGACCCCGACACGCTGCTCGCGCCCGGCGACGACGCGGCGCTCGCCTGGATGTCCTGCCCGCCGGTCTGGGACGACGAGCACATCGGCGGTCCGGAGGGCACGATCTGGTCGTTCGTGACCCACGCGCGCACCACGGGATCCCTGCTCGGCCCCGGCCCCACCGCCGCCACCCGCGCCGGCTGGGCCACCAGCGACGGCCGCCGCCGCGTCCGCTGGCTCGACCCTCGCACCGGCGCCAGCCTGGGCAGCACCCGCATGCCGGAAGGCCAATGGGTCACCGCGCGCGCGCTCGGCGACGCCGCCTACTTTGGCAGCGCCGATCACCGTTGGGTGCGGGTGACCAACCACGGCGCCGTCGAACACGTCCATGACCTGCCCGCCGCACCCAAGTGCTCCCCGCCGCCGCCCAACTGGTCCCGGCTCGGGGTGGACTCCTGCTTGACCCGGCACGGCCGGCTCTGGATGTGGTCGGCGTCGGGCCTGCTGCTGTCGACCGGCTGACGGCTCGGCGTCCGCCCGGTCGCAGGCCGCGCCCAGCGCTACTCGACGGTGACGGACTTCGCGAGGTTGCGAGGCTTGTCGATGTCGCGACCGAGCGCGATGCCCGTGTGGTACGCGATGAGCTGCAGCGGCAGCACCGTCACCAGCGGCGAGACAAAGTCCGCCACGGCCGGGATGGCGATGGCGATGTGGGCCAGCGCCGCGATCTCCTCGTCGCCTTCCGTGTGGATGGCGATGATGCGGGCGCCGCGCGCCTCGACCTCCTTGAGGTTCGACAGCGTCTTCTCGCGCTGATCGTCCATGGGGACGATCGCGATCACCGGAGTCCCCTCCTCAATCATCGCGATCGGGCCATGCTTCATCTCGCCGGACGCGTAGGCCTCACAAGGCAGGTACGCGATCTCCTTGAGCTTGAGCGCGCCCTCCAGGGCCACCGGGTACGAGTACCCGCGACCCATGAACAGCACGTAGCGGGCGTTCTTCACGACCTCGACGACCTGATCGATGGGGCCAGGGTTCTGCAGGTAGTGGGTCACGTGCTCCGGCACCGAGTCGAGCGCCGCGGCGACCGCCTGTCCGCGCGGCAGCGACAGGTCGCGCGTGCGGGCGAGCATCAGCGTGAACACCAGCAGCGCCGTCACCTGCGAGGTGAACGCCTTGGTGGACGCCACCGCGACCTCAGGCCCGCTGTGGATGTATACGCCGCGGCCCGTGGTGCGCGCGATGGTCGAGCCGACCACGTTCACCACGCCCATCACCTGCCCCCCCTTGAGCTGGATCTCCTGCACCGCGCCCAGGGTGTCGGCCGTCTCGCCCGACTGGCTGACGGCCAGGAAGAGCGCGTCGCGCTCGATGATCGGGTGGCGGTAGCGGTACTCGGACGCGATCTCGCAGTGCGCAGGCACACGCGCCAGCGCCTCGATCGCCATGGCGCCCGCCATGCCGGCGTGGAAGCTGGTGCCGCAGCCCACGGTGATCACGCGCTGGATGGCGACCAGATCGCGGGGCTTCATCGACAGGCCGCCCAACTTGGCCAGGCCGTCCTCACGCTGGATGCGCCCGAGCAGGCAGCGGCGGATGCTGCGCGGCTGCTCGTGGATCTCCTTGAGCATGAAGTGCGGGAAGCCCTCCCGGTTGGCGACGTCGTAGTCGGCGTCGATCAGCTGGACGTTGAGGTCCAGCACGCCGCCGTCAAAGCCACGGACCTCGACCTCGCCCGCGCGCACGACCGCCATCTCGCGATCCTGCAGGTAGACCACGCGGCGGGTGTGCTCGACGACCGCCTGCGGGTCGGACGCGATCACCGTCTCGCCGTCGCCGATGCCGCAGACCAGCGGCGAGCCGTTACGCGCCACGATCAGCATGTCCGGGTGATCGGCGAACGCGACGACGATGCCGTAGGTGCCGCGGATGTGCTCGAGCGCCCGCAGCACGGCCTCCGTCGGGTTGCCCGTGTAGAACTTGCGGATCAGGTGCGGCAGGACCTCCGTGTCGGTCTCGCTGCGAAACACCACGCCTTCGGCCTGCAGCGCGCGGCGAAGCGCCCGCTCGTTCTCCACGATGCCGTTGTGGACGACGGCGATGCGTTCGAGGCTGTCCAGGTGCGGGTGGGCATTGGCGACCGTGACGCCGCCGTGGGTGGCCCAGCGGGTGTGGGCGATCCCGACGACCCCGCCGGGGCCGTCCACGACGGCGCGCGCGAGCTCGGCCACGCGGCCGGTGGTCTTGCGGACCCACAGTTCGCCGTCGGACACCAACGCCACGCCCGCGGAGTCATAGCCGCGGTACTCCTGGCGACGAAGACCTTCGACCAGCACGGGCAGCGCGCGACGAGACCCGATGTACCCGACGATTCCACACATTCGAGACCTCCGCTACTGCGACGCCAGACTGGACCAGCTGCGGACAGCGCGATCCAAGGCACCCAGGTTTGATCCGTCGTAGCCGACCGTGACTGATCTGAGCACGCCCGTGGTGTCAACCACATACGTCGTCGGCAACGTATCGACCTGGAAGTCAGCCCGCATGGTCGGGTCGCGTAGCACGCTCATGGTGTCCCACGGCAGCTTGGCCAACGCGCGCGCGTAGCGGCTGACGTCGTCGTCGACCGAGATCGCCAGCACGCGGACCGGCAGATGGTCGCGCTCCCAGGCTTTCGCCAGCGAGTCCAGCAGCGGCAGCTCGGCGAAGCAGGGCCGACACCAGCTCGCCCAGAAGGACAGCACGAGCACGTTGCCGCGCAAGTCCGTGGACTTCACGCCGGACAGGTCGAATTCCGGGATGGGTCGCCCCACCCGAACACCGGTCCCGAGCGCCAGGATCGCGGAGAAGTCAGGCCGATCCCCTTCGGTCGACAGGCGATCGAGCGCCGCTGTGCGGGCGAACCAGGAGCGCTGGAGGCGATCGATCCACGCCCCCGCCGCCCGCGCGGCGCCCATGTCCGTCACGGCGGGCAGCCCCTCCGGCACCGAGCGCGAGGCACGTCGCGCGGCCTCCACCACCACCGCGACCTCCAGCGCGCAGCGATCGCGCAGCGGCGCGCCGCACGCCCGCGGCGAGGTCACGCGCGCCACCATGTGCTCCGGGGACGGGTCCAGCCAAGCCGCGGTCCGCGCCCGCACGGCCGCGGCCCTCGCCAGCTCGAACGCCGACTCCGGCTGAAGGAAGGACGCCCGGTCCAGCGACGCCAGCAGCCCCGGGACGGTCGGGAGACCGTGGCCATCCACGGGCAGGTCCGCGTCCGCGGCGTCGGCCCGCGCGAGCGAGATGACCTCGTCGTCGGGGGCCAGGTGCGCGGACACACCAAACGCGATGGCGGCCTCTGACTTCCAGCCTCCCAGCGCCATCACGCGGCCAAAGTCCCGCCAGCCCGCGGCGGCCTCGCTGATCTGCCGGTCCACGTCGAGGTTGGTCGGATCGATCGCAGGCATCGGGTCCACCGAGCCGATGCAGCGCAGGAGGACGTGCTCGGCCAACGCCCGCCCCTCCCGCTTCATCGTGTTGACCACCGCCCACTCGGCCCCGACCGGCCGCGCGCACGCGCCGCCGTGGGCCTGCAGCAGCTTGTCCGCGTCCACGTCCTGACCGTGCGCGATCAGCAGCTTGGCGATCCCCGCGGCCAGTCGGGGAGCCTCGTCCGGTCGCGCCCAGGGGAAGACCGGCGCCGGCTGGCGACCCAGCACGCCGGCCGCCGCGTCGATCATCACCTTCGACCAGCGAGGCCGGCGCGCCACCTCCCAAAGATCCCACGACTCCGTGGGGCCGCTGAGCGCGAGGCCGAGGAGCTCGGGCGTGACCGGCCCGCCGCGATCCGCGTCCACCCGATCCGCGAGCGCGCCCAGGCGCCCCTTGTCCTTCACCGCACGCAGCAGCTCAGCCGCGCGCAGCCAGCCGACCGGAACCTCCCCGGCGATGAGCGTGGCGACGCGCAGCAGCAGCGTCGCCTTCGCGCCCTCGACGACGCGAGCCTGGCTCCGCGGGATGTCCTCGTCCCACAGCGGCGCGAACGGCGTGAGGTCGGTGTCGGGTTCATCATGCCAGATGTCGAGGAGCTCCGCGAGGGCGACGCGATCCCCCTCCTCCTTGGCGACCGCCGCGCGCAGCTGCAGGTGCGCCGTGTCGTAGGTCGTGCCCATGATCCGTTTGGCGGGCCCTGAGTCGTGTGCGGCGAGCGAGATCCAAGCGCGCGCCAGCTCGGCGTCAGGCCCCTCGTCCGTGGCGGGCAGCGCGCGGGCGCGCCCCAGAACGACCAGCTCCAGGTGGACGGCGACCCGGACCGCAGGCTTGAGGTGCGCGTCGGACAGCTCGTCGGCGATCCAGGCGTCCATGCCGGCGGCGGCGAGAGCCTCCAAGCGCGCGATCGCCCAATCAGGGTCCTCAGGGTGGGCGCGGAACCCGCGGCGACTCAGCGCGAGCGCGTTGCCGAGCTCGCCCAGGTCGATCCATGAGGCGACCTGGAGCTTGGCGCCGTCGTCCGCGTCGGTGTCGACCGACGACGCGGCGAGCGCGGCGCCGAACAGGCACGCGAACAAGCTCATCCGGGGGGCGCCGCGGGGTACAGGCGACGCACCGCCTCCGCCACGGGGCCCGGCACAAAGCCGGACACGTCGCCACCGTACATGGCGATCTCGCGTACGAGCGAGGACGACACGTAGATCAGCGACGGGTCCGCGAGCAGGAAGAAGGTCTCGATGCCGGACAGCGCCCGGTTGGCGAGGCCGTTGCGGAACTCGAGGTCAAAGTCCGACAGCGCGCGGAGCCCGCGGAGGACCACGTCGGCGTCATGCTTGCGGGCGGCGTCGACCAGCAGGCCACGGAACGGCACGACCTCCAGGTTGGGGACCTCGGTGCACGCCTCGGCGATCATCTGCGTGCGGGTCTCCAGGTCGAACAGGTACTTCTTGGTCGGGTTGTTCCCCACCGCGACGACCAGGCGGTCAAACAGCCGCGCGCCACGCGTGATGATGTCGACATGGCCATTGGTGACGGGATCAAACGATCCCGCGTAGATCGCCGTACGCGCCATCGCTCGACCTCCTCTGATTTTCGGCCTGCGCCTTACGGCGTCTGGGTCCTGGTTGCCACTGTCGCACCCGGACGGTCACTTTCCGAGGGGGCTGTCGGATCCATACCACTTGGTGAGCACGGCGCGGAAGCGCGGGTCTTCCCGCAGATGGGCGAACGCCGGGTCCACGCGGATGTCTTGGCGGAACTCGATCTGGTGGAGCAGGTCCATGCGCGCGGCGCCGCTCAGCGCCAGCTCCATGAACCTCAAGGCCGCGTCGTCGTTGCCCATCGCCGCCTGGATCTTGGCGCGGTGGAGGTCGGAGTATGGGTCGGCCGGGAGCGTCGTCTCCAGCTCCTTCATGATCCGGACGGCCTCGTCGAACTTGCCCTGGTGCGCCAGGTTGACCGCGAGGTTGTTCAGCGCGGTGGTGTCACCGGGGTCGAGCGCCAACGCCAGGCGGTAGAGGCCCTCCTCGCGCAGGTATTCGCCCTTGCGTTTGTAGATCAGCGCCTTGTTGTTGTACGCGGCAGCGTCTGCGGGATCCATGGCGATCAGCCGGTCATAGGACTTCTCGGCGCCGTCGTAGTCCTCCGCCAGGAACTCGTAGTAGGCCAGCGTGGAGATGGCACCGGGGTCGTCCGGATCGATCCGCAGGCGACGCTGCGCGCGGTCGATCACGTACTCGATCTGCTTCTCCTCGGGCTCGGCCTGCATCCAGTCGGGCACGCCCCAACCCTGGTCACGCTCCAGCAGCGGCGCGGAGGGCGGCTTGGGCACGTCGTCCGGCGGCGCCTCCGTCGTGATGCCTTCGGCGTCGTCGCCGGTGCCGTCGTCCGCCTGGGGCGCGGCGACCGGCGCGGGCGTGGCCTGGGGTGCTACGACGTTGGGTGTGCGGCGACGCGCGGCGGCGGGCACTGAGTCGGTGGCGAGCGGCTTGACCCGCTGCGGGGTGCTGTCGACTTCCCTCGCGCCGCCCAGGTGATTGAGATCACCCTCGGCGTCGCCGGGGGGCAGCCAGCCGGGCGCGGGCTTCTCGGTCTTCTCCGCCTTGCGCTTGGGCGACGTCGCCTCGTCCGCGCCCGCGTAGTCGTGGCGGATGAGCCTCGCGAGGTACTCGGCGTCGATCCCCTGCCCGCCGCCCGCGTCCCGCTCCACCGGGCAAGCGATGCCGAACCACGGGCAAAGGTTCTCGACGAACACCTCGACCTGCGAGGTGAGCACCGTCAGCGTGCAGACCACCACGAACCACGGCAGCCAGCCGTCGGGCGACCACAGCGCGAAGCGCGTCAGCCCGGGCGCCTCGACCACGCGGAGGGTGACCGACAGATCCCCCGCCACCACCGTCAGCGCGCCGTTGGGGGCGAGCGAGCGCGTGGCGCCCTGGGGCTCGGACAGCTCGACCGTGCCGCGACCGGTCCAGCGCGCCTGCGCCACGTAGGACTGCCCCGGAAGCGCCGGCACCTTGAGCGCGCCCGTGGGGCCGATCACCAGCGGCGTGCCGGACGGCACCATCACCTCGCCGACGTCCACTCCACGCACCCTCGCCGTGGCGCGGAGCAGGACGCGGCGGCTCATGGGCCGTCCACCTGCACGGTGTCGAGGATGCCGCGCACCGCGTCCACCGCGAGCGTCAGCGCGTCGTCGTCGCGCGACTCCAGCGTCACCACCAGCCGGTGCGCCTTGTCGCCAAAGCGTGGGTAGGAACCGATCGCGACCCCGCGATGCGCCGCGGCGATGTCCGAGAGCGCGACGGCGATGTCGCTCTCCAGGTTGTGCGCGTACACGCGGACGCAGCGCACCGCGACGCCTTCGAGCGACGGCGCGATGTACTCGAACTGCTGCTTCACCAGCGCCGGGATGCCGGGCATCACGTAGATGTTCTGGACGCGCAGCACCGGGAAGATCTGCGCGGCGCCCGTGATGCGCTCCATGCCGGCGGGCACGGTGGCCATGCGCAGCGTGCCGCCGTCCTTGGGGAAGCCGTGGCGCTCGGCCAAGGCCAGCAGCTCCGGGTCGACCTGCAGCGGGAGGCCTAGGCCGCGCGCGACGCCCTCAAAGGTGATGTCGTCGTGGGTGGGGCCGACGCCGCCGGTGGTGAACACGTGGTCGAACGTGGCGGCGCAGCGGCGCACCTCGTCGGCGATCGCGTCCAGGTCGTCGGAGATGGTGACCAGCCGACGCAGATCCACGCCCAGCGTGCGCAGACGGCGGATGAAGTAAGGACCGTTCTCGTCGGCGAACTTGCCCGAGAGGATCTCGTCGCCGATGATGATCACTGCCGCAGTGGACATGGCTCGCCCCTAACCGGCGGCCGGTGGGGTGTCCCCGACTTGACCGCCTGTGACGGGCGCCGCCTCGAGGATCTTCTGGGCGAGCTTGGACCAGCCCACGCCGTCGCCGTCCGGCGCCAGCCACGCGAGCTCCGTGTACGTGCCGTCGCCCACAAACCCCACCGCCTCCTCCGCGCTCACCTCGTAGACCTCCACCGTGAGGCGTCGGTGCGTGAAGACGTGCACGATCTGCCCGCGACGCGGCCCGACCTGCGCAAGCACGCCTGCGCGCGCCGCGAACGCGCCGCGAAGCGCCGCCTCCGCGTCATCCTCGGGGCCGATCTCAGCGCCGACCGGCTCCCACAGGCCGCCCAGCAAGCCCTCCGGGCGTCGACCACACAGGACGCGCCCGTCGCGACGCAGGATCCCCGCCACCGCCCGCGCGGCGACCGCGGCCTTGCGCGCCAGGAGCTTGGGGTAGGCCGTCACGCCCCCCGCAGGCTTGGCGAGGCAGACGTCGGACCACGGGCAGGCGTCGCAGCGCGGGGCGCGCGGCGTGCAGACGGTGGCACCCAGCTCCATCAGCCCCTGGGTGACCTCGGACGCGACGCCGGGCGCGTGGATCGCCTGCGCTCGCTCGCGCAACGCCTGCTTCCCGGCCTTGGAGCGCGGATCGGCGTCCAGGCGGTCCACCCGGCTGATCACCCGCTCCACGTTCCCATCCACCGCGGCCGCGGGCACGCCAAACGCGATCGAGGCGATGGCGCCCGCGGTGTAGGCGCCGATCCCCGGCAGCTCCGCGAGCGCGTCCGGGTCCGCGGGCAGGCCGCCCCGCGCCACCGCCGCGACCGCCGCCGCGTGCAGCAGGCGCGCGCGCCGGTAGTAGCCAAGGCCCGCCCACATCGTCAGCACGTCGTCGGGTGACGCCGCTGCGAACGCCTCGATGGTGGGCCAGCGAGCCGTGAAGCGGTTGAAGTACGGCGCCGCCGTGTCGACGCGCGTCTGCTGGCACATCAGCTCGGACAGCAGGATGTGGTACGGCGACGGGTCACGGCGCCAGGGCAGATCCCGGGCGTTCGCTCGATACCAAGGGACCAGCCGACCGCGGAGCGCCTCGCCCGACGCGACGGGGCTCAACGGCGACGCCGAACGGCCAACGCGAGCAGCCCAACCCACGCGACGGACGGCGCGCCGGGCGTGTCACAGCCACACCCCACCTGCTCCAGCCCGCCAAGGCCATCGTCCGGCACGGGCCGACCGCTCGGCAGGTCCTCAGGGGACGGGACGTGCACCGCCTGCGAGCCCGGCCACAGGCCCGGCATGCCCTGGTAGTCGATCGCGCGCGCGGTCCATTGGTAAGACCCCGGCGTGATCGCGCGGGTCATCACCGTGACCAGCCCCTGCGGGTCGGGGCGCAGCTCGCTCCACGACATCACGGCGGCGCCGGTCGCGTCGCGCAGCTCGACCGTGTAGCGGACCGGGAACCCCTCGGGATCGACCGCGCCGTGGGCGGAGAACGTCACGCGGCCGAGGGTGAGGTCTACCTGGGCCTCGTCGAGGAGGGGGGCGTTCGGGGCGCGGTTGTCGTCGTTGACGAAGAACGCGGTGGTGGCCCAGGGGCCCAGGCTGCCCCAGTCGGTCGCGCGCGCGCGCGCCAAGTACCAGGTGTCCTCGACAAGGCCGGTGAGCACGCGATCGGTCAGCTCGCTCTCCCGAAGATCATGCCCCTGGCCGACGGTGCCCGCCTCGCCGACGACCTCGATCTCGTAGCGAAGCGCGCGGTGCTCGGGGTCCACCGCAGGGGCCAGCGTGAAGCGCTGCGTGGACAGGATCACCGCCCCCGCGCGGGGCGTCACCCAGCTCGGCGCGCCCGGCGCCTGGTTCTCGGTGTCCACTGTGAAGCACGACCGCGACGTGTCGCCTCCGGACGCGCCGTTCACGTCCAGGGCGCGCACCGTCCAGCACCACGTTGTCAAGTCGGCCAGCGGCGTCGTCGGCGTCCAGGTGGCCGTGCTCCCTACAATCTCCACGTCGGCGCCCTCCTCCACCGGCAGCCCGTCGCGGGTGAGCAGGTAGTTGGCGCTCGTCGCGCAGGTGTCGGTGCTCATGGTCAGGGCGACCGGCGTGAATGACGTCGTCGCGCCATCCCACGGGTTCATCGCCACGGCGACGGGCGGGGTCGGACACGAGGCCACGCCCGTGTCCGCGAGGCTCACCGCCATCCCGATCACCCAGATCGCGAGCATCGACACTCCACGTCCATGCTGTATCCCAGGCGGGGGCCGTCCCGCGACGCTAAGGGGTGGGTCCGGAGCGTCCGTGTCCCTTCGTCAGCTCGTCGTGCTGGGTTCCTCCAGCCAGGTGCCCACCCGACATCGCAACCACAACGGCTACCTGCTGCTGTGGGACGGCGATGGCTTCCTGTTCGACCCGGGCGAAGGCACGCAGCGCCAGATGACGGTGTTTGGCGCGCGGGCCAGCCAGATCACGCGCATCTGCGTCACCCACTTCCACGGCGACCACTGCCTGGGCCTGCCGGGCATCCTGCAGCGCATCAGCCTGGACGGCGCTGATCACCCCGTCCATGTGCACTTCCCGGGCAGCGGCGTCGAGTTCTACGAGCGGCTCCGGCACGCGTCGATCTACGAAGACAAGGCCGACATCCGCCCGCGCCCGCACGACGCGGCCGGGGTGATCGCCCAGACGCCCAACTGGACGCTCACCACCGCCCCCCTCCACCACGGCGCGCCCGCCTGGGGCTACCGCATCGAGGAGCCGGACGGCTGGACGATCGACCCCGCCGCCACCGACGCGCTTGGCATCCGCGGCGAGGCGGTCGGCCGCTTGAAGCGTGACGGCCGCGTCACCGTCGACGGGCGCGAGGTCACGGTCGAGCAGGTGTCGCACCGCCGCAAGGGGCGCTCGTTCGCCTTCCTCATGGACACCCGCCCCTGCGAGGGCGCCCGCCAGCTCGCCAAGGGCGTGGATCTGCTGGTCTGCGAGTCGACCTTCCTGTCGTCCGAGGCGGCGGAGGCCCGCAACTACCTGCACATGACCGCAGACGAGGCCGGTCTGCTCGCCAAGGAGGCGGGCGCCAGGCGGTTGCTGCTCACGCACTTCAGCCAGCGCTACCCGATGGACGCCCCGTTCGCCGAGGAGGCGCGCCGCCACCACGGTGACGTGCACGTGGCCTACGACGGCCTGCACCTCGATCTGCCGCCGCGCGAGAGCCCGTGAGCCCGCGCTTCACGCCAGAGGCCGCCGCAGCCATGCGCGCGGCCGTCGTGGAGGTGGGCGGGCGCGAGGTGTTCGCCGTGGGTGAGGTCGATCACGGCACGGTGATCGGCGTGGAGATCGTGGCGCGCGGCCAAGAGGACCAGGTGTTGGCGATCCTCGGCCGCCCGCGCGCGGGTCAGGTCGTCATCCACAACCACCCGTCCGGTGATCTCCGGCCCTCCGACCCCGACATGGCGCTCGCCGGTCAGTTCTCTGAGGACGGCGTCGGCTTTGTGATCGTCGACAACGACGTCCGCAACGCGAGCTTCATCGTGGAGCCGTGGCAGCCGGCACCCAAGAAGATCGACCCGGACGACGTGCTGCGCTTCCTCGACGAGACGCTGCCGACCGCGCTCCCCGGTTGGGAGTCCCGCCCCGCGCAGCGCGAGATGGCCTTGCGGGTCACGGCCGCGCTCAACGAGGGTCGCCCGCTGGTGGTCGAGGCCGGCACCGGCACCGGCAAGTCGCTCGCCTACCTGCTGCCCGCCGCCATGTGGGCCCTGGCCAACGACGCCAAGGTGGTGATCGCCACGCACACCCGCGCGCTGCAGGCGCAGCTTGTCGCGAGCGACCTCCCCATCCTGGCGCGCGGGGGGATCGACGCGCGCACGGCCGTGCTCGAAGGCCGCAACAACTACCTGTGCAAGCGCCGGCTCCAGCTCGCGCGCGACGAGGCGACCGAGCTGTCGGACGACGCGCGCATCGCCTTCGACGCGCTGCTCGGCTGGGCCGCGACGACCAAGGGCGGGTCGCGCAGTGAGATCGGCTTCCCGGTGCCGCCCGACGTGTGGGAGCGCGTGGAGTCCGACAGCGATCTCACGCTGCGCATGCGCTGCGAGCACTACGACAGCTGCCACTACTACTCAGCGCGACGCACGGCCGCGGGCGCGCACGTCATCGTGGTGAACCACGCGCTGCTGCTGGCCGATCTGGTGCTGCGCGAAGAGGCTGGCTTTGGTCTGCTGCCCCGCTTCGAGCGCGTGATCCTGGACGAGGCCCACCACCTGGAGGACGTCGCGACGGGTGCGGGCGCCACCCGCGTCACGCAGCGCGCCGTCAGCCGCGCCGTGTTCCCGCTGCGCTCGGCGAAGAGGCGCCCGGGCGCGTTCGACCGCTTCGCCGACACCGTGTCGAACGCGTCCAAGGTCCCGCCTGAGGTCGCGGACAAGGCGCTGGCCGCGGCGTCGGCGGCCAAGGACCTGGTGGTGCCGCTCACGTCGGTCGCCACCGAGGCGCTGGGCGAGATCGCCAACCTGCTCGGCCCCGAGGCGCCGCAACTGCGCATCGACGACCGCTTCCGCGGCACGGAGCTGTGGACCAACGTGGTGCTCCCGCGCGCGCAGCACCTGCGCATGGCGTTGGAGGACGCGTCGGGCGCGCTCGCCGGCATCCAAGAGGCGCTGGGCGACTTCAAGCTGCCCGAAGGCCAGTCTCAGTCGCTGCTCGACCTTCAGCGCGCGGCCGGGCGCTTGGCGCGGCTGGCGGACGGCGTGCGCGTGTTCACCGAGCCCAGCGACGACACGCGCGTGCGCTGGATCGAGCGCGCGGAGACCCGACGCGAGGACGGCACTGCGGCGCTGTGCGCGTCGCCGATCGACGTGGCGCCCATGCTCAAGAACATCCTGTGGGAGAAGCTGCGGGGCGCGGTCGCCACGTCGGCGACGCTGTCGGTCGCAGGGGACTTCAAGTTCTGGAAGAGCCGGCACGGCCTGGAGTCGCCCGAGGAGCTGGTGCTCCCCTCGCCCTTCGATCACTTCCAGCAGGCGCTGCTCGGCCTGCCGAACGATCTGCCGTCCCCCGACGAGCCCGGCTTCCTGCGCGCCAGCGCGCGCGCGATCGTCGACGCGATCGAGGTCGCGGGCGGCGGCGCGTTCGTGCTCTGCACCTCGCACGACGCCGTCACAGCCTACACGGCGGCGCTGCGGGCTGCCCTGCGACCTGGCATCCCGGTGTTCAGTCAGGGCACCGAAGGCCGCGGTGCCTTGCTCGCGCGCTTCAAGGGCGAGCGGAACGCGGTGCTCGTCGGCACGGACTCGTTCTGGGAGGGCGTGAGCGTGCGCGGTGAGGCGCTGCGCCTGGTGATCGTGCCCCGCCTGCCGTTCCGCGTGCCGACCGATCCGCTGCGCCTCGCGCGGCACGAGAAGGTCGCCGCGAGCGGGGCCGATCCGTTCCGCGCGTACACCCTGCCAGAGACCGCGATCAAGCTGCGCCAGGGCTACGGACGCCTGCTGCGCGCGCAGGACGACCGCGGCGTCGTGCTGATCCTGGACGGTCGCGTGCACACCAAAGGCTACGGCAACACGCTGCTCGCGGCGCTCCCTCCGGCGCGTCGCGTGAAGGGCCCGTGGACGCGTGTGCTCGACGCGATCCGCACCTTCTACGCCACCACCCCTCGACCTGCGGAGGTCTAGGTGAAGGTCTCGCTCTTGTACTTTGGGCCGGTGCGCGACCGCGCCGGGTGCACCACCGAGGACGCCGACATCGACGCGGGCACCACGCTGCACACGCTGTTCGTCGAGCGCTTCCCCGACCTGCTCGCGCTGCCGATCGCCTACGCGCGAAACGGCACCTACGCGGACGCGCGCGACGTCGCGCAAGACGGCGACGAGATCGCCTTCCTGCCGCCGGTGGGTGGCGGATGATCGCCTTGGTCGACCATGCGATCGACGTCGCTCAGGTGGAGGCGAGCGTGCGCGACGCGTCGTGCGGCGCGGTGCTCGTGTTCGTCGGCACCACGCGCGACACGTTCGACGACAGGCCCGTCCTGCGGCTTGAGTACGAGGCCTATGTGGCGCTCGCCCAGGCCGAGCTGATGGCGATCGCCTCCGAGATCGGCGCGCGCTGGCCGGGCGCGCGGGCGGCGCTGGTGCACCGCCTAGGCGTGGTCCCTGTGACCGAGGCGAGCGTGGTGATCGCGGTCGCCACGCCGCACCGGGCCGACGCCTACGACGCGAGCCGCTACGCGATCGAGGCCCTGAAGGCGCGCGTGCCGATCTGGAAGAAGGAGGTCTACGACGACGGCCACGCCTGGAAGGCGAACGCCGCGATTCACGAGGATCCGACAGGAACCTAGGGCGGTCCCCCACCGCCCCCGATACGGGGCGACGGTCGACGCCGAGGCCCAGATGAGCGAGCCCGTCCGCCAGCCGTTCCACCCGATCGTGTGGACCATCCTATACTTCCCGTTCGGCGCGTTGGGCGGCTTCGTCAGCTTCCCCCTGACGTTCCTGGCCACCCAGAACGGCATGTCGATCAGCGAGGGCGCCTGGCTGAACGGCGCCAACATGCTGAGCCAGTGGTGGAAGTGGACCTGGGCGCCCGCGGTGGACGTCACGCTGTCGCCCAAGCTCTGGTACATGTTCTCCATCGTCACGTCGGCGATCGGGATCCTGGCAATGTCGGCCATCCCGCTGTCGTCGGAGAACCTCCCGCTCCTGCTGCCGATCATCGCGATCGCCAGCCTCGTGAACACCGTGGTCGGCATGTCGCTGGAGGCGATCATCGCCGCGACTACGCCCCGCGAGGACATCTCGCGCAACAGCGCGTGGTTCCAAGCGGGCAACCTGGGCGGCGCGGGCCTCGCCGGCGGCGGCGGCCTGTTTCTGCTCAAGGCGCTGCCCGCGCCCTGGATGACGGGCGCCGTGTTCGCGGTGAGCTTCCTCGCGTGCGGGCTGCTGCTGCTCGCCATCCCCGACGTGAAGCGCCACGGCCACGAGGCTGGACCCGTCGTCGCCGTCCAGGGCGTGTTCCACGACGTGCTCGCGCTGGCACGGACCAAGGGTGGCCTGCTCGCCGCCACGCTGTGCTTCCTGCCGATCGGCACGGGCGCCGGCCAGGGCGTGCTCATGCAGTCGGCGGTGGCCGCGCATTGGGGCGCGGGCGAGTCCGACGTCGAGTGGTTCGGGCTCATCTCGGCGGCGGTGAACGCCGCGGGATGCTTCATGGGCGGCGCGCTCTGCACACGCCTGGGACCGCAGCGCGCGTACACCACCATCGGCGCGGCGCTCGCCGCGGTCGCCGCCTTGATGGCGATCACCCCCGCCACCCCGTTCACGTACATGGCGTGGAACATCGTGTACGCGCTCGGCGTGGGATTGGCCTATGCGGCGTTCACGGCGGTCGTGCTCGACGTCATGGGCAAGGGCTCGGGCGCGTCCAAGTACACGATCTACGCGTCGCTCTCGAACTTCCCGATCTGGTGGCTGGGCCTGCTGCTGGGGCGCGTCGCCGACGCCAGCGGGCCGTCCGCCATGCTCCTGACGGAGGCCGCGCTCGGCGTGCTGGGCGTCGGCCTGTTCGCGATGTCCGGCAAGCTCATCGCCAAGACCAGCCTGGCCGACGCGCTGCCCGAAGGCGCCTAGGCGCTGGCCGTTGGCGCGCGCGACAGGAGAACGGGGCGCGTCGTCGTGGTGAGCGGCCAGCCGCGGCGCTCGTGCACCAGCTGCGCGGCCTTGTCGCCGGGCAGCGCAGGCGCGAACAGGAAGCCCTGCCCGGACGAGCAGCCGCGCGCGATCAGCGCCTCCAGCTGAGTCGCCGTCTCGATGCCCTCGGCGATCACCTTGGCGCCGATGCTCGCGGACAGGGTCACGATCGTCTCGACGATCTCGGGCACGTGATCGCCGTCGAGCGCCATGACAAACGTGCGGTCCAGCTTGATCCGCGACACCGGGAACTGGTGCAGGTACGCGAGCGACGAGTAGCCCGTGCCGAAGTCGTCGATGAACAAGCCCACGCCCATGGCGCCCAGCGTGATCAGCGACTGCGCCACCTGGCTGGAGGGCTCGACCAGCACGCTCTCGGTGAGCTCGAGCTTGATGCGGGCCGTGCTCAGGTCGTGGACGGCGAGCGCGTCGCGCACCTTGGCCACCAGCCCTGCGCCGACCGAGCGCGCGCTCACGTTCACGCTCACGTAGATTTCCGGCATCACCGTGGACCACTCGGCCAAGCGCGCCGTGGTGTCGGCCAGCACGCGGTCGAGCACCTTGTCGATCAGCCCCTGGCTCTCGGCCAGCGGGATGAACTCGGCCGGGCTGATCAGCGCGCCGTTCGACGCGATCAGGCGGACAAGCGCCTCAAAGCCGTCGAGCTGCCCGGTCAGCAGGCTGACGATCGGCTGGTAGTAGACCAGCAGGCCATCGCCCTCAAGGCCACGACGAAGCTCGGTTTCCACGCTCAGACGCCGCTTGGCGGACTCGTGCATGGCCTGATCGAAGCGGCGCTGGTTCCCAGGTCCCGCGCGCTTCGCGTAGTACATCGCGGTGTCTGCGTCGCGCAGCAGGTCCAGCGCGTCCGTGTAGTCTGGGCTGCTGAAGGCGATGCCGACGCTGGTGCTGATCTCGACGGGGTGCCCCGCCACGAGCGCGCTGCCGTGAACCGCGTTGCGCAGGCGTAGGGCGACCTTGTCTGCGTCGTCTGGGCTGTCGACCGGCTCGAGCAGGACGGTGAATTCGTCGCCGCCGATGCGCGCGACGGTGTCGCCAGTCCGCGCGCACGCCGCCAGCCGCTTGGCCACGATGTCGAGCAGCTCGTCGCCCGCGTGGTGCCCCAAGCTGTCGTTGATCACCTTGAAGTTGTCGACGTCGATGAACACCACGGCGAAGCGGTGCAGCGGGTTGCGACGCGCACGCGCTGTGCTGTGCTCCAGCCGGTCCAGGAAGAGCGCGCGGTTGGGCAGGCCCGTGAGCGGGTCGTGGAACGCCGAGTGTGCCAGCCGAGTCTGCATGGAGTGCGCGAGCGTGACGTCCTGCACCGCGCCCGCGACCACCAACGCTCCCCCGTCCTCAACGCGCCGTGCGTGCAGGTCAAACCAGTGCCAGTCCTCGCCGCAGCGGATTCGGTAGTGCTGCCGCAACACGGCCTGCTCACCGGACCGCACCGCGCCGATCCCGTGGACGAGCGCGCCGAAGTCCTCAGGATGGACCCGACCCAGCCACACCTCGGGCTGGGTGTGCGACCCGCTCGGGATGTCGAAGGCCTCGGTCCAGCCGTCCGAGAACCAGAGGTCGTCGTCGGGACCCCAGGTGAACAGGCACGCGCCTGAGCCGACGCTTAGGATTCGTCGGCTCCGCTGCTCCTGCTCGGACGGCAGGCCTCGACGCATGCCAGCCCAAGCCGCCGCGCCGCCCGCCAAGCCCGCGATCCCCGCGCTGATCGCGCCATGGTCCGCCGCATAGGCGAGCGACGCGAGCCCAGCAGCCATGGCGGCCGACGCGACCGCAGACAGCCCGAGCGACCGCCGCCCCGCGCTCACGGTCCGCCCTCGGTCCACAGGGGCAGCCGGATCGACACGGTGGTACCGCCCGCGATGCCCACCTCGACGGACAACGCCCCACCACGCGCGGTGACCAGCCGGCCCGCGTGGGTCAGCGCCATGCCGGCGCGAACGCCGCCCGGACCGCTGGGTGAGACCTCGTTGAACGGGAAGAACAGGCGCTCAAGCTGCGTCGGCGAGAGCGTGGGCCCCTGGTCGGTGATCGTCAGCGCTACGCTGCCGGGCTCGCCCACATGCGCGCTGACGAACACGTTCCGGCCCGCGGGCGTGACCCGAACGGCGCGGCCCATCACCGCGGTGACCACGCGCGCTAGCTCGTCCTCACGAAGGCCAGCACGCACGCCGGACTCGACCTGCACGTGGATCTCGACGCCAGGGGCGCTACGACGGACGTTGATCGCGGCGACCGCCTGCGCGATCACGGCCGACAGGCTGGCAGCCACGTCGACCGCCTTCACGCCCGCGCGCGTGAACTCAGTCAGCGCGACCGAGAGGTCGAGCAGCGGGACGAGCGCGGCCTCGATAGGGGCTGAGAGCTTGGGCGTCACCGCCAGCGCGTCGCGGGCCGCGCTCAGCGAGTTGACGGTCGAGTCCAGCGCCTCGGCGATCCCCGACGCCATGTAGACGATCGCCTCGTCCTGGCGGAGCACGGCGGCCTCGCGTACGTTGCGCTGACGAGAGAGCAGCGACTCGACCGACGCCAGCAGCTCCTCGTTCCGGAACGGCTTGGCGAGGTAGGTGTCCGCGCCTGATCCCATGCCCTGCACGCGGTCGTCCGGCGCGCCGCGCGCGGTCAGGTAGATCAGCGGGATGGCGCTGGTCGCCGGCGACTTACGCAGCTCGCGGCCCATCTCCAGGCCGTCCATCACCGGCATCATCACGTCGCTGATGATCAGATCGGGCCGGTGCTCGGTCGCGTAGCGCAGACCCTGCTCGCCATCGGTCGCAGAGCGGACGTTGTAGTCGTGGCCGAGCAGCGCCGAGATGAACCGGATCATGTCCGGGTTGTCCTCGACCACCAGGACGGTCGGCACCTGCCCCTTGGGCTGCGGGCGCGGAGCGATGCGGCGCTCAGTGGCGTCGGCGATGCCCTGGAAACGGTAGTTCGCCGCGGTGCGGATGGCGTCGTGCCACTCAGGCAGGCCCGCGTCCTCAGGGTTGGTGCGCGACGGCGCGACCTTGGCCAGCTTGGCGGCGAACGGCGGCAGGGTCAGCGGGAACCAGCAATGGATGGTCGTCCCGACGCCAAGCTCGCTCTCGGCGCGGATGCGACCACCGTGCAGCTCGACGATCTCGCGGGCCAGGGCAAGCCCGATGCCGGTGCCGCCGAACGCGCGCCTGTTACCGCTGTCGGCCTGGTAGAAGCGGTCGAAGATGCGCGGCAGGTCGTTCGCGCTGATGCCGATGCCGTTGTCCTCGACCGTGAGGTCGATGCCGTTGTCCACAAGGCGGGCGCCCAGCACGATGCGACCGCCCTCCTTCACGAACTTGGCCGCGTTGCCGATCACGTTGAGCAGCACGCGCTCGACCAGCTGCGCGTCGGCGCTGACCGTGGGCAGGCCGTCATCCGCCTTGAGCTCGAGCGAGATGCGCTTGCGCCGCGCCAGCTCCCCGATGTCCCCGGCGAGTTCACGCAGCGTCGCCACCAGATCCAGATCGGAGATCTGCAGGTTAAGGCTCGCGGCCTCGGCACGGGTCAGGGCCAACAGATCGTCGACCTGACGCAGCAGGCGCAGGGCGTTGCGCTGGGCCAGCGCCAGCTTCTCGCGCTGACCATCCGAGAGCGGCTCGCGGGACGACTCCAGCAGCGCGTCCAGCGGCGCCAGCGTGAGGGTCAGCGGCGTCCGCAGCTCGTGGCTCAAGTTCGCGAAGAAGCGCGTCTTGGCCTCGTCAAGCGCAGTCAACCGCTCGTTCGCGCTCGCCAGCTCGGCGCGCTGCGCGAACTCGTTGAGGCGGCTGCGGCGGATGATGCCCTGCAAGATGACGGAGATGAACGTGGCGGCGCCGAGCAGCGCGTTGTGCGTGAGGAGCGCGCCCCAAGTGCCGGGCCGTCCGCCCAGCAGCAACAGGCTGTCGTAGAAGACGATGAACCCGATGTACACGACCAGCGTGTCCCACCGCTTCCAGGGGATCGGCAGCATCGCGTAGCCGAAGATCGTGACGTAGACGGCCTCGTGGTAGTCGCTGTCGCCGCCGCCCGTGAAGTAGGCCAGCATGATGACCGCGCCGCCCGTGATGACCGCGCTGGCGATCGCCGCGGGCCGGACCTTCTCGCCCTTCCAGTCGCCGACGTACGTCGCCGCGTAGATCGCCATGAGCATCAGCGACGACACCAGGCGGACCCAGCGCGCCCAGTGCAGATCGTCCCCAGCCGCCAAGTATGGGTCTACCAACGCCATGCCGACGATCGCCATGGTGCCCAGCGCCGTGGCCACCCGGACCATCGGTGCGCCGGTGCGCCTTAGTTCCCGTTCGAACTGCTGGGAGACTTGCTCGATCATGGCTTCTGGGAGGTGATGACGACCGCCTGTGGAGGGTTTCCGAAGGCCACGTCGACCTGAACGTCGACAAAGCCGCGCCGCGACACAAGCTCAGCCAGTGAGGCGGAGTCGTAGAAGCGGAAGAGCCCCTCTTCTTCGATTCGGAACAGCTCCGCCGCATGATCCACGAAGTTGCGGGCGGAGTCCAGGAGCTTTTCGCGCGTGAACCCGACGGGCACCTCCGCGTCAGGCATCACTTCGATGCGAGACACGAGGTCCACGTAGAGCTTGCTGTTCTCTGAGTCGGGCACCATTGAAGAGACCAGGAGGCGCCCGCCGGGGCGGAGCACACGCCAGGCCTCGAACAGGACGTCCTCGGGGTGGTCCAGGTACGAGAGCACCAGGCTCATGGCGACCGCGTCGAAGCTGGCGTCCGGGAACGGCAGCCCCATCGGCGCGTCGAGCAGCGACGCAGGCAGCACCTGCAAGGCCACGCGCACCTCGTCCTGGTTCACGCGGCCTCGGACGTGCCGACCGAGCAGGTTGAGGTCGGCGAGCAGGCGAGTACACGCCGGGGTCAGGCGGTGCTGGCTGGCCAGCGCGCCCACGTCGACTCCGTGGCCGATCATGGCGGCGTGGACGCCCTCGTCCGCCATGTCGATCAGCAGGTCGAGCGACGGGCGGTGCACGCCCGGCACACGCTCCGCCAGCACGCGCGCGCTCGACAGGTCGCCCGCGATCCACCGGCGCACCGCGCAGAGCGGCGTGCCCTCGATGTCGAGCACCTGGAGCGAAAGGCGCTCGTCCGGCCCGATCTTGCCGCGGATCGCGTCCAGGGCCTCGGGCACAAAGTCAGTGGCCACCAGCTCAGCCACGCCCGCGTTGAGCAGGCGACGCGTCAGGTTGCCCGTCCCCGCCCCCATCTCCAGCGCGCGGCCGCCGACGGGCGCCGCGCGGCCAGCCTGGAGGTCCATGAGCGTGCGGTACTCGGGGTCGAACTGCAGGATGTCGAAGCCCAGGCCCTCGGAGTCCAGCAGGTAGTTCCGCCACCAGACGCTGCGATCGGTCAGGCGGCTGCGACGGACCTGCGCCCACTCCGACTCGGCGATGGCGGCCATGCGGCCAATCGGCGGGGAGAACGGCGGGAGCTGGTCCTGGTGCACGGCGCGATAGATGCGCTGGGTGATGCTTACGAATTGGGCGATCGCCACGTCGCTCGTGCGCGGCAGATGCCCGCTGTCGACCTCGACGTACTCACGCGCGCCGCTCGACGGCATGTCCATCATGGACTTCACGCGGCGCGGGTCCATCCACGCGTCGTGCTTGCCCTGCACCCAGACGACGTCGGACTTGATCTCGGACATCTCACGGCGCGCAGACTCCAGGTCCGTCAGGCCGGTGGCGTGAAGATCGGCCCAGAAGCGGTCGCCGTCGGTCAGCACGCCGCCGAGCGACACGATGCCGAGCTTCTGCCCCTGCTGCCAGTAGCCGTGTAGGTCGATGTTGCCCGACACCAGGCGGATGGCGTCCACCGGGTCCGGCGCGCCCATGTAGGACACCCACAGGCCCACGTCGGCAGACTCGGGCTTGGTCAGGACGTGGCGCACGGCCACGCTCGACATACTCACCGACACCAGGATGATGTGCGTCGGCTCGACGAAGGTGTTGGAGCGCGCCCACGTCAGCACGGTGAACACGTCCGAGACCAGCCCGGAGAGGGTGTAGTGCAGGGCGTGCGTGCCCTCGGCTTCGCAGCCAGGGTCCTTCCCGGACTCGCCGAGGTTGTTGCTGCCGTCGAAGCGCAGGACGGCGATGTCGCGGTGCTGCCGACGAAAGCCGTCGACGAGGGTGCCCGCGAGGAAGGTCATCTGCTCCTTGCGGCCCGCGAAGCCCGGCACGACGATGACCAGGGGGCACTTCAGGCGCTCCCCGCCCGACGCCGATCGATCCAGGATGCCCACGAGCGGGAACTTGCCGCCGTTGATCGTGATGCGGCGGGCCGTGAGTGTGGACGCCACCGCGACCGGCGTGATCCTCTCGCGACCCTTGTGCGCGGCGTACCCGAGCTTGGTGGTGAGGTCGCTCCACACGCGGCGCATGCGCTCGGCGAACCCACCGCGCGAAACCTCAACCATCGCCGTGGACTCGCTCGATCCGCGACGCGACGCAGGCACACCGTAGGACACGCCCACCCGAACCCACGGGGCGCCATCCGGCCCCTCTGTGCGCGTGATGTGGCGGACCATGGCGCTCGGGAGCGCGCGCCTGGCGCCCTGCGACACCAGCTCTGCCTCATCTAGCGGCGTGCCCGGCGTGAGCAGGCAGTGCTCCGCGGGCAGGCTGAAGCTCAGGCCTTCGCGGCTGACATCGACGACGGGCAGCTCGGCCACCGCGCCGGGCAGCCACGGCGCCGGCCAACGCACGCGCGTGCCCTCCGGCGCGGTCGCGCGATCCTTGGAGCGACGCTCCGAGTAGACGATGACCTCGGGCAGCGCGCACAGCACCCGGTTGTCATCGACGCTCAGAACCCGGAGGCCAAACGAGTACGACACGAAGGCCAGCGTGATCAGCGCGTAGACCTCCTCGCCCTCACGCAGCGTGCTGCGACCGTCGAGCGCGAACTCGATCCCGTCGCGCTGGATGCGCGTGAGGCGGCCGTAGTCGCGCGCCAGACGATCCGGAGGCACGAGCGTGACCTTCTCGCGGCTGGCCTGGATCTCCTCCAGCTTCTCACGGAGTCGGCCGAGCGTGCGGATCGGCTCGACGTGCGAGCTGGCGGCGTGGAGCTGCTCGACCTGGCGCTGCGTGCCGACCACCGACGTCTGATCGACGATCCAGCGTCGCAGACGACGCACCGCAGCTTGGTCCTCGGCGTCGAAGCGCAGGCCCATGCCGTTGGAGACGCGACGCACGACCTCCGCGCGGATCATGAGAGGCTTTCCGTCGCTGTCCAGATCAAGGCTGATCGGCAGCACGGCGCCGACGTCGAACGGCTCTGACGTCTCCACGAACACGCCCTGCAGGCTGATGTCGCGCGTCTGTCCAAGCGGCGCGCTGACGCCGCGTGCGGACACGGCGAGACGCAAGGGGATGCGGTTGATGCCGCGACTGTCGGCGCGCCGCGCCTCGTCCGACATGGGCTCGTCGGACGAGGTGTGAGACGACGCTTCGTTCAAGCCGCTCATCCTCGAATCCCCCAGCCCGGTCGGGTAACGCCACGGACGTGATTGTCTAGCGCGGTCACGGGCACTCTCCAAGGAGCGTCCGGGTGCATTTGCTGCCCCGCTGAGCGTTGTGGCGGCGGTGTGACACAACCCTGCACGACCACGCGCGCGGTCCGACCCAGGGATCGCAATCGGTAGAGAGGTGCGCGAGTTGCATCAAAATCCATCACCCACAGGAAGTTCGGGGCGAGTTCGAGCGTGCCGAGCCTCGGCAGAACATCGAGCGGATGCTCAAGAACCGGTGGCTCCAACGACATGTAGCGAACGGGGGGCCTACCGTGAAATAAGGGCATGCACACACTCTGGTGCAGAGCCCGACCCCACGCATTCGCAGCCCATGCGGCGCCATCCGCCCTTTGGCGCGGTTAGGTGGCGTCGCGGCGCGGACGCGCTCTCACCTCACGCCAGGAAGGCTCGGCATGGCCTCGCTCGGACGGCCCACTCCCCAAGCGCCCACCACCCGCCCACCGGGCGAGCGCCCTCGTTACCGTGATCGCGACGAGGGTCGTTTCCGTCACCCGTTCGAGAACCGCTACGTCGACGAGCACCGGGCCTTCGGCCTGCCGCTCATCCCCGCGAACGAGGCATTCAAGCTCCGCGCCCGCTGGCACGAGTCGTTCGGTCGCCAGGCGCCGCTGCACGTGGAGATCGGCAGCGGGAACGGCTTCTTCCTGTCCGGCATGGCCGGCCTTCGCCCAGACTGGGACTGGGTCGGCATCGAGATCCGGTACAAGCGCACCGTGATGTGCGCGACCAAGATCAGGGGCGCCGGCGTCCAGAACGCGCGCATCGTCCGCTACCACGCAGCGTTCCTCGACGACCTGTTCGAGGCGGGCACCATCGACGGGCTCTATGTCAACCATCCGGACCCGTGGCCCAAGGAGCGGCACGAGGGCAACCGGCTGATCTCGCGCTGGTTCCTGGAGGACGTGGTCGACCTGCTCAAGCCGGGCGCGCACCTGCGCATGAAGACGGATCACCTCCCCAACGTAGAGCGCCTGATCGCCATGCTCGACCACGACGGCGAGCTCAACGCCGCCCCTCGCCTGCCGCTGGAGATCCGCGCCCGCGCCTACGACGTCACCCGCGACCCGGCGCCGTGGCCCGAGGACATCGAGACGAACTACCAGCGCAAGTTCCGCCTGCGCGGTCTGCCGGTGCACGCAATCGAGGTGGTGCGAACGGACGCGCCCGTGCCCGAGCGCATGACGGGCCGGTAGCCGACCACGGCAGCGGACACCTGGCCCGCCGTCACTCGACCTCGAGCACCGCGTCCAGATCCGCCATGTCGATCTCCACCGGGCCGTCTTCCACGGCCTCGGGGGAGTCGTCATCGTCACCCTCGTCACCGTCCGCTCCGGCCGCAGCGCCATCGACGGACGCGGCCTCTCCCGCCGGACGGCGACGCCGACGCCGACGCTTCTTGCGAGGTGCGTCCGTGGCGGAGGCTGCCGTCGCGGGCTCGGCCGCCTTGGCCGCTTCGGGCTTGGGCGTGGCGCGCGGCGCGTTCGGCTCCGTGCTCGGCGCGTGGTGCTCAGACAAGTTGGCGACGGACACGACGTGCTCGCGCTCCTCGCGGAGGAAGACGCGCAGCGCGGCGGCCAGCACGCCGACACCGCCCTCTGCCGCGAGCAGCTCGCGGACGCGGGCCTCGTGCCAGGGCTCAGGGTTGCCCGCGTGGGAGCCCACAGCGCGACGCACGCGCGTCAGACGCTTGGCCTCGGTCTGCGCGTCCGTAGGGAGCGCGCGGATCACCGCGGCGCGACCGGCGCGGACGACGGCCTCCGACCACTCCGCAAGATCAGCCTCGGGCACGAGGAGCGTGACCTCGCGGGCGCGCGCGGCGCGACCCACCCAGGCCTCTCCCTGGCTCGGCGAAACGAACAGCACGCCGCCAAAACCACGACCGTCGAGATCGCGCAGCGCGTCCTCGGTGGCGATCAGGGCCTCGACCTCGCCGCGGCGCGCGCGGGTGGCCATCGCGTGGCGACGCGGCGACGTGGCGTGCACGTCGAGCACCAGCGCGTCGAGCTCGGCCGATGCCAGCCCCGCGGCGATCGTCGACACGGCGTCCGCGTCCGCGACGATCACCAGCAGACCGGCGTCCGCCGACCGCGCCGCGACCACACGCACCACCGCGTCGACGGAGTCACCGTCAGTGAGCGCCGCGAGGTACGCCCGCTCGACCGTGACACGCGTGGCGTCCGGCGCGTGGGCCCACAGCACCGGGTGGATGCCGAGCACCTCGGCGGCCGCGCTCACCGCGGGCGTGTGATCGCCCAGCAGCCCAAGCACCGCCACCACGCCGTCCAGCGGGAGCGTGTCCGCCCCGCCGTCGACCACACGAACGGCGCCCGCGTCGCCCAAGGTACGCCCCGCGTGCCGCGCCGCCCGAGCGACGGCCTCACGCATCGCGTCGACCTCCGCGACCGCCACGACCACGAGCACGGCGCCCGTGTCCGACAGCTCGATCGCCAAGCCGACGAGCAAGCGCGTGGCCGCGCCCGGGTCTTCCAGCGCCACGACGGCGTCCTGGCCGCAGAGCGCGGACTCCACGGCGCCGGCGAATTCCGCCGACACGGGGCCTCGGCCCAGGTCTTGAAAGGCGCGCAGGCCGGCCTCTGAGACCGGCAGCGCGAGCACGTCGACGCGAGTGGTGGCGTTCATGATCAAACTTCGAGGAGCATCCGCTCGGGGTTCTCGACGCACTGCTTGATGCGCACCAGGAAGCTCACAGCCTCGCGACCGTCGATGATGCGGTGGTCGTAGGTCATGGCCAGGTACATCATCGGGCGGATCACGATCTGGCCGTCGACGACGACCGGACGGTCCACGATGTTGTGCATGCCGAGGATGCCCGACTGCGGCGGGTTGAGGATGGGCGTGGACATCATGGAGCCGAACGTGCCGCCGTTGCTCACGGTGAACGTGCCGTCCTCGAAGTCCGAGAGCTCGAGCTTGCCGTCACGCGCGCGCTTACCCAGCGCCGCGATCGACTTCTCGACCTCGGCGAAGGACAGGCGGTCCGCGTCGCGCACGACCGGCACCACCAGCCCCTTGGGGCCGCTGACGGCGACGCCGATGTTGTAGTAGCGCTTGTAGACGATGTCGTTGCCGTCGATCTCTGCGTTGACCGCAGGAAACTCCTTGAGCGCCTCGACCGCGGCCTTGACGAAGAAGCTCATGAAGCCGAGCTTCACTCCGTGCTTCTCGACGAACGTGTCCTGGTAGCGCTTGCGCATGGCCATGGCCGCGCTCAGGTCCACCTCGTTGAAGGTGGTGAGCATGGCGGCGGTGGCCTGCGCCTCGACCAGGCGACGCGCGATGGTGCGCCGCAAGGGCGACATCTTCACGCGCTCGACGCGGTCGCCCGTGGGGACGCGCGCGGGCGCCGGAGCCGCGGCGGCAGGCGACGGCGCCGCGACGGGGGCCGGGGCAGGCGTAGGGGCCGCGGCCTGAGCCACGTCCGAGGTGGTGACGCGACCACCCTTCCCAGAGCCGGCGACTCCACCGAGCTCCACACCCTTCTCGGCGGCGGCGGCGCGGGCGGCGGGGCCGGCCTTCACCTCGGTCGCGGAGGCCGGAGCAGGCGCGGGCGCCGAAGTGGCGGGCGCAGCACCCGCGGTCGCGGTCTCGTCGATGCGCGCGACGACGGACAACACGGGGACCTCGTCACCCTCGGCGACGAGCAGCTCGGTGATGCGGCCGGAGCTGGGCGACGGAACCTCCATCGACGCCTTGTCGGAGTCGAGGTCCATGATGGGCGCGCCGGCCACGATCAGGTCACCGACCTTCGCGCGCCACTTGGCGATGAACACGGTCGCCACCGACTCGCCGATCTGGGGGATGAGGACGTCGATCGACATTCAAGACCTTCCGAGGAAGTGGTTCAGTTGCCCGCAGGCGAGATGTTGAGCGCGTCCTGCACGAGCGTGGTCTGCTCACGCTTGTGGACCGCGTGCGAGCCCGTGGCCGGCGACGCAGAGTCGGAGCGTCCGACATACCGCACCGCCTCACCCCCGGGAAGCTCGTCCCGGATCCAGGTAGCGATGACCGGCCAGGCGCCCATGTTCTTGGGCTCCTCCTGGCACCACACCAGCTCAGCGCCCGTGTAGGGCCCCAGGATGTAGCGCAGGGCCTCGGCCGGGAACGGGTAGAGCATCTCGACGCGCACCACGGCGACCTTGGCCTGCTCGGCGGGCGGCATGGCCTCCAACGCGGCGGCCAGGTCGTAGTAGACGTGACCCGAGCACAGGACGACGCGCTCTACGCCGGTCGGGTCCGGGTTGCGCACGTCCGGGAAGACCGGCTGGAAGCTGCCGCTCGCCAGGTCGTCCAGCGTGGACACGCAGCGTTCGCTGCGCAGCAGGCTCTTGGGGCTCATGAGCACCAGCGGCTTGCGCAGCTTGCGGATCACCTGCCGACGCAGGAGGTGGAAGTAGTTGGCCGGCGTGGTGCAGTTGGCGACCTGGAGATTGTCCTGCGCGCACAGCAGCAGGAAGCGCTCCAGACGCGCCGAGCTGTGCTCGGGCCCCTGCCCTTCGTAGCCGTGCGGCAACAGCATCACCAAGCCGGAGTGGCGGTTCCACTTCTGCTCGGTGGACGCGAGGAACTGGTCCACGATCACCTGCGCACCGTTGGCGAAGTCGCCGAACTGCGCCTCCCACAGCACCAGCGTCTCAGGCGTGTCAAGCGTGTAGCCGTACTCGAACGCGAGGACTGCGAACTCCGACAGCGACGAGTCGATGACCCAGACCTGCTCCTGATTGTCCGCGATGCCACGCAGCGGGTAGTGCTCGGCGCCGTTGTTCACGTCGGTCCAGACCGCGTGACGGTGCGAGAACGTGCCGCGGCCGCTGTCCTGGCCGGACAGACGGACCGGGTGGCCCTCGACCACCAAGCTAGCGAACGCGGCCTGCTCGGCCATGGCCCAGTCGACCGGCCGCTCACCGCGCGCGATCTCTAGGCGGTTCTCGATCAGGCGACGAACCTTCGTGTGAGGCGTGAAGCCCTCTGGGATGCGGTTCACACGCTCCAGCAGATGCTGAAGGGTGGCCCGTGGGACCTGTGTGGGGACGAGATCGTCGGGGTGGCCGCCCAGCCACCGGGCCCAGCGTCCGCGCAGCGGAGACGTCTCGTCCCCGCCCTTCTTCATCGTCGGGTGCTTGGCCTCAGGGGCCAGCGGCTGCGAGGCCTCGGCGTCCATCGCAGCGCGCGCCTCGACGCCGATCGACTCGGCCTCGGCGGCGCTGATACGGCCCGCGGCCACCAAGCGCGCGGCATACTTCAGGCGCGGGGTCGGCCGCGCGCGGATCTGCTCGTACATCAGCGGCTGCGTGAACGATGGCTCGTCGCCCTCGTTGTGGCCGTGCTTGCGGTAGCAGTACATGTCGATGACGACGTCGCGGTGGAAGGTCTGGCGCCAGTCGAGCGCGATCTGCACCACGGCCGCGACGGCGCGCGGGTCTTCGCCATTGACGTGGAAGATCGGCACGCCGAGCATGCGCGCCACGTCGGTGGCGTAGGGCGTGCTTCGCGCGTCGCGGGTGTCGGTCGTGAAGCCGATTTGGTTGTTCACGATCAGGTGGAGCGTGCCGCCGGTGCGGTAGCCCGCGAGCTCAGACAGCTGCAGGGTCTCTGCCACCGACCCCTGCCCGATGAACGCGGCGTCGCCGTGCATGAGCACGGCCATCGCGAAGTCCCGGTGAAGGTCGCTGTTGAGGTCCTGCTTGGCGCGAACGCGGCCCTCGACCACGGCGTTGACCGCCTCAAGGTGCGACGGGTTGGGCGTGAGCGACAGGTGGACCGTCTCGCCGTCCACGGTCTGCACGTCCGAGCTGTAGCCCAGGTGGTACTTCACGTCGCCGGTGCCCTGCGTGGGCATACGGAAGTCCTGGAACTCCTCGACGATGGCGCGCACCGGCTTCTCGAGCGTGTTCGCCAGCACGTTGAGGCGACCGCGGTGCGGCATGCCGATGACGATCTCGCGTACGCCGTTGCGTCGGCCGCGCGTGATCAGCAGGTCGAGCAACGGGATGAGGGTCTCGCCGCCCTCCAACGAGAAGCGTTTGGTGCCGGGGAAGCGCGTGTGCAGCATCTGCTCGAACGACTCGGCGTCCGCGAGCTTGCGCAGGATGCGACGCTCTTCTTCGACGGTGAGGACCTGCTGATCCGGCAGCTCCTCCAGGCGCTTGAGGACCCAGTGCTTCTGGTCCAGGTCGTCGATGTTCATGAACTCGGCGCCGATGCTGCCGCCGTAGACCATGGCCAGGCGCTCGCGGATCTGGCGGATGGTCGCCACGGCCGACATGCCGTACATCGGGGCCGTGGGGACGCGCGCGTCCAGATCGCCGTCGTTCAAGCCATAGT
The DNA here is from genome assembly GCA_947475315.1 of Pseudomonadota bacterium. GTDB lineage: Bacteria > Myxococcota_A > UBA796 > UBA796 > CAIOSP01. The sequence goes on along the minus strand of CANJMY010000008.1, from coordinate 14,361 downwards.
GCTCGATGGTGATCTCGGGGTGCACGCGCTTGGCCTGACGACCGAGCGGATCGACGTCCGCGCGGAAGTGGCCGCGGACGCGCCACGCGTTGATGTACTGCACAACCGCCGTCTGGCGGACGGCGATGCGCAGCGCGCTGCTCGCGTCCACCGCCACCGACGAAGACGCGCTGGCGAAGATGCTGCGGCGGTCAGGCGCGGCGGGCACGAACGCGCCCTCGTCGACCGAGCCGTCACGCATACCGTCGAAGAACGCGCGCCAGCTGGCGTCGACGCTGTCCGGACTGGTCAGCCAGAGGTTGTACTGCTCATCGAGAAAAGCGGCGTTCTCGCCGGTAAGAAGGCTCGGAGAAAGCAAAGGAGGCCTCGGGGTCCGGTGGTCAGAGCACGACACCGGAAAAGCAGACGGTCCGTAATGCGTTCCCCGCGCACCTTCACCCACCGGAGGCGGCGATCCAGCGCTCGACGCGGGCGCGCAGCACGTCGAGCGGCAGGGCGCCCTCGCCCAGGATCACGTCATGGAAGGCGGACAGGTTGAAGCGGTCCCCGAGCCGCGCCTCCGCCTCCGCCCGAAGCGCCAAGATCTCGATTTGACCAGTCTTGTACGCGAGCGCCTGAGCCGGCCAGGTGACGTAACGGTCGACCTCGTTCACCACGTTCTGCTCGGCGAGCGCGGTGTTGTCGCGCAGGTAGGCTTCGGCCTGCGCCCGACTCCAACCCTGTGCGTGAAGTCCCGTATCCACCACCAGCCTGGCCGCCCGCCACGCGTCGAAGGACAGCATGCCGAGCCGGGTGAGATCTGACGAATACAGACCAAGCTCGTCGGCCAGCCGCTCGCTGTAAAGCCCCCACCCCTCCACAAACGCCGTGGCGCCGTCGTAGCGGTGGAAGGCGGGCGCCGCGGGCAGCTCGTAGGCGGTGGCGATCTGGAGGTGGTGACCGGGCACCGACTCGTGAAAGGCCAGCACCTCCGACTCAAACCGCGCGCGGGTGGCCGGCTGGTACGTGTTGACGAAGTAGCTGCCCTGCTTCGACCCATCGGGGTTGGGCTGCTGGTAGTAGGCGATCGTCGTGTAGGGCGCGGCGTACTCGGGGATCACCTGCACACCGCACGGGGTCTTGGGGAGGTGCCCAAACACGCGTGGTACGGCGGCCTGCGCCCGCGCGAGCGCGGTGGTGGCGGACGCGACGATCTCGTCGGCGCTGGTGAAGCGCAGCGTAGGATCCTCCCGCAGGCGCGCCAGGATGGTCGGCACGTCGCGGGTGCCGAACACCCGCTCACCCACGTCGGCGATCTCGGCGTGCACCTTGGCCATCTGGTCGAGGCCCGTCTGGTGAAGATCCGACGGCGACAGGTCGCGGGTGACGTAGTGGCGGACGAGCGCGGCGTAGCAGCCCTGCATGTCAGGCAGACCCGAGAGGCCCGGCTGATCGTCGGGACGGGCCGCGGGCAGGATCAGGTCGCGCAGGAAGGCAGCGTACTCGGTCAGCGCGGGTCGCAGGGTGCCGTCGATCGCCGAGTGCAGGCGACCCGGCCACTCGGTGATGGCGGCGGCGCCCGCCCCGGTCGGCCCCTTGCTCGCGAAGGACCAGTCCATCGTGGGCTTGGCGAGCTGCGCGTCGACCATGGCGAGCGTGCGCTCCGCCGACGTGCGGTTCACCACCCGCCCCTGCTCCAGCCCCTCCCTCAGCGCGGCCTGATGATCGGCGAGCGCGCCGCGAAAGACCGTCAGGCGGCGCAGCAGCGCCTCGGCCTGCGCGTCATTCTCCACCGGCTGGAGCTCGACGGCGTCGAACAGATCACCCATCGGGTTCATGCGCGGCGAGAAGCTCCACGACTCGTCGTGGCACACCGCCGTGTCCACCTGCGACTGGATCGTCTGGACGAACACGTCCAGAAACATCGCGTCGCGGGCATCGACCAGCGTGTCCGACAGCGCCTTGGCGCGGCGGAGGAAGCCCTCACGGACCTCAGTCGCTTCTTCCGCGGCGGCGACCGAGCGGGCCGAGACCTGATCGTCCATGGCGTGCTCACCGAGCGCGGTCGCCCACTCCGGTGAGTGGCGCATGGTCCAGGTCCACTGGTCGACCAGCAGCGCGCGAAAGGTCGGGTCCTGGATGCCCGCCGCGGCGCGCATCGGGTCCTGTCGATCCTGCGCGACCGGCCCGGCGCCGTGCACGCACCCCACCAGCAGGACAAGCGCCCACGCCCTCACATGGACTCCCGGTGCCGCACGAGCACACGATCCGCGAAGAAGGTCCCCTCGTCGCCGTCCAGCGTCAGGTGCCAGACCTTGGCACCATCCGCCGCGCGCTCGGGGAGATCGTCGATCGGCACCACGTGGGTGTCGGGGCCGTCCCACACCAGCAGCTCACCCGCGGTCGACAGGCTCCCCGCGCCGCGAAAGGTGCCCTCGAACGCGTCCCACACCGCTGTTCCGGGCGTGGTGCCTGCGAGCAGGACCTCGCCGCCGTCGACCGCGACCAGTTGGTCGACCGGCTCCGCCCACACCGCCGCCACCGTGCGCGACACCGCCTTGGACGCTGACAGATCCCAGGCGAGGACGAGGTCCCCAACCCCCAGGGACTCAATGTCCACCGCGCCGCCTGCTGTGCTGACCTTGGTGCCTGCGATGAAGCCGAACGCGACGGGCATGGGCCCTCCTGTCAGTTAAGGACGCCGACCAGCGCGCGCACCTGGGCCGCGGTCTCAAGGTCGAGCGGCTCGGGGAAGGCGCCGACGACGACGCCGCGCGCGTCGAGGACGCGGGTCTGGGGGATGGTGGTCGCGGGCAGATCCAGCTCGACCATGAGATCGTCCGGCACGTTGTCCACGACGATGGTCCGGAACGTGAGCCCGCGCGAGGCCATGAACTTAGCGACCTTCTCGACCGCCGCCTCCGCGCCGCGGTCGTCCGTGAAGCGCTCCCACGACACGCCGATCACGTCGGCGCGACCGCGCACCGCCGCCTCGAGCGCCTGGATCTGGGGGAGCTCGTCCAGGCAGGGCTCACACCAGGTGGCCCAGTGGTGCTCGATCACCGGCCGCCCGCGCGGCTTGAGCGCGTCCTGCACGTCGGCGATGGTCCCGGAGCGCACCACGGCGGGCTCGTGGTCCAGGCCGTGCACGCGCTCGAAGTGATCCAGCGTGTTGCGCGCGGCGGCGGCGTCCCAGGCGCGCAGCCGCTCGATGAGGCCGGCAAGCTTCTCCATCATGGGGTGCTCCGCGTGAGGTGGACCGCGCTCCCAGGTAGCACGCGACCGCGTCGGTCGCCGCGTTCGTGCCAAGCCTGACCCGACCGGCTAGCCGTCCCAATCCCCGCCCCACAGAGGTCGCCCCGATGGCCGATGCGCCGTTCACACCGGTCCCTTCGTTCGAGAGCCACCCGTCCCGCTACCGTCACTGGCGGCTGACGTTCGCGGACGCGGTCGCGACCCTCACCCTCGACATCGTCGAGGAGAACGGCATGCGGTCGGACTACCTGCTCAAGCAGAACAGCTACGACGTGGGCGTCGACATCGAGCTGCACGACGCGCTGGAGCGCCTGCGCTTTGAGCACCCCGAGGTGCGATGCGTGGTGGTGACCAGCGGCCAGCCCAAGGTATTTTGTGCCGGTGCGAACATCCACATGCTCGCGTCCAGCACGCATCACTTCAAGGTGAACTTTTGCAAGTACACCAACGAGACGCGCTGCGGGATCGAGGAGGCCCTGGCGGAGTCAGGCCAGCGCTGGATCGCAGCCCTCAACGGGACGGCGGCCGGCGGCGGCTACGAGATGGCGCTCGCCTGTGACCAGATCTACCTGATCGACGACCGCTCCAGCTCGGTGTCGCTGCCCGAGGTGCCGCTGCTGGCCGTGCTGCCCGGCACCGGCGGCCTGACGCGCCTCGTCGACAAGCGCTTTGTTCGCCGCGATCTGGCCGACGTGTTCTGCACCAAGGCCGAGGGCTTCCGCGTGAAGGAGGCCAAGCGGTACGGACTGATCGACGGCTCCTTCCCCCGCTCCGGCTGGGACGCGGGCATCCAGAAGGTCGCCGCCGAGGTGGTGGCCGCGTCGCCCGCGCGAAGCGCCCAGGGCATCATCCTGCCCCCGATGGAGTGCGTGGCCGACGCCGACTCACGCGCCTACCAGTTCGTGCGCACGACGATCGATCGCAAGCACCGCACCGCCACGCTCCTCGTGTCGGCGCCCACCTCCCCGCCCCCGGCCGACGCCGTAGCACTGCGCGCCGAAGGGGCTGAGGCCTGGTCGCTGCGCGCCTTCCGTGAGCTGGACGACGCGCTCTGCCACCTGCGCTTCAACGAGCCGACGATCGGCCTAGTGCTGGTGCAGACCGAGGGCGACGCCGAGCAGGTGCTGGCCCACGACGCCATGCTCGACGGCCTCGCCGGGGACTGGCTCGCCGACGAGATCCGCTTCTACCAGGGCCGCACGCTCCGCCGCCTGGACAACATGTCCAAGTCGATGTTCGCCATCGTGGGCAAGGGCAGCTGCTTCGCCGGCATCCTGTTCGAGCTCGCCCTGTCGGCTGACCGCTCGTACATGCTCGACGATCCAGACGGCCAGGTCGTGGTGCGCCCCAGCGTGGCCTCAGGCGGGCGCTTCAAGATGCAGACCGGGCTGTCGCGCCTGGAGAACCGCTTTTATGCGCACGCCGACCAGCTCGCGGCGGTGCTGGGCGCGCTCGGCCAGTCGCTCGGCGGCGCGGGCGCGCTCGACCTGGGCCTGGTGACCATCGCGCCGGACGATCTCGACTGGGACGACGAAGTCCGCATCGCGGTCGAGGAGCGCGTGAGCCTGTCGCCCGACGCGCTCACCGGCATGGAGCAGAACCTGCGCTACGTCGGCGCGGAGAACTGCGAGACCAAGATCTTTGGTAGACTCACCGCCTGGCAGAACTGGATCTTCCAGCGCCCCAACGCGGTGGGCGAGCACGGCGCACTCACCTTGTACGGGGCCCCTGAGAGCCCCCGCTTTGATTGGGGTCGTACATGAGCATCGACTACTCCGAGCGCATCCCGAACAACGTCGACCTGTCGTCGGACAAGCGCCTGCAGCGCGCGCTGGAGCAGTGGCAGCCCGCGTTCCTCGACTGGTGGGGCGACATGGGCCCGGATGGCTGGCAGGCCGACGACGTCTACCTGCGCACCGCCATCTCGACCGAGCCCGGCGGCTGGGCGCAATTCGGCTTCGTGAAGATGCCCGAGTACCGCTGGGGCATCTTCCTGGCGGACGCCGTCCCGGACCGCCGCATCGCGTTCGGCGATCACAAGGGTGAGCCGGTCTGGCAGGACGTCCCCGGCGAGCACCGCAACGCGCTCCAGCGCATCATCGTCACTCAGGCCGACACCGAGCCCGCGAGCGTGGAGCAGCAGCGCCGCCTGGGCGCCACGGCACCCTCACTGTACGATCTGCGCAACCTGTTCCAGGTCAACGTCGAGGAAGGACGCCACCTGTGGGCCATGGTCTACCTGCTGCACCGCCACTTCGGCCGTGACGGCCGAGAGGAGGCCGACGCCCTCCTCGCCCGCCGCGCCGGGGATCCGGACAACCCCCGCATCCTCGACGCGTTCAACCAGCCCTGCGTGGACTGGCTGACCTTCTTCTGCTTCACCACGTTCACCGACCGCGACGGCAAGTACCAGCTGGCCGCGCTGGCCGAGTCCGGCTTCGATCCGCTGTCGCGCACCTGCCGCTTCATGCTCACCGAAGAGGCCCACCACCTGTCGGTCGGCGAGGACGGCGTTCGCCGGGTCTTGGAGCGCGCCGCTGAGCTGGAGCGTCTGGATCCGAACGGCGATGTGCGCAAGAATGGTGGCGTTGATTTCGCCACTATCCAGAAATACATCACGTATTGGTTCAGCTATTCGATCGACCTGTTCGGCAGCGAGGTCTCGTCCAACGCGGCCAACTTCTTCGCGTCCGGTATCAAGGGTCGGTACCGCGAGGAGGAGCTGGACATCGACCACGTGGCGCTGACCGGGACCTACCGCATGCCCACGCCGGTGGACGGCCGCCTGGTCGACCAGGACGTCCCCGTCCGCAACGCGATGAACGAGCTGCTCCGCAACGCGTACATCGAGGACGCGGAGAAGGTCGTCGTGCGCTGGAACCGCGCGATGGAGGAGGCCGGGACCACGTTCCGCGTCCGCCTGCCGAACCCCCGCTTCTTCCGCCGGCAGGGCCTCTACGCGGGCCTGCCCTTCGACTTCGAGGGCAACCTGATCTCCGCCGGCGAGTTCGAGGCCCGAAAGACTGAGTGGCTGCCGACCGACGCCGACCGCGCCTACGTCACCAGCCTGATGCACGGCGTGTTCGACCACGGGAAGGTCGCGAACTGGATCGCCGCGCCCAAGCGCGGGATCAACAAGATGCCCGCCGACTTCGACTACGTGCGGCGGGACGTCTAAGCGGCGGGGTTGATGCGATTGGCGCGTCGCCGGTCCGTCCTCAAGACCCAAGCCCCGCCTAGAACACGTCGATTTGCATCTTCGTCGTGGGCTTGCACGTCTCGACGACCACCTGGACCTCGGGATCGAAGGCCCAGGTGAGCTCGATGTCGCTCACGCCCAATTCACCGTCGGCGCAGCGCCGCTTGCTCGACGACCAGGTCTCCCCGCGGGTCCGGAACGTCCCCGACAACGGGAACCGGCCCGCTTCGGCCGTCTCGAGCGTTCCTACGCCCTTACGCGCCACTTGGGGCGACGTGTCCAACATGGCGTCGGTGTCGGTGTCGGTGTCGCTGCGCACGCCAAACTGCACCGCGTGGCCGACTTCGTCTTTGTCGCCCCACAAGCGCACGGCGAGCCACTCTGCTTCGCCGCCGCACCCATCCAGCGGGTTCGCGTCGGCCGGGACCAGGAACGAGGCCTGAACCTCCCACGCGTCGCTCGCGATCGTGGACGTGCGCATCGCGGCCTGGGCGACGCCGTGTTCGATCGCCCCTTGGGTCACGGCGCCCAAGCCTTCCCCGAAGTTGGCGAACCCTTCGGTCGTCGTGCCCGCGGTCTGGAAGCTGCCGTGCGGCGCGCCTGGGTCGACGGGCGCGAGCGTCACGGACACCGCGCCGCCACCCAAAAACACCGCCCGCTGGCCCAAGGCGCATGTGCACGCGGTGGTGAGGACGAGGATCGCGGCGACGGACCTCATGGCGCGCCTCTACGGTGTCCAGCCGCCCTGCACGTTTCGTGCCGTGCACGCGGGTGCCATGTAGAGCGAGCCCCGCATTCAGAGACGAGGACGCCGACCGTGGCGCGCCTGGCGTGGAGGACGAACGGGTGTGGCGGCAGGCCATGGGGATCGAACCCACCGAGTCCTCCTTCCGAAGGGCTCCACACGGTTTTGAAGACCGGGACCGGCACCAGCCTGGCGCGACCTGCCGCCACCACTCTAACGCCGTGGGCGCGCGTCCGCTGCGCGACCAACGGGTCCAGGCCGACCTGACCGAGCGGGATCACGCCTAGTCAAGCTCGCTCAAGCGGACGTCCGCGTCCAGGCCGGTACCGCCGACCTCCCCGTTCGCGCCGTACGAGACGATGTCGTACCCGGCGGGCTCGGCCCCATTCTGGATCACGAACGGGTTCCCCCACGGGTCCTTGGGCTGGGACTCGCCCGCGTACAGCTCCTCCATAGACGCGGGCAGGCGCTTCTTCTTCACCTGGAAGATCTTCACCTTCTCGCTGATTCGGGAGATCGACAGCTCGGCGGTCGACTTCTGCGACTCGCACGGCATCCCGGCGAGCAGGAACACCACGAGCACCGTCTCGGCGCCGACGACCGCCGCGCCTCCGACGAACATCCAGCCCAGGCGGGCGCGCCAAGGGGTTCGGGGAGACGGGGTGGTTTCGGACGGTGTCTGCATGGCGGGCCTCGTGGGTGACAAGGCTGGCTACGGACCGACCCAAACGCCTGTTCGTCCGCGTGTGCCTCCGATTGTGCGCAAGCGTCAGCGCATCACGTCCTTTGTCGCGCGGTCGCCCCCACCGCTCACGGCGTCGGCACGCTCTCGCAGCCCTGCGCCGCCCGCCCGGGCGTGCCAAACGTGGCGTCCTCCACCGGGAGCGAGGTCCCGAGAGACTCGTCCGCGCTGCACCAATTCGACGGCAGGTCGTTGGACGCTGCGTCCTCAGCGCCCGCGTTGAGGTGCGCGGCGTGGCCCGACAGGAAGCGCGCGCTCGGCCCACCAAGAGCCCACGGGTTGACGTTCACGCTGTCGATCGTGATCGACTGCGGTGTAAGGATCTGGACGGTCGTCGACGGCCCCTGCGCGGACAGGACCACGCTGGCCGCGTACGTGAAGTCCGCGGAGAACGACGGCGGGAACCCAGGACACGCCGTCGTGTCTGGGCGCCCGACCACGTAGGCGCCCGGCTGCACCCGCACGTCCTGTGCGACCGCGTCCGAGGCCTGGCCGAACCGAAGGACGAGCCCCTGAAGGTTGACCACGTGATCCGTGGCGTTCTTCAGTTCGATGTATTGACCCGTGAGCACGGGGTCGCAGTCGAGGGTTGAGGGCTCGATCATCAGCTCAGTGAGCACAAGGTCACCAAACGCCAACCCGGCAGCCGTCGGAGGGTCGGTGTCGGCCGGCTGCGAGGTGTCGGTCGGAGTCGGCGCATCCGTGTCGAACAGGCCGGTCTCCGCGAACAGGGCCGTGTCCGTGTCCCCATCCGCGACGTCGGTGTCGGCGACGAGGCCGTCCGTGTCCTCGGCGTCCGTGCCCCCCCCCTGGGGCTTGTCGCCGCCGCTGGCACACGCGACAGACCACACACACGCAACGACCACGGTCCAAGCGCGGGCCATTCAGGCCTCCTGGACGGACCGTAGCACACAGATTCTTCACCCTCGTGAGAATCGATCAGGCGCCCGAAGAACGGTCCGCGAGCGCGCCGCGCCCGATCGCCCTCACCCCTTCGGCTCCTCCGCCTTCTCCGTCCCAATCCACCGCGCCACCAGCGGCGTCAGCGCGAACGACAGCGGCCAGGTGACAGGCTTGGTCACGCGCGTGGCGACGTACGCCGCGAGGATCGCCGCGATCCAGCCCGGCTTCACCGGCCCCACCGTGCCGCTCCCCAGGCCAAAGTTGTCGTAGCCGAACTTCATCAGCGGGCTGATGTCGACGCCGAAGTGGATCATCGGCGTGAAGATCACCATCTCAATGGCGAGCACGCCCAGGAACGACACCACCATCGCGGTGCCGTAGCGCTCCCAGTACGCGTCCAACATGCCCTTCTTGGGGTCCTTCTCAACCGGCACCTGGCCCAGCTCCGCCATCCGACTTCTCCCGGGGCGCTTTCCGTAGCGCGTTGCGTGGCTATCCTCTCGTCACAACCCGTTGGCGCTGCGGTGGCTCCACCCGCGACGACGGACCCTCGGGAGGGGGCATGCATCGGCAGTACTACGACACGCTCGGCGTCCCGACTGACGCCGACGACAAGACGATCAAGAAGGCGTATCGAACGCTGGCCCAGAAGTACCACCCCGATCGCAACGCGGGAGACACGGCGGCAGAGGCCAAGTTCAAGGAGGTCAACAACGCCTACGAGGTGCTGTCCGACACGGCCAAGCGCAAGCTTTACGATGAGTTCGGCGAGGACGCCGAGAAGCTGGGCTTCAACGAAAAGGCCGCCCGCGGCCAGCGCGACTGGCGCGGCCAGGGCAGTCCGGGCTCCGACGGCGGCGTCGACATGGACGACCTGCTCAGCCAGATGTTCGGCGGGGGGCTGGGCGGCCGTGGCGGCTTCCGAGCTGGCCCCGGCGCCGCCCGAGGCCCCGCCAAGGGACGCGACATTTCGGCGGAGATGACGCTCGACTTCCGCACCGCGGTGCGCGGCGGCGAGCGCATGATCGGCATCGACGGGAAGCAGGTGACGGTGCGCATCCCGCCCGGCGTGCGAGACGGCGGCAGCCTGCGCTTGCGCGGCCAGGGTCTGGCGGGCGCGCGGGGCGGCCCTGCCGGCGATCTGCTGCTCACCATCTCGGTCGCCGACGACCTGGTCTTTGAGCGCGACGGCGACAACCTCATCCTGGAGGTGCCCATCACCCTGAGCGAGGCCCTGCGCGGCGCCACCATCGAGGTCCCCACCCTGGAGGGCAACGTCAACCTCAAGGTCCCCGCGGGGGCGCAGTCCGGTCAGTCGCTGCGCCTGCGCGGCAAGGGCGTCACCCCCAAGGCCAAGCCGGCGGGCGATCTGCTGGTCAAGCTCAAGGTCCGGCTGCCGGACGCCCGCGGCCACGACGAGCTCAACGACGCGATCGCCGCGCTGGAGGCGCTGTACACCGAGGACGTCCGCGCCGAGCTGCGCGGCCGGGTGGGCGCGCCCTAAGCGCAAGGCCTCACGGCACTTCGACGACGTCCGTGTCGCCCGGCACCCAGTCAACCACCCCGCTCGCCCACCCGTGCAGCGGCTCGGTCGACCCGACGGGCACCACGCGCACGTCAAACCCCACCGGCCGCCCGAGCACGTCGTCGAGGACCGGCAGAACCACCCGCACGCCCACGACCTCAGCGCCGCCTTCGGCCGGGTCGAGGGCCCAGCCGGAGGTGAACGCGGTCGACACCGCCAGACCGTCCTCCACCCGCCACGCGCTCACGGTGAGCGCCGCGCGGGGGACGGGCAGCGCGGCGGGATCGACCGGCAGGCGCAGCGACAGCATCACGTGCTGAAGCCCCTGGCTGCCGCGCTCCAGCGGCCAGGGATCCACCGCGGAGCGTGCCACGAACACGCTCGTCCCGGTGCCGACCGTGATCAGGCCCGCCGCGCCGCAGTCCGCACCCGGGCCGGTGTCGGTCGGGACGCACCCATCGGTGTCGGGCGACGGCGGCGGCGTGACCGACGACGTGCACCCCGCGACCCACATCCACGCCCCGAACCCACGCACGACGCGCACCCCCGCCCAAGTCTGCCACGCCTGGCCGTGATCCGCCCCCATTTTGCGCCAGTGGTTGCACGCCCGCTCCGCAGGGTACGATGGGGTCCTACGCCCAGGGGCCCGCATGCGCTTCCCTTCCGCCGCTCTCCAGGTCGGCCGTCAGCTCCTCTTGCTGGGGACGATCGCCGTCGCCGCCTGCAACAACGGCGGGCGCGTGAACAAGGAGGGCGACGAGTGCATCGCCTGGGACGACTGTCTCAACGGCTTGGTGTGCGCGCATGACGGCATCTGCCGCGCCGAAGGTTCGCCCGGCACGCTCACCAAGGACTCCGAGTGCGCCGCCACCACCCAGTGCCGCCTGGGCCTGGTGTGCTCGGCGACCGGCGTGTGCGCCGATCCCGGTGACCCGGGCACGGCGGGCTTCGACGAGGCCTGCGCCGACACCACCGACTGCCAGCTCGGGCTGACCTGCACGGCCGACAAGTGCAAGGGCTTGGAGCTTCCTTTCTGGCCCGGCGCCGAGTGTGACTCGACCACGCCGACGACCGACTACAAGGTCTTCTTCGAGGTGCCTGACGAGGGCGAGTCGCTGTCGGACTTTTACCGGCTGCCCTACCCCAACGACATCCGCGCGCTCGACGACGACCGCCTCGACCTGTCGGGCCACCCGTCGCCCGGCATCCTGATCCCGCTGCTCGGCGACGTCGTGGGCAACATGATCCGCGTGATCGAGTCTGAGTCGCTCGGCAAGTTCGGCGCGAACGAGTCGGTCTACTTCCGGTTCAGCGACTACCCCGACGCCAACACGCTCTCGTTCGGCCTGCCGGGCCAGGGCACGGTCGCGCTGGTCGACGTCACGCCCGGGGCCAGTTCACCCGATCTCGTGCCGTTCGGCTACAACATCAGCAGCGCTCGGACGCCCTACATCTGCGAGAACTGGATCGCGCTGACCCCGAACGACGGGCGCCCGCTCGAGCCGCTGCACACCTACGCGGCGATACTGTCCACCGACATCCTGGACAAGAGCGGCCGCGCCCCCGTGCAGGACGCCGACTTCCCCGCCATGCTCGCCACCGACGCCCCCAAGGACCCGCGCCTCGATCACGCCTGGCAGGCCTACGCGCCGCTCCGCGCCTACCTGACCGCCCAGTCGATCGACCCGAGCAAGGTCGCCGCGGCGGCCGTGTTCACGGTCATGGACGTCACCCGCGTGCCCAAGCTGATCCGCGCCGCGGTTGACGCCGCGCCCGAGCCCACGCTCAAGGACGCGGTGGTCTGCGGGAGCGGCGCCGATCCGTTCGCCGATCCGGCCGACGACACCCGCGGCTGCACCGACCCGGCCGCGCTCTACACCGAGATCCAAGCCGTCGTTGCCTTGCCGCAGTTCCAGGAGGGCACGCCGCCGTTCAAGGACTTCGCCGACGGTGGTGGGATCGCCGAGCCCGTGGCGGGCCTGCTCTCGCCGGTGCGCTCCGAGGACGTGCACGTCGCCATCACCATCCCGAAGGGCGGCGAGATGCCGGCCGCGGGCTGGCCGGTCATCCTCTACGCGCACGGCACCGGCGGGAACTACACGTCCTTTGAGCGCGAAGGCCTGGCCGAAGCGCTGACCGAAGGCGCCTGGGCCGATCAGCCCGTCGAGTTCGCGATGATCAGCCTCGACGCGCCGCTGCACGGCCCGCGCGCGCACAAAGAGGCCTTCAAACAGGCCTGGCTCGACGTGGACCCGGACGCCTACGCGCCCGACGTGCTGTTCTTCAACCCGCTGAACCCGCGCGCCGCGCGCGACAACGCGCTCCAGGAGGCCGCGGACCTGTGGACGATCACCCGGCTGCTCGACTCACTCGACCTGGCGTCGGGCGAGAGCCCCACGGGCACCGACATCCGCTTCGACTTGAGCCGCTTCTTCTTCCTGGGTCACAGCCAGGGCGGCGTGGTCGGGCCGATGTTCGCCGCCTACGAGCCCGCGCTTGACGGCGTGATCCTGTCCGGCGCGGGCGCGCTCACGGTCAACGCGCTGCTCGACAAGACCAGCCCGCGAAACGTCGCCCAGATGGTGCGCGTGGGGCTGGCGGACGCCGGCGTGTCGCGCATGCACCCCGTGCTCAACCTCGCGCAGCAGCTCGCCGACACGTCGGACGGCGTGAACCAGGCCCGCTACCTCCTCTCGTCGCCGCAGCCGGGCAGCACCGCGCGCTCGGTGCTCCAGCTCTACGGCGTGGGCGACACCTACAGCCCGGACAGCACGCAGTACGCGCTCGCCCGCGCGCTGGGTGTGGGTCAGGTCGCGAACGGGAGCACGCCCCTTCAGTACATCACGCAGGAGACCTTCCCGGTGTCGTCGAACGTGGCCGGTGGCGTGACCGGCGTGGCGGTCCTGTACGCCAAGCCCCCCACGACCGACGCGCACTTCGTGCTGTTCGCGCGGCCGGAGGCGCAGGCCACCGTGCGCGACTTCCTCAGCTCTGCGGCGGTCGACGGCGTGCCCACCGCGCAGTGACGCAGGCCGTGTCGTTCGCTCAGCGCGGGTTGCCGTACCAGGCGGCCAGCCGCTCGGCGGGCACGCCCGCGCGCCAAAGCACCGGCAGCACGTTCATCCACACGACCGCGCGCAGCGGGTCGCGCGTGAAGCGGCGGCCCGACACCGTCACCTCGGCGGGCACGGTGACCAGGCGTCCTTGGCGGCGCAGCGCGAGCGAGAGCGCCAAGTCCTCGAACAGGGCGAGCTCAGGCACACCACCCGCGCGCTCGAGCGCGTCACGACGGCAGAAGATCGCCTGATCGCCGTAGGGCGCGTGCGTGTAGCGGCTGCGCACGTCGGCGAACCGGACGATCGGGCCGAGCGGCGCACCGTCGCCCTCGTCCACGGTGCGAAGCAGGAAGGCACCGCCCACGACCCCTGGGCGTGAGAGCGCGGCGCGGATCTGCGCGACGGCGTCCACCGGCGGCATCGCGTCGGCGTGGATGAACCAGAGCACGTCCCCGGTCGCGACCTTTGCCCCGGCGGCGAGCTGTCGCCCCCGACCGCGCGGCGCGTCCGCGATCACCCGGCCCCCGCGCGCGGACGCGACCGCCGCGGTGCCGTCTGGGCTGGAGGCGTCGGCGACGATCACCTCGTGCAGCGGCATCCAGCGCAGCGCGTCGAGCAGCGCGGGCAGGCGATCCGCCTCGTTCAGCGTGGGGATGATCACGCTCACCCGCATCAGGCGGCCCCGAGCCAGAGGCGGATCCATCGCCGGATCCAGCCCGCCACCGTGGGTGTCAGCCGGGTTCGGTTGTGCATGTCGGCCAGGCGCTTCCAGGCCTCGGCGCGCGTCGGGTACGCGTGGATCGTGGCCCCGATCTGACCCAGCGTCAGGCCTTGGGTCATGGCCAGCGTCACCTCGGCGATCGACTCGCCTGCACCGGCGCCCACCGCCGTCGCCGCGACGATCCGCCCGCGGTGATCGACGTGGACGCGCGCGAAGCCGTGGGTGTCGCCGTCGGT
>CANJMY010000007.1 GCA_947475315.1 Pseudomonadota bacterium | reverse complement strand
TCCGCGATGCTGCCGAGCGAGTCACCCGAGCGCACCGTGTAGGTGGCGGGACGCGACGACGCCGGCTCCGGCTTGGGCGCGGACGCCTCTTGCCGCACCGGCTCGGCGCGCTGCGCCGTGCCCTCCGTGTGCTGCGCCACCGCGCGCGTCTCAGGCTCGGGGTGGGCCGCGGCGATCACGTCCGCGGCGTGGGCGCCACGCACCGGGATCACCAGCTTCTGTCCGACCGCGATGCGGTTGGGGTTGGTGATGCGGTTGGCGTCCTGCACCACCTGCGCGGTCGTGCCGTACCGAGCCGCGATCATCGACAGCGTCTCGCCGCGCGCGACCGCGTGGACCACCAGCTGACGACGCTCCGCGGCGGGCACCGCGGCCAGCGCCGCCACGAAGCTGTCGCGCGAGCCCTTGGGCAGGCGGACCGTCGTGCTGCCGTCCGGCGTGGCGTACCGGCGGATCATCGGGTTGAGCTCGCGGAACGCGTCCTCCGTGACACCCGCGCACTTGGCGATCACCGACACGTCCACCACGCCGTCCACCGTCGCCGAGTCGTACTCGAGCGCGGGCAGGGGCTGGAGGTTGGTGAAGCCGTAGCGCTCCGGGTGCTTGCCGATGATGGCCGCAGCGATGATCTTGGGCACGTAGCCCTCGGTCTCCGGGTGCAGCATGTCGCGCTCGTAGAGCGTCCAGAAGTCGGCCTTCTCGCCGCCCGCCGCCAGGCGCGCCACGCCGCGCGAGATTCGGCCGGGGCCCGTGTTGTACGCCGCGAACGCGAGCTGCCAGTCACCGAACTGCTTGTAAAGGTCACCGAGCATGTGGAGCGCCGCACCGGTGGCCATCTCCGGGTCCCGGCGCTCGTCGATCCAATAGTCGACGCGTAGGCCGTACATACGACCGGTGTCCGGGATGAACTGCCACAGGCCCGCCGCGTCCGCGGTGCTGTAGGCGTTCGGGTTGAAGCCCGACTCGATCATCGACAGGTAGAGCAGGTCGTGCGGGAGGTGGGCGTCGTCCAGCGCGGCTAGGATCATCGGCGCGAACTTGGAGCGACGCTCCAGCCAGCGCTGCGTGTACTTGCGCTGCGAGCCGAGCAGCGCGCGCATCCAGGTCTCCACCGCGTCGTTCACGGTGATCGGGATGTCGAACTCGCGCGGGTTGATCTGGTCGAGGAAGAGCGGGTCACCCAGGAGCGTGCGCTCCGGGTTGTTGTAGTAGTCCGACGGGATGTCCAGGCCGTCCAGCTCCTCGACGAGCGCGCGGTCCTGCATCGCCACGTTGACGGCCTCGTCGATGGCGTCCTGCTGCGCGGGCTGCACCACCTCGCCGTCCAGGCGACGCGTCCAGGCCCAGATGCCGTCCGGGTCCCGCTCGATTTCGACCGGCACAGTGCCGTCGACCACGACCTCTGCAACGCCTTCGTCTGCGGCGTGGGCATGGGTCGTCCACGTCAGCGCGAGCGCGATCCACAGCGTCGTGCGCGGCATGGGTTCTCCGGGGATCGCGACGTACGCGGGGCTTGGAGGGCTGGGCAGGTGCCACTCGGGGAGGGCGACAGCCTGCGGCGAAGGCAAGACCTAGCGGAGCGGGCACTCCGGGCCAACGTGCGACGCTCGGGTCGAACATCGGCAGGCCGCCATTATCGCACGGATCCAGCCTCCACAAGTCGGCCACCCTGGATAGGCAGGGCGGTCCGTTCGAGGTCCAGGCCTGTCCCCCTCCATCGACACCCTCGCGCCCACCGCCACGACGCCCGAGCGCGTCGCCGCCACGCTGCGCGATACTAGTGGTTCAATCTGGCTCGACGGCGGCGACGCCAGCTGGTCGGTGCTGGTCTGGGACCCCGCTGAGGTGGTGCGCGTCGCGGACGGCTGGGTGCAGGCCGGCCGCGAGCGGACCCGCGTCGTTTTAGGCCACAAAGACCTCCCGTTCGTCGGAGGATGCCTCGGCTACGTGGGCTACGGGGCGGGTCACGCGGTCGCGCCGGTGCCCCGCTCGGCCCCCACCTGGGAGCCCGAAGTCTGGCTCGGACGCTACGACGGCGCCCTCCTCCACCACGGCCCGACCGGAGGGTGGGTCGCGGTAGGCGGGCCCGCGTTCCGCGCGGACGCCGCCAGGCGCGTCGCTCAGGCCCCCATCCTCGATGCGCCATCCCGCCCATCCGGCGTCTCGCTGCCCAGCTGGTCGCGCGCCGCCTACGAGGACGCCGTCCGCCAGACGCAGGAGCGCATCCGTGAGGGCGACGTCTACCAGCTCAACGTCACCCGGGTCGCCCACGCGGACCGAGTCGGCGACGCGTTCGACGCGATGCGCCGCCTGCGCGCCACAAGCCGCCCGGAGCGCGGCGCGTGGCTGGTCCTCGACGACCGCGTACGAATCGCGAGCAACAGCCCCGAGCGTCTGATCGACGTGGTCGACCGCCTGGCGAGCACCACGCCCATCAAGGGCACCCGCCCCCGCCACGATGACCCCACCCGCGACGCCGCGGCCGCCCGCGAGCTGATGACGTCGGACAAGGAGCGCGCCGAGCTGACGATGATCGTCGACCTGTGCCGCAATGACCTCGGCCGCGTCGCGGTCCCCGGCAGCGTGCAGGTCGGCGTGCGCACGCCCACCGCGCACACCAACGTACACCACGCGTCCCAGGTGGTGTCCGCCACGCTGCGCCCCGACGTCGACGCGTGGGACGCGCTCGCCGCCGTCTTCCCGCCCGGATCCGTGACCGGCGCGCCCAAGATCCGCGCCTGCCAGCGCATCGCCGAGTTGGAGCCCGAGCCGCGCGGGGTCTACTGCGGCGCGATCGGCTTCGTCAGCGACCACGGCCGCGCGTCGTGGTCCGTCGCCATCCGCACCGCGGTGTTCCGCGGCGATCAGGCGCGCTGGCACATCGGCAGCGGCATCGTCGCCGACAGCGATCCGGCGGCCGAGTGGGAGGAGACCGTCGCCAAGGGCACGCTGCTCGCGGCGGCGATCCTCGCGCCGTAGCGCGCTACCCGCTCACGCGGATCGACACCTTGGTCGACCGGTAGTGAACGATGCGCGGGCACGCTCGTCAGGATGGGGAGATCCGAGCGTTCCGCGCTCTGTCGACGTCGCGCTAGTTCTCCGGCGGCGCCGGATCCTCTTCGTGCGCGGGCGCTTCTTCCGGCGGCGGATCCTCGGGGTTCTCCGGCGCGTCGGCGTTCGGATCGGCCTCCGGCTCTTCGTCCACCGGGATCACGCCGTCGTTGATGCCCGGCGGCGGCGTCGGGGGCGGGTTCGGGATGCGCCCGTCCGTCGAGCCCGGCATCGGGGTCGACGTGCCCACGCCCACGCCCGGCGCCGGACGGGTCAGACCGCGCGTCCCGGCGTCCCGCTCGGGCCGGAAGTCGCCGAAGCTCAGGTGCCCCAGCGCGCCCTCGACCTTGTAGTGGTACGAGCCGTCCGCGAAGCGCGCGCTGCGGAGCGCGCCCTCCAGCGGGCCGCGGAAGTTGGCGAGCGGCGTGCCCTCCCACTCGCCCAGCTCGATGACCGCGCCCAGGTCGAGCTTGCTGCGACCGGGGTTGTCTTCGAGCGCGATGGTGCCGCTGAGCTTCGCGTGCACGAGCGGCGACGACAGCACACCGTCGGTGATCGTCGCCTCGCCGCCCTCCACCGCCATCTGGATGCTGAGATCCTCGATGGGGGTGTTGATCTCCATCTCGTTCCAGCCGATGAGTGTCGAGCTGACCTTCTCGATCTGGATCTGGTTGCCCTTCAGCGAGATCTCGCCGTCGGCCTTGGCCAGGCCGTTGGGCAGCTGCAGGTCGACGCTGACGTCCACGCCGCCGCTCGCGGTGGTGCCGCCGTCTCCGGCCACGCCCATCATGCCAAGCATGTCGAGCACGGGGATGTTGGACGCGTCGAGCTTGACGCTGCGCAGCGCGAGCGCGCCGTCACGCATGGCGCCGCGGAGCGCGAAGTCCAACGAGGCCGACTCCATGCCGATGTAGCCCATGAGCAAGGGCGCGGGGCTGAGCTTAAGCAGGCTCCAGGGGCTGACGCGCACGCCCGCGGCGTCCGCGAAGAAGATCGGCGTGGGGACTGCATCCTTGGACAGCTTGTCCACCGTCGACACGACGACCTGCTTGGCCGACAAACCGTACCACCACGGCGCCACCGAGCCGACCGACAGATCGAACGCGCCGCCGCTACGCGTGGCGACCTCGTACGACAGGCGATCCGACACCGCCTTGGACGGGAACGACAGCCAGAAAGCGCCCGAGAACGCCACGGCGCCCCACGCGCCCAGCGCCAACCAGGTCAGGAAGCGATTCATCCCCCACCCTCCGGCTTGTCGTAGGTGACCAGATCCAGGCCGACGTCCATCATGCGCGAGTCACCGACGCCGTCGGCGCGGAACTTCGCGGACTTCACGCGGATTGGGTACGGCGAGGTCTCGACCGCGAAGAGGAACTCGACGATGGCGCCGAACTCCGCGTTGTCGATCTCCACGTGGTAGTCACGCTGGCGGTAGCGGCCCTGCGTCTCCGTCCCCAGCTCCTTCACTTCCTTGAGCTGCGGCAGCATGCCCGCGCCCTTGGCCCAGTCTTCCAGGTACGTGTTGATCTGGTTGGCGTGGAACGCGCCCATGCGCGTCTCGGCGGCCTTGAGCTTGGCGGCGACCACGCTGTACTCGCCCGACATCTCCTGGGTGTGCGCCAGGTCCGCCTTGGCCGTGATGACGTCGGCGGCCAGGTCGTTGAGGATGCCCTTGAGGTACCAGGTCACGCCACCGGCAAACCCGAGCGTGAGCGTGGCCACCAGCACGGTGGCCAGCGTGCGATCGCGGGGCGTCATCGCCTCGAACTGATCGCGGAGGTTCTCCATCAATGCGCGCAGGCGATCCATGTCAGCCCTCCTCGCCGGCGGGGGGAACGTCGGTGTCGCCGTCTTCGGCGACCTCGACGCGCTGGATGCTGATCTTGAACCCGAGCTTGCCGCCAGCGTCCTTGTTGCCCGGCGACGTCTCGACCGCGGGGAACAGGCCAGACTTGGTCAGGCCCTCGTCGATCTTGTCCACCTGGGCGAACCCGTCGGTGGAGCCTTCGATCTGGATGGCGTTCGGCGTGATGTCGAGCAGGTCCACCTGCACGGTCACGTCGTCGGGCTTGGGGAAGTTGTCGGTGATCTTGCTGAGCAGGTCCACCGTAGGCGGCGCGGAGTTGGCGTCACCCAGGAACGAGGCCTGCATGTTCGCGTCGTCGAGCGACGAGCTGAGCAGCTCCACCGCGCCCGACGCGCTCAGGTCCTCAGGCAGATCCGGCACGGCCTCCAGCACCAGCGCGCGCGTGCGCGCCTCGACGTCCGCCTGCTCGCCGGTCAGCTTGTAGTACTGGAACGCGAACATCAGCACGACCGCGGCCATGAAGAAGCCGACCATCGCCCCGCCGTAGCGGAACACCAGCCGAGTCGCGTCCATGCCGCCGCGCCAGGCCAGGTCGCCGACGCGCAGGTCGGTCATGCCCGACTCGCCCAGCGCGATGCACGCGGTGGCGCCGCGCACCGACGCCAGCGCGTCCGGCACCTCGACGCCGTACTCGCGTGCCCGCACCACCGGCACGCCCAGGTCATTGTGCAGGAAGGTCGCGAAGTCACGGGCGCGCGATGCGCCGCCGGTGAGGATCACCTCGTCGATGCCGATGCCGAGCTCGTCCTCGGCGTGCACCAGCGACGAACGGATCTCAGCCAGCAGCAGGCCCATCGACGCGTGCAGCGCCTCGACGGCCTTGGCCGGCATGATGTCCAGGCGCGGCGAGGTGGTCTCGAGCGTGCGCTCCTCGGTCGACGAGTCCGACGGACCGGACAGGTCAAGGTCGGCGATCCGCAGGTCGTCCTCATCCGGGACGCCACGGAGCAGCGCCTCACCCTCGGACGGCGAGCAGCCGAGCGACGCGGCGATCGCGCCCGCGAACGTGCGACCGCCCAGGCTCACCGCGCGCGACATCAGCGCCCGACCCGCGCGCGCGACCACCAGCGTGGTCTTGGAGTGGCCGACGTCGATCACCGCGTAGACCTTGTCGTCCCCGCCCTGTGCCCAGGCGGCGAGCGACTCACCCTCCGGCAGCACGCGGCGCGGGTCCAGGCCGCGCTCAGCCAGGCCGTCGAGCATGCCCGACAGGTCGGCGCGGCGGGCCAGCGTGACCAGCACGTGGCCGTCGTCGGCCCGACGCCAAGCCATGGCCATGGAGTCCAGGTCGAACGGGACCTCGGACTCCACCGCAAACGGCAGCGTCTGGGCCAGCTGGGCGTCGTCGCCGAACGGCAGCTCCAGCCGGTGCACGGTGGCCAGATCACCCGGCCAGGTCACGACCGTGGTGTGCGAGCCCTGCTTGAGATCGGGGTGTTCCCGGAGGATCTCGTCGAGAGCCGCCAGTCGTTCGTCGATCGACGGTAGGACGCCGACGTCCGCCGGGACCCGCTGCGAGGCCTCGAGCGCCACGGTGTCGTCGGCCCCGGTGCCCGTTCGGACCGAGACCTTGACCGCGTATGCGCCGAGATCGATGGAGATGATGCGCGCCATGGGGCCCCTCTAATCCAAGCCGTGGTTCCGCGGGCAGGTGCTACTGCACATGCCAGTAGACCACCTTGCCAACACGATTGTTCTTCTCGAAATCAAACACTGCTTCAATCGCAACTTTCGACTTTCCGACCCGCCCCTCCGACGTCACCCGGAAGACCGTGGACTTCGTGGTGATGGCGTTGGCCATCGCGTCGTCGACCGTGCCGGGCGCGACCGTCCGGAGGAAGGTCACAAAGTCCTGCGGGGTGCGGAAGATGCCGCCGCCCATCGCCACCGGCGTGCTGCGGTAGGCGTGGATGGCGTCCATCACCAGCGACCAGTCGTTCTGCGGCGGCGAGATGTAGGCATTGAACAAACCCTTCATCACCTCGCCCTTGGCGGTGTTGATGTTGATCTTGCCCGAGCCGTAGATGGTGAACAGCCGACCGTAGCGCTGCCAGAGGTCGTCGCGCTCCCAGTTGTGCACCAGGCGGATCTCCTCCACCGAGTCAAAGCCCGCGTTCTTGGACTTGTAGGGGTCGTCGCCCTGGTCGTAGAGCTGATCCTCGCTGCCGCCCTCGAAGATGCGCTGGTCGTCGGCGTCGGTCCAGTCCGCCAGGTCTCCGACCAGCTCCCAGGGGTCGATGTTGATCGAGCGCAGCCAGGCGGAGTCCGCCTCGTCCGACATCATGCCGTGGATGACGCCGGCGGTGACGTCCTTCTGCAGCTCCACCATGGTGGTCGCGCGGAAGTTGCCTACGTAGATGCGGCCGTCCTCGTCCTTGACCGTCGCCACGAAGTCGCCGTCGAAGTCCAGGAACGGCTTCTTGAGCGTGGTGTGCACGCCGTTGCCGTCGCGGGTCATCGCGTTCTGCTCGTCGGTCAGGCCGCCGCTCGCCTCGATCTGCTTGGCCTCGTCGGCGTCACCGCCCGCGGCGAGCAGCAGGCGCAGCGTGCTCGTGCTGATCTCCGGCACGATCTCCCACAGCGACGCAGAGTTGATCCCTCCGGGGATCATCTGGCTGATCATCTCGACCAACGGCGAGTCGTCCACCTGCTTGCTGGCGATCAGGAAGAGCCGGTAGAACTCGATGCCGCCCATCGCCAGCGCCTCGGCCGCGGCCTCGTCGCGCTGGTGCGCCGCCAGCTGGATGCGCACCGTCGCCGAGCGCACGATGTCCATCACCAGCACGGTGAGCAGCGCGATGGTCGCGAGCACCAGCAACATGGCCACGCCCGCGCGGCTGCCGCGGCCACGACGCGCCGACGCGCCCCGCCCACGCGGGCGGTTCAGCTCGGTCCAGAGCCAGCGAAGACGCGCGCTCACCGGGCACCCCCGTCCGTTCCGGCCCCAGAGTTTATAAGGTCCACCGCCGACTTTGGCGCGATCGGGTCCGCATAGAACAGCTCGACCGTGGTCACGTAGGGCACGTCGATCGACTGCTTCGGATCGTCTGGGTCCTCGGACTTGAGCACCATGCCGATCTGCACCGCGCGCGGGAGCTGGTACGGCGTGTCGGCGCTGCGCGAGTCCCAGTCGTCGACCCACTCGAACGTCGCGCTGTTGAGGTAGCGCAGGTTGAAGGTCTCGACGTGGTACGCGAGCGGCCAGATGCGCCCGTCCTCGTCCGGCAGCCCGTCGATTCGCGCGGACTCCCGGTGGTACAGGATGTCGCCCGGGCCCATGTCGCGCGGCGCGTCATCCACCCACAAGCTGACCTCGGCCTGATCACACTCACGGGTGTTCTTGTACAGGCGCTTGTGGGCGAGCGTCGAGAACCACGCCTTGTCCGGATCGCCGTCGGTCCCCACGAACACGGTCTGGTAGACCTCCAGGTTGTCCTTGTGCTGCGTCAGGAACGCCAGCTGCAGCTCACGCCGCATGCGGTCGAACGCCACGCGCGCCGAGCGGGTCGTGATGTCGCCCTTGGACAGGACGTCACCCATCTCGATCGCGTCTTCCAGGCTGGACCAGCCCACGCCCGCGAGGATCATCAAGATCCCGATGGAGATCATGACCTCGAACAGGGTCATGCCGCGACGGAGTCGACGCGTCATCGGCCACCGCCGAGTCCGCCGCGACCGCCGCCACCGCGACCACCGCCGCCGCCGGGGCCGCCGCCGGGGCCGCCGCCGGGGCCGCCGCCGGGGCCGCCGCCGCCGCGTCCGTCATTCGGACCGCGCAAGCCCGGCTTGTCGCGGTTGTTTCCGCCATCGCCGCCGCCACCACCACCCTTCGCGCCGCCGAGCATGCCCAGCACGTTCGCGTTCGGCTGGATGATGTGCGTCGTCAGCACGACTAGGTCGCCCTTCTCGTCGGCCTCGTCGGGATCGTCCGTGCCCCACCACACGCGCACGCGCGCCTCGCGCAGGAACGGGTCCAGCATCTGCGCGATCATGTCCGAAGACACGCCGAACTGCGACAGGTCCGGCAGTTGCTGCGTGGCCTCGCCGGCGCCGGCGTCGCCGAAGCTCTGCATCATGTTGTTCGCGGTCGACGTCAGATCCCCGGCCGCCTCCAGGTCGACCTTCGAGACCAGGTACTCCCAGTGGTAGTCGTCCAGGTCCTGGAACTCGACGTTGAGCGCGTCCGTGCCGAAGTCGTCAAACTCGCCCTTCTCCGTCACGTCGTCGTCGGGGAAGCCCTCGTTCTCCACCATCATGCGGACTTCCGTCAGCTTCTCCTGCGCGAGCTGCGTGCCGACGATGATCTTGTCCGCCTCCATCGTGGCCAGCGCGGCGGTGCCCTGAAGCTCCACGAGCACGGCGAGCGCGAACACGAGGATCACCGTCGCGAGCATCACCTCCATCAAGGTGAAGCCACGGCGCGCGCGGCGGCTGGTGTGGAGCGCGCCGATCACAGCTCCAACCTCGGCCCATCATCGGGCAGGAAGCGCCACATGTCCTTCTGGTCGACCAGCGTGTCGTGGAAGTCCACCTTGCCCGACAGCGGATCGACCGTGATCGTGAAGCCCTCGGAGTCGTCCGTCCGATCCGCGATCTGCACGACCGTGTACTCGGCGGACCCGTTGGCGAACACGTAGCTGTAGACCACCAGCGGCTCACCCTCAGGCGGGTCGTCGCGCTTCTTGCGCTTGCTGCCCTCGCCGCGCGGCGTCACCGGGTCCTCGCGCTGGGGCGTGAAGATGCTCTTGAACTTGGAGTTCTCAGGCAGCTTCACCACCTCGTCGTACTCCCCACCGTCAGGCGGCGTGAACGCGGCGTGGTCCTTCTGATAGATGGCCTGGTCCTCGGGCTTGAGCTTGGAGAGCAGCTCCTTCTCGTTCGCCTCAAAGTTCAGGCGCGCCTTGTCGTTGTCGAACACGGCCACGTCCGGTTCGCCGACCTCCACCTTCCAGGTGTTGTCGTCCAAGTTGAACGCGATCCGGTACGTGCGGTTGCGCAGGATCGCCTCGTCGTGGAGCGCCTCAAACGCCAGCGCCAAGCGGCGCGCGGCGCCACGCTGCTGGAGCATGAACGCGGCGTCCATCGATGGCATCAGCACGGCCGTGACGAGGAGCATGATCGCGAGCGCGACCATCAGCTCCATGAGCGTCATGCCGCGACGATCGCGACGGCCGTGAGAGAGGCTTCCTCGCACCTGGGACTCCAAGGGGCCTCGGGCCCGCCACGCAACCGCGCGTCAGGCCTTGGCCGGGATCACTCGAGTTCGGACAGCTTCACGTCGGCGTCACCACCCGAGCCGCCTTCCTTGCCGTCAGCACCCATCGAGAGGATGTCGTAGCCGCCCTTGCCGCCCTTCTTCATCTTGAAGGGGTTGCCCCACGGATCCTTGGGCTCGGCCTCACCGGCGTAGAGCTCGGTGATGCTGTCCGGGAGCTTCTTCTTCTTGACCTGGTAGATCTTCACCTTCTCGTTGATGCGGGTGATCGAGAGTTCGGCCGTGCTGCGCTGCGCGTCACCGAAGATGCCAGCCAGACCGAACGTCAGCGCGCCCATGAGGAGCAGGATGATCGCGATGACGATCATGATCTCCATCAGGGTCATGCCGCGACGCATCCGGCGCAGCGCGCCCATGTCGCGGAGCGCGCCCATGTCGCGCAGCACGTCGAGTCGCTCACGCAGCGTGGTGGTGTCCTGGTCCATGTCGATCCTCCTCAAGATGCTCTGTGAATCTAGACGCGAAAGTCATCATCGAACGTCAATGAATCGCCTTCGTCATCGCCTGCATGGGCAGCAGCAAGCCGAGTGCCACAGTGCCAATCACGACGCCCATGATGAGCATCGCGATCGGGGCCAGCAGAGACGTCACCGCAGCGACCGTCGCCTCGACCTCTTCCTCATAGGAGTCGGCGATCAGGTTGAGCATCCGCTCCAGTTCACCGGTTCGTTCGCCGACTTTGATCATATGAACCACCATCGGCGGGAACTGGCCCGACTCCTGGAGCGGCCGCGCGATGCTCTGGCCTTCCTGGATGTTGAGCGAGGCCTTCGTGATGGTCTCGGACAGAATGACATTGCCGACGACGTCGCGGACAATGGCCAGCGCCGCGATGATCGGAACGCCTGAGATCAGCAGCGTGCCCAGCGTGCGGCAGAAGCGGCTGACGGCGACGATGCGGTTGAGGCGGCCGAACAGCGGCACGTTCAGCTTGAAGCGATCGAAGCGCTCGCGACCCGGGACCGTGGCCACCCAGCGACGGAACGCAAAGAAGCCCGCCACCGCGAACACCGGCACCAGCCAGCCCCAGCCCACCACGAAGTCGCCGAAGGCAAACACCAGCTTGCTGATCAGCGGCAGGTTCTTCTCGCCGCCAAACGACGCCAGCGTGCCGCGCATCTGGGGCACGACCATGGTGAAGATCAGGGCGATCATGCCGGTGCCGATGAACATCATCAGGATGGGGTACGCGAGCGCGCTGACGACTTGTCCCTGCAACTTCACGTTCGCGTCGGCGAACTTGGACAACCTGTCCAGAACCTCGCCCAGGGCGCCGGTGCGCTCGCCCGCGCGCACCATGGAGATGTAGAGCGTGTCGAACACCTTGGGGTGATCGGCCATGGCGTCGGCCAACGTGGTGCCCTCGTTCACGCGCTCCTTGATCTTGGACAGCACGACCTTGAGCTTCTGCTTCTCGGTCTGCTCCACCAGCGCCGCCAGCGACTCAGCCATCGGGACCGACGCGCCGATCAGCACCGCCAGCTGCGCCGTGACCTGCGCGATGTCGCGCTGCGTGATGAACTCGAAGTACTGGGCGACGTCGATCTCGCGGTTCAGCCCCGAGCCCGTGACCGCCTTGCCGTGCTGCTCGCGGACGTCCGTCGGGAACACGCCCTGCTTGCGCAGGCGCGCGCGCGCGATCTTGGCCGTGTCGGCGTCGACCACGCCGGCGACCGCGCCACCTGTCCCGTCAAAGCCCTTGTATTCGAAGACAGGCATCGAGGATCAGTCCCCCTCGGCGTTGTCCATCTGGGTGACACGCATCACTTCGTCGAATGACGTGAAGCCGCGCAGCACCTTCAGGAAGCCGTCTTCGCGCAGCGTGCGCATGCCAAGCTCGACCGTCTTGCGCTTGATCGCGCCAGAGTCTGCGCGCGCGATCACCAGCTGCTTGATCTCCTCCCACGCGGGCAGGAACTCGTAGATGCCCACGCGGCCGCGGTAGCCCACGCTCTGGCACGCGTCGCAGCCGACGGCCTTGAATACCGTGTGCCCCGTCAGCGTCGCGCGCTGCATGCCGATGTCGAGGAGTTCGGTGTCGGAAGGCACGTAGGGCGCCTTGCACTCGGGGCAGAGGCGACGGACCAGGCGCTGAGCCAGCACGCCCGCCAGCGACGACGCCACGAGGAAGGGCTCCACGCCCATCTCGGTCAGGCGCGCGAACGCGCCCGCCGCGTCGTTGGTGTGGATGGTGCTGAACACCATGTGACCCGTGAGCGAGGCCTGCACCGCGTTCTCCGCGGTCTCACGGTCGCGGATCTCACCGACGAGGATGACGTCGGGATCCTGACGAAGGAAGGCGCGCAGGGCGCTGGCGAACGTGAGGTCGATCTTGGAGTTGACCTGCACCTGCCCGATGCCGACCAGCTCGTACTCGACCGGATCCTCAATCGTGAGGATGTTGATGTCCGGATCGTTGATCTCGGAGATGGCCGAGTACAGCGTGGTGGACTTGCCCGAGCCGGTGGGACCGCTGACCAGCAGGATGCCGTGGGGCAGCCGGATGATCTTGCGGAAGGTCTCCAGGGTGTCCGCCTCCATGCCCACTCGGTCGAGCGAGAAGACCTGCCCCTTCTCCAGGATACGCATGACGACGCGCTCGCCGTGGCGCACGGGCACGGTCGACACGCGGAAGTCGATCTCGCGGCCGCCCATGCGACGACGGATGCGCCCGTCCTGCGGGAGGCGCTTCTCAGCGATGTTGAGGCCGCTGATGATCTTGATGCGCGACACGATCGGGCTGCGCAGGCTGAACTGCGGCTTGAAGCGCTCGTGCAGCACGCCGTCGATGCGGAACCGGACGACCAGATCCTTTTCGAACGGCTCGATGTGGATGTCGCTCGCCCGCTCTTTGATGGCCTGCGTGAAGAGCGCGTTCACGAAGCGGATGATCGGCGCCTGGTTCGGATCGTCGAGCAGCTCGGCGTCCTCAAGGTTCAGGTCGTCGTCGTTCTTCTGATCAGCGTCGTCGACGTTGTCGAGGATGTCCGACGCGCTCTTAGAGGCGCGGTCGTACGAGTCGTTCATCGCCTTGTCGAGGACGTCCGACGGCACGAGCACCGGGCGCACCGGGCGCCCGTGCAGCAGGCGCAGGTCGTCGATGATCGACAGCGCGTCGAGCTCCGACAGCCCCACCACCAGCTCACCGTCGGCCACCCACAGCGGCAGCACGTGGCGGTCGCGCGCGAGCTGAAGCGGCAGCTTGAGCACCAGATCCGGATCGACGCTCTCGAGGTCCACGGTCTCCATGACCGGCAGGCCCGAGATCTCCGACAGCGCGCGCGCCATCGCCTTCGGGTCGAGCCCTTCGGTGATCAGCGCGGCGCGACGCAGCGGGATGCCCTGCTTGGTCGCGGTCGTGCGCGCGCGCTCTAGCGCGTCGGCGCCAATGCCGAAGCGCTTCAGGCTCTCGTCGAACTCGATCCGGCGAACGCCCATCTCACTGGCCTCCGTCGGCCGGCGGCGTCTCGGGCGCAGGCGCGGGCGCAGGGGCCGGCGCGGGCGCGGGGGCCGGAGGCGGCGGGACGATGTTCACCTGGTTGTTCGGCAGCAAGCCAGCGCCCTCACCAGGCTGGACCTGGCGCGCGGCCTCAAGGCTGGCCTCGAGCTCGTCGCGCGCGCCGGCCGAGACCGGCTGACCGCCGACCGTCACCGTGTTGGCGATGGTGGCCGGACCGCGGAACACGGAGGGCTTGTCGACGTTGTTCATCGAGTACTGCAGCAGGCGCTTGATCTCAGCCATCTGCTGGTCCTGCGACTTGCCGTAGAAGCGGCGCATGAACTCTTCGCGCTGGGCTTCCTTCACGCGCATGATCTCAGACAGATCGTCAGAGTCATCGATGATGTGCGGCGTGATGAACACCATCAGGTTGGTGCGGCGCGCCGAGTTGCTGTGGTTGCGGAACAGCGCGCCGATCAGCGGCAGGTCACCCAGGATGGGGATCTTGGACTCGGACTTGCTGTCCGTGCTGCCCACCAGACCTCCGAGCACCACGGTCTCGTTGTCGCCGACCAACGCGACGGTCTTGATCTCGCGGTTGGACGTGATGAAGCCGGCCTGCGCGGTGTTGAGCGAGCTGGAGTCTTCGACCTCCTGCACCTCCACGTCGAGCTCGAGCGTGACGAAGTTCTCGGAGTTGATCCGCGGCGTCATGTCGAGCGTGATCGCGACGTCTTCGCGCTGGTAGGTCACGACTGGCTGGCCCAGGCTGTTGAGGCCGTTGGACGTCGGGAACGGGATCTTCCGGCCGACGACGATCTTCGCCTCCTCGTTGTCGAGCGCCATGACGCTCGGGTTGGAGACGATGTTCACCATCTGGTTCGTCTTGAGCGCCTGCAGCGCGATGCCGAACGCAGGGATGTCGATCGAGGTCACGGACCCGGTGGACGGATCGATGATGGGTACGGCGACAGACTGCCCGAAGATGCCAAACGCCAAGCCCGCCAGGCCCGAGGGATCCAGGCCGAGCGAGTTGGTGCCGAACTGGCCGCCGACGATGCCCGTGGCCTTGGAGCCGCCGTTAAACGGCGTGTTGATGTCGAACGGCGTGTGGTACGCGAGGTTGAAGTCGAGCGCGTCGTTGCTCGAGAGCTCCAAGATGACCGCGTCGAGGTAGACCTGCTTGCGCTTGGTGTCGAGCTCCTTGATCACGGACTCGATGATCGCGTAGTCGTCCTTGGACGCGATGATCACCAAGCTGTTCGTGTTCTCGTCCGCCGCGATGCGCATACCGGAGTCGAACGCGGCGATGGCGCCACCGGCCTCGTTGTTGTTGCCCTCACCTGCGGCGTTCGCAGGAGGCACGACCTCGCGCGCGCGGGTGGCGGCCAGACGCGTGTCGACGGTGGTCTGGTTGCCGGCGCCGCGGCCCGAGCTGGCGCTGCCCTTCGACGTGGTCTGCGACAGCGTCTGCAGCACCTTGGCGATGTCCTCCGCCTTGGCGTGCTCCAGTCGGTACACGTAGATCTGCGAGCGACTGGTCGGGTCGACGTCGATGTCCAGCTTGGCGATCAGGTCCTTGACCGCCTGCTGGCCCTGCTCGTTCGCGAGCACGATCAGCGAGTTGGTGCGCTCGTCGGAGAGCACCTTCGTGATGTAGTTCGACTCCTTGCCCGCGGTGACGCCCTCACTCGCGCCGGCGGCGGCGCCGGCGGTGGGGTTGGCGCGCGCCGCAGCGCGCGGGCTGCGAGCGCCCGCGCGTGCAGTGGCGCGGCCCGCGGTGCTGCTGGCGTCTTCGGCCGTGCCGTAGAGGTCCTCGATCAGCTGCTTGATGTCCTCGGCCTTGGCGAAGACGATCGGGTAGATCGCCATGGTCGCGCGGGGGGCCGCGATGTCGAGCTTGCTGACGATGTCGTAGATGCGCCGGATGTTGAAGCCGGTGTCCGTCAGGATCAGCGTGTTGGCCGGCGCGTAGGCCAGCACCTTGGCGTTAGGCGACACCAGGTTGTCAACGATCTCGCGGACGTCGGTGACGCTGATGTTGTCGAACTGGATGATCTGCGTGATGTACTGGTCGGTCGCCTGGATATCGCCGCCCTGACCGGGCCGGCCGGGCGACTGCTGCGCCTCTTGCGCCTTGATGATCTTGTACAGGTTGCCGACCTGGACGACGGTCAGGCCGTGCACTTCCAGGGCCGACAGGAACGCCTCGTAGGCGGCGCCCGGCGACACCGGCTTGTTCGAGATGATCGTGACCTTCTTGCCCTGCAGGTCACGCTGGTCCGCGATCACGAAGTTCTTGCCCGTGGCACGCGCGAAGTACTCGAGCAGCGAGTAAAGATCGGCTTCCACGTAATTGATGTTCACGCCGCCGCCCGCGGGCGCCAGCGGTGGCGGCACCGTCTCGGGCGCGATGGACGGGTTCACTGGCGCGGACGCAGGCGTGGGCTCGCCGGGCTTGAGCGTCGGCGGCGCGCCCACCGGGGTCTGACCCGCGGGCACGCCCGCAGGAGACGCCGTTGGCGGCGTGGGCACCGAGCGGGGCGCGGGCGTGGGCGGGTTGTCCTGCGCGAGCGCGCCCGACAGGGGCACGGCGAGGATCAACGCAACGAGGAGGGGACGAGAGAGACGCTGAGGCATCGAGGCTCATGCTCCGGCTCGGGTCATTCGACCCAAGCGTCAGCGGATGTCGTAGTTGAGGGTAGTCGGCTGGCCACGGCGGGTGACCTCGACCTTGAGGTTGGGCTGCGTCTTGAGCGCGTCGAGCGCCTTCATCGCGCCGTCGAGCGAGTTGATCTGCAGGCCGTTCACCGAGTGGATGATGTCGCCGTTGCGGATGCCGACCTTGTCGGGGAGGGTGTCGCGACGGATCGCCGACAGGCGGTAGCCGTCGTACTCGCCGTCCGGGCCGCGGTGCAGGAGCGCGCGGGCCATGCCCGAGAGCTCGTCCATGTTGCCGAGCGCCGCGTTGAGCGTGGCGCGATCGATCGTGAAGTTGGTCTCGCCGTCGCCAGTGATCCCACCCTCCGCGGCAGGCTTGGCGCCGTCGCCGACGGACGCCGGCTTCTCAACGCCGACCTCCAGCCACTCCTCGGCGCCGGCCGGGTTGCGCACGCGCACCCGCTTGTCCTGGATCTCAAGGATCTCAGCGCCCTGGACCTTCTGGCCGATCCCGTAGGCGTGGACCGTCTCCTTGCCTTCCTCGGCGATGAAGGCGGCGCTGTAGGCCGCGGGCACCGCGACCACCGTGCCCTTGAGCGTGACCTTGAGGTCAGAGCCCGCCTCATCAGGGCATTCATCGCCGACGCAAATGGGCTTGCCAATCTTGGACGGGTCGAAGATGTTCCGATCCAGGATGCTCTTGACGTAATCGGCCTTGCTCAGGCGACGGCCCGCGTGAATGGCCGCGGTAAGCCCATCCGCCGAGCTGCCCCCAGCGTCGGCGCCTGCGTCACCGCCCCCAGTGGCCGTCACGTCGTCTGCGTTGGTCGACAGGCCGCCCGCGCCGGCGATGTCCTCGGCGGTCATGGCCGGGGTCACCTTGGCGCCCTCGGGCAGACGCACCAGCACGCCCACTCCGGCAGAGGCCAGGAGCGCGAGCACGACGGCGCCGACCGTGACGCCGACGAACGGCATCCACGGCTTGTCGCGCAGTCCCGCCAGGGCCTCACCCGCCATCCCGTCCTCCATCGCCAGCGTAAGGCAACCCGCGTGCCATGCCTCTGCAAGCCCGTTCTACACGCTTTCTTCGACCCGTCCCGGACATCCTGTCAACGGGGGTGGAAGCCGCCCCGAACGTGTGACAAGCTGTCATCTGGAATTGCGTCACGGCCGGACTTCCTTGACCACCCGCAGGTAGTTCTCGCCCAGGATCCCGCGAATGCGGGCGTGGGACCAGCCTCGATCGAGCATGTCCTGCACCAGCAGCGGGTGCTGCGTGATGTCGGTCAGATCCGAGGGCGGCGTGATGACGCCGTCGTAGTCGGTGCCGATCGCCGCCGCCTGCTCGCCCGCGACCCGAATGACATGATCGAGGTGGTCCACGATCGCCGAGCGCTTGCTCGCGCAGCCGACCGGCACGTCCGCCAGGAAGTTCCCCTGGTAGACGATGCCGATCACGCCGCCGCGGTCGGCGATCGCGCGGGCCTGGTCGTCGTCGATGTTGCGCCACAGGTCGCGCACGCCGGCCATGCCCACGTGGCTGACGATCGGCGGGATGAGCGTGTCATGCGCGTCGAGCGCGCCCCAGAAGGTCTTCTTGCCCGCGTGGGCCAGGTCCACGAGGATCCGGGCCTGGTTGCACAGCTTCACGAACTCGCGGCCGCGGTCGGTGATGCCGTTCTCCGGCTGACCGGGGCTGTTGCTGCCGCCGAGCACGCTGGACTTGAGGTGCACCAGCGTGATGCGGTGGATCAGCTGCCCCACGTCACCCAGCAGCACGGTCGGGTCGTGGGACAGCGCGTTCCCGCCCTGCAGCGCCAGGAAGAAGGCGGTCCGCCCGGCCGCCACCGCCGCGTCGTACTCGGAGCGGGTGCGCGCGACCGCGAGATCCTCCGGCCACGCCGCGATCTGCCGCTGGCAGCGCTCCAGGTTGGCCAGCGTGATCACCTGGCGGTTGGGCTCGCGTCGGAACACGTTGGTCGCCAGGTCGTAGACGACCCCGGTCATCCCGGCTTCCCGCAGGCGCGGGTAGTCGGTGTGGCCAAACAGCGGCATCACCCGCTTCCAAGGCCCGTGGCGCTTGGCCGGGTCCCAGCCGAACAAGCGGACGGGGACCTCCAGATCGCAGTGCAGGTCGATGAACGGGCTGTCCAAGAGCAGCGCCACCGCCTCGTCCGAACAGCCGAGCTCGCGCGCCCAGGCAGACGGATCGGCGCGGTGATCGATGTAGTCGAGACGAGCCACGTGGCACCTCGCGGGCGCGCTTCGTATGCGCAGTTCCACGCAATCGCCATGCGCGAGAGGCCACGTCGTGTCAGGATCCCTACAAGGGTCGGGCTACAACGTCCGACCCGCGGCAGGAGCCCACGATCCAACCCCCTCATCCGGCCATGACCACGTTGCTCGTGGTGGACGACGACCCGCTGGTGCGGCGCACCGTGGTGCGCGCCCTGGAGCGTGACGGTCGCCGGGTGGTGTCCGCGACCAGCGGCGCCGAAGCGCTGTCCGTGCTCGCGCGCGACCCGTCCATCCAGCTGCTGCTGTCCGACGTGATGATGGACGACATCGAGGGCCCGTCGCTCGCCCGTCAGGCGCGCGGCATGCGGCCCGACCTGCGCGTGATCTTCATGTCGGGCGAGACGCCCGAGAACCTCACGGTGGTGGGCGTCGACAAGCAGCGGGACGCGTTCCTGGCCAAGCCGTTCCGGCCCGAGTCCCTCCTCTCCCTGGTCAACGCGATCCTGGGCGACCGCGACTAGAGCGGGCCTCTCCAGCCACAGCCCTCGCGCCACCGGGAGCACCCGAGCGAGGTCCGGCCCTGCATCACCCTGCCTTCGCCGCAGGTGGGGCACGCCTCGCCCACCTTCGGCGCGGCGGGCATGGCGTTCGGCCGGGGCTTGGTCGCCCCCTTGTCTGCCCCGGGCTTGGGCGCGGCCTTACTCGCCGGCGCCTTCCCTTCCGCCTTGGCGCGGGGCTTGGGCTCCCCGGACGCCTTGGCGCCCGCCTTCGCGCGACCGTCCGCGCTCGGCTTGGGCGCCGCCTTGGGCTCGTTGGGCTCCGCCTTGGGTGCTGCGGGCTCGTTCGAGAAGTACAGCTGCACCCGACCGTCTGGCCCGACCTCCAGGCCCGCGTCGAAGGCCTTTCCGGCCCGGCTCTTGAAGCCTGTCATCACCGCGGTCCGCTTCTCCTTGAGCAGCGTCCGCACGATGGTCACGCCGATGGTCTTGCCGCCCATGGTGCCGAACACGACAAACGGGCAGGTGCGGCCGGTGTCGCAGGTCCACACGTCGCCCCGCTTGCGGACGGGGGCGCCGCAGGCCGGGCAGGCGCCGATCGCCTCGGCCTCCGGGCGCGTGCGCTCGGTCGCGGCCATCGGGAGCGCCCCGCTCCCGCGGATCGCGTCGACGATGACACCCGTGTACACGACCACGTCGGACATGAACGCGTCGCGGCGCTCACGCCCCTCGGCGATGTCGGCCAGGCGCTTCTCCCAGCGACCGGTCAGCTCCGCGCTCTTGAGCGCCTCCACCGGCAGCGCCTCGATCAGCGCGCAGCCCATGGGGGTCGCCTGCAGCGCCCGTCCGTCGCGGAGGATGTACTTGCGATCGAGCAGCGTCTGCAGGATGGCGGCGCGGGTGGCGGGCGTGCCCAGGCCTGCGTTGCGGAGCGCGCGGCGCAGGTTGTCGTCGTCGAGCGCGCGCCCGGCGGTCTCCATGGCGCGCAGGATCGACGCGTCGTCGTGCGGGCGCGGCGGGCGCGTCTGGCCGGGCATGGTCGCGGCGTCGTCCACGTGCACGACCGCGCCCTCCTCGATGTTGGGCAGGTCCAGGTCGTTGGAGCTCGCCGGCGGGTCGATCGCCTGCCAGCCTGCCTCGCGGAGCACTCGCCCCTTGGCGCGAAAGGTCAGGGGCGGCGGCGCGTCCGCCGGCAGCGGCGCGTCCGGCGGCGGCGCCACCTCCACCCAGATCTCGGCCGTGTCGATCACCGCGTCGGGCGAGAGCGCCGCCAACAGGCGCCGGGCGATCAGGTCGTAGACCCGCTTCTCGTCGGGGTCCAGGCGCGCGCCCTCCGCCGACCGAGAGGTAGGTAGGATCGCGTGGTGATCGCCGACCTCGGCGTCGTCGACGATGCGGCCGCTGATCCGCAGCGGGCGCTCCGACAGCGCCTCGGCCGTCGCGCGGTACGGGGCCAGAGTGCCCACGGCGCGCAAGATCCCGGGCAGCTCCCCCACCTGGTCCGACGTCAGGTAGCGCGCGTCCGTTCTCGGGTACGTGATGAGCTTGTGGCGCTCATAGAGCCCTTGAGCCACCTCCAGCGTGCGCTGGGCGGACAGCCCATAGCGCTGGTTCGCGCGGCGCTGCAGCGAGGTCAGATCGTAGAGCAGCGGGGGCAGCTCGCGGCGGGTCTTGCGGGTGGCGCGCGTGACCACGCCCTCGCGTCCGCGCACCGCGTCGGCGATCCAGCGGGCGTCTTGCTCGGTGGCCAGCCGCTCGACTTTGGGCGCGTCCTGGCCTTCTCGCTCCTCCTCCTCTTTTGGCGCGGTCACCGTGCGGATGAACGTGGCCTTCCAGACGCCGCCGCCGGCGCTGAGCCTGGCCTCCACCCGCCAGTACGACTCGGGCACGAACGCGGCGATCTCGTGGTCGCGCGCGACGATCATCGCCAGGGTGGGCGTCTGGACCCGCCCCACGCTCCACAGGGCGTCCCCGCCGGCGTCGCGGGTGCGACACGTGAGCGCGCGGGTCGCGTTCAGCCCCACCAGCCAGTCGGACTCGGAGCGGGAGCGGGCGGCGTCGGCCAACGCGTCGAACTCCACACCGGGCCGAAGCCGCGAGAACCCAAGCCGCACCGCCTCGTCCGTCAGCGATGACACCCACAGGCGCTGGACCGGACGCGTGCACTCGCTGAACTCGTAGATCTGGCGGAAGATCAGTTCGCCTTCGCGACCGGCGTCACAGGCGTTGATCACCTCACGCAGCGACTTGTCCCGCAGCAGCTTGCGGACGACCTTCGCCTGGTCCTCGACGCCCTCGCGCACGCGAAGCGCGAAGTGGCTCGGGACCATGGGCAGCGTGTCGAGCGCCCAGCGCTTCCAGGCGGGGTCGTAGTAGGCCGGGTCCTCAAACTCCAGCAGGTGGCCGATGCACCACGTCACGGCGACGCCGTCACCCTGCAGGAAGCCGTCGCCCTTGCCGCCCAGACCGAGCACTCGGGCCAGGTCCCGGGCGACGCTCGGCTTCTCGGCGATGATCAACCGCAATGGAGCACCCGGGCGTCAGCCCTCGTCCGGCGCACGGAGCCCCACGACGGTGGTTCCGGTCACGATGCTGTCCCCGATCGAGATGATCGTCGGCTCAAGCACCGGCTCAAGCTGGCGGGCGCCCGCGCGCAGCAGCCAAGTGGGGCAGCGCTCGTGGAGCGGGGTCAGGCGGATCACGTCACCGACCAGGCTGATCGCCGCCTGGCGACGGCCAACCAGCGCGCGATCCATGGTGAAGCCGCCCGCGCGGGCCTTGGCGGCGCGCACGCCCGAGCACCAGCGGATGTTCTGCTGGCCGCGGCGGTCCGCGAACATCAGGCCCGGGTGGTTCGGCTCGCGGCCAATCTCGACCGTCTGGCCGCCGATCACACCGATGCGCATGTTCGTGTCGCACATGATCGCGCCGACAAAGTCGGGGTGCGAGAGCGCGTGGAACGTGAACGTCATGCCGCCTACGTCGAACCGGGTGCCGTCCGCGAGCGAGATGACCTCGTCCGGACGTCGCGTGCGACCGTCGATCACCACGCCCGGCGCGGTCACCACCAGGCGCGGACCATCCAGGTTGACCTCGACGCGCAGCAGGGTTCGCTCCGAGGTGTTGACCCAGCGGCCCTCGGGCATCAGCTCGTAGTAGTAGGACTCGACGACCTCGGACAGCGGGACGGCCGGCAGCGCCAAGCCCGAGAGCACCAGTTCGAAGTCCACCAGGGCGCCCGTCTCGAGCACCAGGGTGTCCGCGCCAGAGGTGCGGCTGACCGCGCGCTGGACGTCGTGGATGGCCCGGTCGACCGCGTTCGGGACCCCGATCACCAGCCCGCGGCCCGCGTCGACCCAGACCTGCCGGTCCGCCGACGAGATGTGGTAGGTCGTCAGGTAGAGCGACGCCGGGTCGAGCACGGGCAGGCGGCCCAGCGCGTCGGACAGTTCGGACGATCCCGGGAGGAAGCCCTCCAGCAGCAGGATGGCCTCCGGGGGCAGCATCGCGTTCATCGGCTGGCCGCGCTTGACCCGCACCAAGCGGTTCCGACGGGCGGCGGAGGCGACGGCCTCGGGCAACCAGCACTTGTGGGTGGGCACGGCGCGGTACAGGTCGACGTCGCCCGAGATGCCCTTGAGGGGGAACCGGCCCACCGACTCCCACGGGATCTCCGACACGTTCATGCACACGCGGGTGCCCGGGCCAAACCAGACCTCGCCCGCCGGGGCCTTGGACAGGATGCGCGCCGCCTGGTTCACCGCGTCACCGAACGCGTCGCCGTCGATCTCCTCGACGTCGCCTGTGGTCATGCCGATGCGGATGTTGATCCCGCCGCCGGCCGCGACGTAGTCCTGGATGTCGAGCGCCGACCGGACCGCGTCCGTCGACGAGTCGAACAGGCACATGAAGCTGTCGCCCAGATTCTTCACGACCCGGCCGTGGTAGCGCTTCACAATCGGCGAGACCGCGTCTTCATGCTCCGCGAGCAGCCGGCGGAGCCCATCACGGTCCGTGCGCGCGACAGCGGCGGTGTAGTCCGCCATGTCGGTGAACATCACGGTACAGGTACGGGTACCCAAGGGGTCGGCTCCCAGTGACGCCCGGCAACCTTGCAGAGCGGCGCCGAAAGGCTACCCCGTGCGGGTCCTGCGCGTCGAGGACGAGGTGTAGACAGTGAAAGAGGCAGACATGGTCCGCGTGCAGCTCTCGGTGAACATCAACAAGTACGCCCTGGTGCGCAACAGTCGCGGCCATGACACGCCGAACCTGCTCGACGCGGCCGACGCAGTGCTGGCCGCGGGGGCCCACGGGATCACCGTCCACCCCCGCCGCGACCAACGGCATGTGCTGTACTCGGACCTCGTGCCGCTCGCGGCGCATTTGGCGTCCAAGCACCCCGGGGTGGAGCTGAACATCGAGTGTGAGAACCACTCGGAGATCGTCGACCAGGTGGTGGCGCTGCGTCCAGCCCAGTGCACCCTGGTGCCCGTGCGGCCCGGCGAGGTCACCAGCGACCACGGCTACCGCTTCCCCGAAGACAACGCAGAATTGGCGCCGACGATCGAGCGTCTTCACCGCGTCGGAACCCGCGTGAGCCTGTTCGTGGACTGCGATCCGGGCCCCGTCGCCGGCGCGGTTGACGCGGGCGCGGACCGGGTGGAGCTCTACACGGGCCCGTACGCCTGGGCATGGGGCAAGCCCGACCAGGAGATCGCCCGGGCCGCCATGTTCGCCACCGCTGAGGCGGCCGCCCGCGCGGGCCTGTCGGTCAACGCCGGACACGATCTGGACCGGCACAACCTGATCGGCCTGCGCGGCCTGCCGGGTCTTCGCGAGGTCAGCATCGGGCACGCCCAGATCTGCCGCGCGCTGGAAGTCGGCACGCAACGGTCGGTCCGGGAGCTCCTCGCCGCGCTCTGACGGTTGGTCGCCCGGAAACGGGCGGCGACGGCTCGCGACGGACCCGTCTTCAGGATAGAATGGCCGGCCGAGCGGCCTGGATGGCGCCGCGCGGTTGGAGACGCCATGAACCACGCGCATCGCGCGGCCCTGCTGCTTGTGTGCCTGCTGCCTGTCAGCCGCGCGCTCGCCGTGCCGCAGCCGCTCCCCCCTGTCATTGACACCGACGTGCTGGACACCGATCCGGTCGTCGACACCGCGCCGGCGTGGGACACCGGCTTCGTGTGGGACACGGGCCTCGCCTGGGACACGGCCATTGTGCCCGCGGACTCCGCGGACACCGGCTCCTTCGACACCACGGACAGCGGCTGGGGCGACACCTGGGGCGTCGTCTTCGACTCGTCGGACACGTTTGACACCGGGCTCGACACCGACGTGCCGCCCGTCGACACCGACACGGTGGTCGACACGGACACCGTCGCGGACACGGACACCGTGGTCGACACGGACACCGTCGCGGACACGGACACCGTCGCCGACACGGACATCGGCGACACGGAGACCGGCACCGCCCAGGACACCGACGACAACGTCACCGGTGACGACACCGACACGGGTGGCCCCGTCGTCAAGG
The DNA here is from genome assembly GCA_947475315.1 of Pseudomonadota bacterium. GTDB lineage: Bacteria > Myxococcota_A > UBA796 > UBA796 > CAIOSP01. Next base: position 52,315 of record CANJMY010000007.1, on the reverse strand, counting down.
GCACCTGCGGCTGCGCCAGCACCAGCCAGTCCGCCGGGTTTGGCCTGACCGGCCTGGCGCTGGGCCTCGCCGGCCTGCGCCGCCGTAGGTCGCTCGTCTAGCCCTCCCCCGAGCCTCGGCCCGGGGCGCTAGCGGGCGGCCTCGCCGCCAAAGCCGATCACCACGGCCCACACCCGGTCGAGGTCCGGCCAGTCGAGCGCGTCGAGCACCGCACCCGCGTGCGCCCACGTGGCCGGCGGGCAGCGGAAGAGCTCCACGTCGAGCTTCTCGTCGCCCTTGGTCCGGAAGGTCACCGGGCAGAGGATCGGCGCGACCTTGACCTCTCCGGCCCACGGCGCTGGGGCGACGCGTGTGGTCTCCTCCACAGCCGGCGCGCAGCCCTCGGACGCGCTCCGAAGCCGCACCGTGCCGTCCTCGCCAATCGCCAAGTGCACGTCGCAGACCGGCCCCTCGCGGTAGCGCCAGGTGTCCGGGTGCGGGAACTGGAACACGTCGATCGGCGCCTCGAAGTGGGCCGTCACCCGCGCGACCGTGCCCTCAACCACCGGCTTGCGCCAGCGATCCCGCCGCACGATGCGCTCCGCGAACGACGCCAGCTCCGCCGGACACTCCACCACCTGCGCGCCCGTCACGTGGCCGCGATCGTCCAGGGTGACGTCGAACGTGCAGGTCCGGTCGATCGACCGGTCCTTGTAGATCTTGTTCGGGTAGCGTCGCCGCGCCTCGGATCGGATCTGCGGCCCCTCGTCGGCGACCGCGACCGTCGCCAGCGACAGCCCCACAACCAGGGTCGCGCGCCTCATGGCTTCAACGGACCGGTCATGTCGGCCGGGACCACCAGCGCGTCGAACTGCTCCGCCGTCAGGAGCCCCAGCGACACCGCCGCCTTCCTGAGCGTGCCGCCCGTGCGGTGGGCCTCCTTGGCGATGCGCGCGGCCTGGTCGTAGCCAAGGTGCGGGTTGAGCGCGGTCACGAGCATCAGGCTGTTCTCCACGTTTTGCTGGATCCGCGCCAGGTCGGGCTCGATCCCGCGGGCGCAGTGGACGTCGAACGACTCGGCGGCGTCGCCCAGCAGCCGCACGGCCTGCAGGGTGTTGTGCGCGATCACCGGCTTGAACACGTTGAGCTCGAAGTTGCCCTGGCTCGCGGCGAACGTGACGGCGGCCTGGTTCGCGAACACCTGCACGCACACCATGGTCAGCGCCTCGGACTGGGTCGGGTTGACCTTGCCGGGCATGATCGAGCTGCCGGGCTCGTTCTCCGGGATGTGGAGCTCGCCTAGGCCGGAGCGCGGCCCCGACGCCAGCCAGCGCACGTCGTTGGCGATCTTCATCAGCGCCGCCGCGAGCTGCGCCAGTCCGCCCATCGCGCCGACGAACGCGTCGTGCCCCGCGAGGGCGGCGAACTTGTTGGGTGCGGTCACAAAGGGCGTCTCCGCGATCGAGGCGATCACCTCCGCCACGCGCGCCGCGTACCCAGGCACCGTGTTGAGACCCGTGCCGACCGCCGTCCCACCCAGCGCCAGCTCGCGCAGCTGCGGCAGGGAGCGCCGCACGGCGTCCAAGCCGTGGTCAAGCTGCGCCACCCACCCGCTGATCTCCTGCCCCAGCGTGAGCGGCGTCGCGTCCTGAAGGTGGGTCCGTCCGATCTTCACCACGTCGGCGAACGCGACGGCCTTGCCGTCCAGGGTGTCCCGCAGCGCGACCACGCGCGGGATCAGGTGCCCCTCGATCGCCATCACCGCCGCCATGTGCATGGCCGTCGGGAAGGTGTCGTTCGACGACTGCGACAGGTTCACGTCGTCGTTGGGGTGGACGGGCGACTTGCTGCCCATCACCCCACCCGCCAGCTCGATCGCGCGGTTGGACAGCACCTCGTTGACGTTCATGTTCGTCTGGGTGCCCGACCCGGTCTGCCAGATCACCAGTGGGAAGTGCGCGTCGAGCGCGCCCGAGATCAGCTCCTCCGCGGCCAGCGCGATCAGGTCGCGCTTGGCCAGCGGCAGCAACCCAAGCTCGGCGTTGGTGATCGCCGCCGCCCGCTTGAGGATGCCGAACGCCGCGAGGATCTCGCGAGGCATGCGCTCGGACCCGATCCGAAAGTGCTGGAGGCTCCGCGCCGTCTGCGCGCCCCAGTAGCGGTCGGCGGGCACCTCGACGGCGCCCATGCTGTCCGTCTCGGTGCGGGTCGGGGAAGGCAGGGCAAACCTCGGGGGCTCTGGTCAGGTAGCTCCGCACGACAAAGCGGTCCACAGGCCGCACAAGCGGATTAGAGGCCCCCCATGCGCATGCTCCTCCCCTCACTCGTGTTGTCGTCGAGCCTCGCCTCCGTGGCGTGGGCCGACGTTCCCCCACCCCCGCCGCCCTCGCCCACCGTCGTGGCCGTAACGACCGCGGACACCGACCACATCGTGGTCCTCTCCGACCCGCTCGGCGAGTCGGATGACCGCACGGCCACCCGCCTGGAGAAGCTCCTGCGCGCGGACGACACGGGCCTTCGGGCCTGTCGCGAGCAGGCGCTGGTGCGGGGCAAGTCGCCGATGCGCTTCCTCCAGGTGCACCTGCGCTTTCGCACCGACGGCACCGTCCGGTCCGTGAAGGTCACCAGCTCGACCGAGGACGAGGTGCTCGACGAGTGCGCCGCAGACGTGGTCCGCGCGGTCAAGCTCGACCCGCCGCCGCAGTTCCCGGACTACCTGAACCTGGGCATCACCTGGGCGCTGGCCACCAAGAAGCCCGAGTAGCGGCCCACCACGCCGCCGTGGCCAGAACCGGACGGAGTCTGCCGTGCTGACGCGACAGGAACGACTGATCGAGACCATCCGAAGCGGCATCATCGGCGACGATCAGGTGCTCGACGGGCCCTACGGCCCCCGCCGCGTGACCTACGCCGACTACACCGCGTCAGGCCGCTCGCTGTCCTTCATCGAGGACTTCATACGGCACGAGGTGATGCCGCTCTACGCGAACACCCACACCGAGACGAGCGGCACCGGTCGGCAGACCACGCGCTTTCGGGAGGACGCGCGCGCGATCATCAAGGAGGCCGTCGGCGCCGACGAGCGCGACGCGCTGGTGTTCTGCGGCTCCGGCGCCACGGGCGCCATCCACAAGCTGATCGACTGCCTGAACCTGCGGCTGCCCGCCGACCTGGACGCCCGGTACAACCTCTCGTCCTACATCCCGGAACACGAGCGCCCCGTCGTGTTCATCGGCCCGTACGAGCACCACAGCAACGAGCTCCCGTGGCGCGAGTCGATCGCACAGACCGTGGTGATCCGCGAGGACGCCGACGGCCACATCGACCTCGCACACCTGGAGGCTGAGCTGGTCCGCTACGCGGACCGTCCGATGAAGATCGGCAGCTTCTCCGCCGCGTCCAACGTGACCGGCATCGGAACCAACACCCGCGCCGTCGCGTCCCTGCTGCACCGGCACGGCGCGCTCTCGTTCTGGGACTTCGCGGCGGCCGGTCCGTACGTGAAGATCGAGATGAACATGCGCGACGACAAGGAGGACGGCGACCAGATCTACAAGGACGCCATCTTCCTCTCCCCGCACAAGTTCGTCGGGGGTCCAGGCACCCCAGGCGTGCTCGTCGCCAAGCGCCACGTGTTCCGCAACCGCGTCCCGGCCGTGCCGGGCGGCGGCACCGTGGCCTACGTGAACGACCAGGATCACGCCTACCTGTCGGACGTGGAGCACCGCGAAGAGGGCGGCACGCCGGCGATCATCGAGTCGATCCGCGCAGGCCTCGTGTTCCAGCTGAAGGAGGCGGTCGGCTGGGAGACCATCCGCACGCGCGAGCACGCGTTCGTCCAGCGCGCGATCCAGCAGTGGCGCACCAACCCCAAGATCGAGATCCTCGGCAACCCGGACGCGTGGCGCCTGTCGATCGTGAGCTTCATGGTCCGTCACGGCAGCCGCTACCTGCACCACAACTTCGTGGTGGCGCTGCTCAACGACCTGTTCGGCATCCAGTCGCGCGGCGGCTGCTCCTGTGCGGGCCCCTATGGCCACCGACTGCTCGGCATCGACATCACGACGTCACACGAGTTCGAGCGCGAGATCCTCAACGGCTGCGAGGGGATCAAGCCCGGCTGGGTGCGCGTGAATTTCAACTACTTCATCAGCGACCCGGTCCTGCAGTTCATCCTCGACGCGATCGAGCTCGTCGCCGAGCACGGGTGGCGCTTCCTCCCGCACTACACGTTCGACCCGGCGTCCGGTCGCTGGCAGCATCGGGACGGGACGCCGCGCCCCCCGCTGTCGCTGCGCGATGTGTCGTACGCGAACGGCCGGATGGAGGTCCGCACGCGTCGTTCGACCGAGCCAGAGTGGGTGCTCCCCACCTACCTCGACGAGGCCCGCCGCATGCTCGCCACCCTGGGCGACGCCGAGCCCCCGCCCGCGCCCTACGTCACCGCCGACTTCGAGGCCCTGCGCTGGTTCCCGATGCCGTCCGACCGTGCCCGCGCCCCGGACGACGCGCTCGCCGGCGTCGGCGCGCACCTCACCCTGCGGGCGGGCCGCACGTGAGCGTGCGCCGCGTGCTCGTGCTCTACACGGGCGGCACCATCGGCATGACCCAGGGGCCGCGCGGCTGGGTGCCGGCGCCGGGCCTGCTGGTGCGCGAGCTGCGTCGAAGCCGCGCCTTCCACGTGGAGGGCGAGCCGGACCTGACGCTGCCCACCGACATCGACGGCCTCGTCGTGCGCTACACCGTGCGCGAGTACCCGTCGCTGCTCGACTCCGCGAACATGGGGCCCGCCGACTGGGTCGGGATCGCCAACGACATCGCCGCGCACGACGCTGAAACAGACGCGTTCGTCGTGCTGCACGGCACCGACACCATGGCCTACACCGCGTCCGCGCTGTCGTTCATGCTGGAGGGCCTGTCCAAGCCGGTGATCTTCACGGGCTCGCAGATCCCGTTCATGCGGGTGCGAAACGACGCGACCGCCAATCTGCTCGGCGCGCTCACCCTCGCCAGCCGCGCGGACATCCCCGAGGTCGGGCTGTACTTTCGCGACAGCCTGCTGCGCGGCAACCGCGCCACCAAGGTCGACGCGAGCGGCCTCGACGCGTTCGCGTCCGGCAACCTGCGCCCGCTCGCGCGCGTGGGCGTCGACGTCACGGTGGACCGTGACCTGGTGCGACCGCCCGGCGCAGGCCCGGTCCGGGTCGTGCCGATCACCCAGCCGCTGGTCGCTTGCTTCCGTTGGTTCCCTGGCCTCACGCCGCACACGCTCGACGCCATGCTCCAGGCGCCGCTGCAGGGCGTCGTGCTCCAGACCTTCGGCGCAGGGAACGCGCCCGACAACCAGCCCGAGCTGCTCCGGGTGCTCCGCAAGGCGACCGACTCCGGGCTCGTGCTCACCCACGTCACCCAGTGCCTGCGCGGCACGGTGCGCGACGACTACGCCGGCGGCCGCGCGCTCGCCGAAGCGGGCGTCGTCGGCGGTCTGGACATGACCGCAGAGGCTGCGCTCACCAAGCTGATGTGGCTCCTCTCCCAGCCCCACCTCACGCGGGCCGACGTCCGCAGACTGTTCGCCACCGACCTGCGCGGTGAGCTCGGAGCCCCCCAATGAATGTGGCCATGCTCACGGACCCGACCTTCCACGCGCACGCCGTCCAAGCGATGTTCGCGGCCGCCGCGCTGACCGTGGTGATGCTCACCCTGCTGTCGGCGCCCTACGGCCGTCACGTGCGCGCCGGTTGGGGCCCCACCTTCGACCCGCGCATCGGCTGGGTCGTCATGGAGAGCCCGTCGGTGCTGCTGTGGGGCGCGCTGTTCTACCTGACCATGCCCACCGCGAGCGCGCCCGCGCTGATCTTCCTTGGAATCTGGTTCTTCCACTACGTCTACCGGGCTTTCATCTACCCGTTCCGCATGCGCGTGAAGCCGGGCGACCGCATGCCCATCCTCGTCGCGGCCATGGCCGTGGCCTTCAACACCCTGAACGCGATCGTGAACGCACCGATGGCGTCGGGCGGCGTGCAGTCTTGGACCAACGCATGGCTCATCGACCCGCGCTTCCTGGTGGGCATCGCCCTGTTCGGCCTGGGGACCTGGATCAACCGACAGGCGGACGCCTCGCTCCGCGCGCTGCGCAAGCCCGGAGAGACTGGGTACAAGATCCCGACCGGTGGCCTCTACGAGTGGATCACCTGCCCCAACTACTTCGGAGAGTGCGTGGCCTGGACCGGCTGGGCCATCGCGACGTGGTCCACGGCCGGCCTTGGATTTGCTGTCTACACCGCCGCCAACCTGGTCCCGCGCGCCTTGCAGAACCACGCCTGGTACCAGTCCCAGTTCCCGGACTACCCGAAAAGTCGTCGGGCCATCCTGCCCTGGATCCTTTGACATCGGCTGGACACGCTGTCGCCGTGGCAATTTGATGCTTGACCCAGCCCACCGCCATTGAGACAACGTCCGTGGACGCTTGCTCGTCATGGGGTGAACTTTGACCGCACGACAACTTCTGGAGGACTTCGGACACGCGGTCCGCGCCTTCCTAGACCTCGACGAGGACGGCGAGATCACCGCGTGGGAGCGCCACGCGGTCTTCAAGCTGGACGCGACCTTTCGCGACGTCTTCAAGGAGATGGCCTGCGCCGAGAAGCCGCCGCGCTGCTGGCTGCTGATGACCCGGCGCGACGAGGGTGAGCTGTACTACACGCTCTGGTGGTGTCCGGAGCAGGGGCTGGCGCAGGACGTGTGGCCGGTGGTCGAGCTGTCGGAGAGCGGCGACGCGGCGGTGCTCGCCGGGAACGCCGAGGACTGGCTCGCGGCCATGCTCTACACAGGCGGCTCCTCCGGGGGCGGCGCCGAAGAGGACCTGGACTCTGCCCGTGACGAGGCGACCGGCGCCGCGATGGGGCTCGCCAACGAGCTGCGCGAGGAGCTCGATCAGGATTTGGCCGACGCCGAGGCGCTCTCCGAGCGCTACGAGGCCGCCCAGGATCGCTGGTCCGACGCCTGGATGGACGCGGTCGAAGGGATCGACACCTAGCCTACGGGGCGTCGGTGTCGGGCGCGTCCGTGTCCGGAGAGTCCGTGTCGGTGGGCGCGGGCGACGTGCGGAAGGTCGTGTGCACCATCGTGGTGCCGAACAGGCTCGTGATCTCGGCGTCGACCGCGAACTCAGTGTCGACCGCGAGCGGGGCGTTCGGCGCGAGCACGATCGTGGTGCGCAGGAACCCCGCGAACGCTCCGGTCGGTGGGATCACGCGGATCGGGACCTCCTCGCCGTCCGGATTGGTCAGCGTCGCCGACAGGACGGCGATCTGGAACGGGTTGATCGACACGTGGCTCTGCTGGTCGCAGCCCATGGTGATCGTCACCGGGAACCCGATCCACTCGTGTTTCGTGAGCTTGTCGTCCCACACCTGCGCCAGGTCCGTCCAGGCCGACGGCACGTCCTCCTGGCCATCCTTCGGGTACACGACCGGGCGGAACAGCCGGGTGCCTGAGGGGATCGCCGCGAACACGTCGGTGTAGGCACGCTCGACGCCGCCGAGCGTCGCCGTCGCCTCGCCTACGCCGAGCACCTTGGGCTGGAACAGGGCGTCTCGAACCGACGGCTCCATGATCCATTTGTCCGGGTCCACGTCGGCCTGAAAGCGGAACAGGCCCCAGATGTTGGTCGGTTGTCCGCCCGCGATGGTCACGCCGGCCTTCGCGTTTCGGTCGTAAGGCGACCGCCCCGTATACCCGTCGGTTCCCTCCACCTCGCCGACGACGCCGATCCAGTCTCGGACGTCGACCTTGGGCGCCGAGCCGAGCACGTCGTTCGCCTCAAGCCAGTTGGCGTGCGCCTCTGCGGCGGCCTGCACGCCGCTGGAGACGCTCATGTGGGGCAGCCCCAAGTAGCCCCGGTAGCAGTCGACCCGCGCCAGCACGTCCGGTGATCCGCTGAGCAACGACGCGCCGGCGAGCGACGACGCGCAGCCCTCGTCAACCGTGGCCGTCCCGTTCGAGCAGGCGCCTACCAGCAACGCGACCAGCGAAACGCAGCGCATCAGAGCCTCCACGGACAGTGTACAGGGCGCCGACGCAACCGGCGACCCATACGCTCAGTCCAAGGCCCAGACGCCGACCTTGAGGTAGTGCCCTTCCGGGAAGGTCACGAGCGCGGGGTGGTCCACCGCGGCGCCCAAGAACGCGAGTTCACGCGCGGTGCGCTCGGCGCGCTTGAAGCCCTCAGCCATCGCCCCGCGGAATTCGCGGGGCGAGACCTGCCCCTGGTTGGACGCGACGACCAGCAGGCCTCGGCGATCGAGCACGCGCACGGCCGCCGCCACCAAGCGAGGGAGGTCCTTCTTCGCCGACCACATGCCCTCGGGTCCGTGGGAGAAGCTGGGCGGGTCCACGACGACCAGATCGAAGCGACGCCCGGTCCGACGAAAGCGATCCAGCGCGCGGAAGGTGTCCTCGGCGAGGAACTCGGACGCCTCCGGGTCCAGCCCGTTCGCGACGAAGTTGGCCTTGGCACGCTCCAACGACACCACCGCCAGATCCACGCTCACCGCCTCGGCGGCGCCACCGCGCATGGCCGCCACCGAGAACCCGGCCGTGTAGGCAAACGTGTTGAGCACACGACGGCCGGCCCAATGCGGGGCCAACCAGGTCCGGACGTCACGCATGTCCGGGTAGCTGCCCACGTCCGGGCCCTCGCCGGGGCGCACGCGCATGGCCATCCCACGCTCGAGCACGACGACCTCGCCGCCCTCGGGAGCCTCGCCGTAGAGCCAGCCGGGCGCCGGCGTGAACTGGGAAGGGTCACGCGTGTCGCGAGAGTCGAGCCGGTAGCAGAGGAACACGCCCAAAGGCGCCAGCCGCTCGACCAGCGCGTCGACCAGCAGCGGCAGCAGCGAGCGCACCGCGGGCGTGTCGAGGATCACCGTCAGGTAGTCCCCCCACTTGTCCACCCGCACGCCTGGGAGCGCGTCGTTCTCACCGTGCACGAGGCGAGCGCAATTGGTGTCGTCCGACAGCACGAGCCGCTCACGGAGGGTGATCGCGTCGTCCAAGCGACCGCGCATCCACGCCTCGTCGAGCAGGCCGCCGTCGGCGCGGTACACGCGCGCCGCGATCCACGCGTCGTCGGTCAGCGCGCGCCCGAGCACGGTGCCGTCGGCCGCCTCCAGCAGCACCTCGGTGCCCGCAGGCTTGGGGAGCTGGCCCACCACTTCGTTCGGGTAGACCCACGGAAAGCCCTGGCGCAGCCACGTCGCCGAGTGCCCGTTCACGCGCAGGCGCCGCCCTGCGTTCTTGTCGTCACCACGCGCCATCAGAGCCGCTCCGAGTCGGGAATGCCCAGCGTACCCAGCAGGGCGCCCGGCGCCACCCAGCTCGCTTCAACCCAGCTCATCAACACGCCGTCATCGGTCGCGATGATCGACTCGGCGACGTCACCGGTGATCGTACGGAGCCATGCGAGCACGTCGCCCTTGGAGAACCGATCGCCGGGCTCCAGGCGCGGGTCGAACAGGCCCGCCACCCGGGCGCGGGGTGTGGGCGCGCGACGCCACACGCCTTCGACCTTGGTCGAGTCTGGGTGCGTCACGTGGTCGACCAGGCCGCCGCAAGCCAGAACACCCAGCGTGGCGTCCAGCGCCTTGGCGACCGACCGAGAGTCCATCCAGCGCCGCGGCCCGACCTCAAGCGTCACGGACGGCGTGTGGAGCACGTTCACCACCGCGCCAGCCAGCGAGCGATCCAGCCCGAACTGAACGTAGGCCTCGTCGGGGTACTCGCGCAGCACGGTCAGGCCGGTCGCGTCCGCCAGCGCAAGCAGTCGCTCTCCGAGCTTGCGCCTCGCCTCGCCCGTGCTCTGCACGGGGCGGTCGACGATCACGTAGGGCACCGCGCAAGGCGCGTCGGCGTGCAGGTCGACCACCAGGTCCGGACGCCGCATGGACAGGTCATGCCAGATCGACGCGGCGAGGCGGCTGCCCGAGGTGCCGCGCGCGTTGCCCGGAAACAGCCGGTTCAGGTCGACGTCGTCCGCGGGAACGTGTCGGGTCTGCGCGCGCAGCCCCGTCGGGTTGCACGAAGGGTACAGCGCGATCGTCCCGCGGAACGGGTGCGCCTGCAGCCACATGTCCAGCCGGTGGGCCACCGCCACGCCGATCGTCTCGTCGCCGTGCAGGTTCGCCGTGATCACCGCGCACGGGCCAAGCGTCGCCGACCGATGCACCAACACCGGCACCTCCACGCTCGCCACCGCGCGCCGCCCGTCCAGGACGACGTGCTCGATCGAGCGGATGGCGCGAGGTGCCGTGGCCGACAGCGGATTCAAGAGCGGCTCCGTAGTCCCGGAAATGTCCTGACCCGCGTGACGTGGCCCCGTGGGACGACGCGCTTACTCGGCGGCGCCGTCGGCAGGGACCTTGTCCGCGCCCTCATCCGGGGTGGCGGCAGGCTTCGGCGTAGCGCCCGGCGCCGCAGGAGCCCAGAGCAGGCCGACGATCTTGAGATCGGCCAGCGCCTCCTTGGCGGGCACCACCTTGGCATCACCAGCCCAGCCCTCGACGATGTAGCCGAGGTGCGCGTCCGACGACGAGTGGCAGAAGGCCTTGCCGTCGAGCGGAGACGCCGCGAGCTCGCACACCATGCGCGTCCAGTTCTTGTGGTCGCCCATGCGCAGGCCGACGCGGCCGTTGAACGGGTACTGCACCTTGTCCGACGTGGAGTAGGTTCGCAGGATGGACTTGTTGTCGGTCGCCGGCCACACGTCCGCGACCACCGCGCCGTCGCGGAGGATCTGGACCGTGGCGCCGGACAGACCGCCCTCGGCCGCGCGCGCCGTGTACGGGGCGCCCATCTTGGCGGCGATGCCTTCCACCGTGGGGAGCGTGTCGGAGGTCAGGTTGCCGAAGCGCTTGGGGACCACGTGGACCATGTCCGGGCGGGCCTCGCCGGCGCCAGGCGCCTTGGCCTTGCGACCCTTGGCACCCTGCTGCGCCTGCTCGGCGGGCGCTTCAGGAGCGCTCCCGCTGCACGCAGCCAGGGTGGCGAACAGGCCAGAGAAGGCCAGCAGACCGACGAAGCGGGCAGAACGAACGGACGGAATCAAGAGGCCTCCACGGGCCGACCAAACGGCCCGATCAACGCGGCCACGGTAGCCGCGGAACGCTGCCGTGTCGACCCGCAAACAACCGGCTACTCAACCAGCCCTCACCTCGCCCCAGGAGGCTCACCTTGAGCCACGTCCAGACTGTCGCCATCGTCGGAGGCGGACCGTCAGGCGCCGCGCTGGCCGTTTGGCTCGCGCGCGCGGGAAAGACCGTGGTCCTGTTCGACCCGGGCAAGCGCCCTCCGCTGATCGTGGGCGAGTCGCTCATCCCCGCGATCATGCCCTTCCTGTTTGACCTGGGCATCGCGGACGAGGTCAAGAGCTACAGCAAGCTCAAGCCCGGCGCGACCTTCATCCTGGACAAGGGTCGGACCATCCACTCCTTCAAGTTCGACACGGTGCCCGGCGCCAAGTGCACGTACGCGTACAACGTGCCGCGCGAGAAGTACGACGCCACCTTTCGCGCCGCCGCCGCCCGCGCCGGCGCCACCGTGCTCACCCACCGCGCGCAGGTGGAGGCGGTCGAGGGCACCGACAAGCTCAAGCTCACCGACGAGACCCTGGCCGCGGCAGAGGTCCTGGCCGGCAAACAGCCCGACTGGATCATCGACGCGACAGGCCGCTCGCGCAAGTTCGCGCGGCTGCTTGGTCTGGAGGCCGACGAGGGCCCCCGCAAGGACATCGCGCTGTTCGCCCACTGCGACGATGTGCCCTCGCTCGACGAAGGACACGTGCACACCGAGGTCATGGACTGGGGCTGGTCCTGGCGCATCCCGCTCCCCGACCGCATGAGCGTCGGCTTCGTGCTGCCCGCCGAGCGTGCCTCGCAGTACGGCGACACCGATGAGGAGCGCTTCGACAACATCCTCAAGCGCGACTCGATCGCCGCCAAGTGGAACGTAAACGCCAAGCGCGTCACGCCGGTGGTGCGCTTCAACAACTGGTCGCTCGTCGCGCGACGCGGCGTGGGCGAGAACTGGGCGCTCGTCGGCGACGCCTTCGGCTTCGTCGACCCCGTGTTCTCCAGTGGCATGATGCTCGCCCTCACCTCCGCCAACGAGCTGGCCATGGCCCTCACCAAAGGTGACGGCGGCATGAAGGCCATGAAGAAGTACGAGGCCGACCAGGCGTCGCACGTGCGTGGCTGGCAGGAGGCCGTCGAGACCTTCTACAACGGAAAGCTGTGGTCCATCCTGGACGTCGGGTTGCGGATGAAGGAGACGACGTGGTTCGGCCGCTTGGTCGCGCCTCACTTCGAGGCGAACATCCCCAAGGTGTTCACGGGCGAGGCCGCCCGCGACAAGCACGCGCTCCAGCTGATCCGGACCATGTGCAAGTACGGCCTGGTCGACGTCGACGTCGCCAAGTTCGCGGTCCACACGTAGGGCTCAGCTGCCCGCGGACCCGTACCGCCGAAGCCCGGCGCGCCACGCCAGCGCGCCGATGGCCCCGCACGCGAGCGAGACGACCGGCCACGCCGCCATCCACGCGGGCGTCGGCACCCCGAGCAGCCAGCAGCCGGGCGCGTAGCCTGCGAAGGTGAACGGCAGCGCGGTCACCAGCAGCCAGCGCAGCGGCCCCGCGAGCGCGTCAGGCGGCCACGCGGCGAAGCTCGTCGCTTGCCAGACGACCGACACCGCGCCGCCCCGCTGCGGGATCCAGAAGCCGCTCGACGCGACCGCGAGCGCCACGCCGCCCATCAGGAGCGCACCGAGCGCGCCGCCGATCACCAGCCGCGCGACCTCGCCGGGGCCGACGTGCGTGCAGGCTGCCAGCGCGGCCCACGCACCCCACAGCGCGGGGAGCGACGCGACCGGGTTCACGCCCTCCGCGATCACCTGACCGAGCACCGACGTCGGTCGGAGCAGGAGTCGGTCAAGGCCTCCGTCGAGCACGTAGCGGCTCGGCACCGCGGACACAGGCCTGCTGACCAGCCCCGCCAACCCGCGCGCCACCTCGCCCACGCCCCAGCACGCGATCATCGCGCGCTGATTCAGCCCCGCGAACGTGTCGACCCGCGTGAACACCGCCAGCACCATCGCCAAGCCCACGAACGCGCCCGCGAGGTCGGCGGTCACGCCGACCAGCGCGTCCGTCGGCGCGCGCCAACGCTCACGCCCCCGCGCGCGCACAAGCAGGAGCCACGCGTTCATCCGCCCACCACGGTGAGCGCCTGCGTCGCGCGGCGCCAGGACACCTCGGCGAGCGCGCAGAGGATCACCGCCCACATCACCTGGAGCGCGAGCGCCTCCAGCGGCCATGCGCCGCCCATCCACCATGCCGCCGGCGCGGTCGCGAGGCCCGCCGTCGGCAGCCAGGAGAGCGCGCGTGCAACCCCCTCCGGCAGCATCGCGTGGGGCACTAGCGCCCCGGAGATCAGCGGGACCACGACCTCTTTGAGCCCCACGATGCCTTGGCCCTGCCCGCTCCGTGCGGCGAGGACACCCACGCAGATCGCCAGCGCGCCCCCGGTGACGACACCCAGGCCGAGCGACAGCAGGAAGCCCAGCGCCGACACCAGACCACCGTGCAGCGTGAGCGGGCCCAGCGCCGCGCCCAGGAGCACGAGCGGCGCGCCGATCACGACGAGCGTCGCGATCGCGCGCCCCGCGTCGCGCCACAACAGCCAGGACACCAGCCCGATCGGCTTGAGCAGATCCGTCGCGACCTGACCGCTCCGCCAACGCTGCGCCAGGTTGTCATCGAGTCGGCTGCTCGTCACCCGCGAGACCGCCCACGCCAGCACCACCCAGGTCGTCGCGACGGCTGGGTCCTCGCCGCCCGCGCGCGCCGCCGCGTGCCAGGTACCCGCCGCGGCCAGCATCACCAGCGCCGACGAGATCCACGCGATCACCACATCGCCGCGCCACGCGTACGCGTACTTCGCCCCGAGCCGCAGCAGCGCGAGGCGGCCGGTCACCGGTGGGCCTCGTACCAGTCGGCGAGCAGCCGCTCGAGCGACGCCTCGACCGTGGCCACGTCCATCACGTCGATCGCGTCCAGCACCACGCGCGTGCGAACCGCGGCGTCCACGTCGATCGGCACCCGCAGCGCGCCGCCCTCGCGCGCGACGGCCACGCCCAGCCGCGCCGAGAGCGCCGCGACCGCCTCGTCCGACACGTGGGCCCGCGGGACGACCCGCAGCGAGCGCACACCACCCAGCCACGTCTTGAGCGCGGCAGGCGGCCCCTGAAAGATCGGACGTCCATGGTCGAGCAGCACAACGGCGTCGCAGATCGCGTCGACGTCGTCTAGATCATGCGTGGCGAGCAGCACCGCGGCGCCCCCGTCCGCGCGCGCCCGCACAAAGGAGCGCACTCGCGTCCGCACCGACGCGTCGATCCCGATCGTGGGCTCGTCAAGCACCAGCACCGACGGTCCGTGCAGCAGGCTCGCCGCCAGATCGCAGCGCACGCGCTGGCCCAGAGACAGCTCTCGCACCGGTCGCGCGAGCAGGTCCTCGATCTCCAGGGCGGCGACGAGCGACTCAAGGCGGGCTCTGTGCGTCGTGTCGTCCACCCCGAACAGCGCCGCGAGCAGGTCGAACGACTCACGCACCGCCAGGTCCCACCACAGCTGTGACCGCTGACCGAACACGACGCCCAGGCGACGCACGACCTGCTCACGCTGCGCGAAGGGGTCGAGCCCGTCGATCCGCACCGTCCCGGAGGTCGGCTGAAGCAGCCCCACCAGGCACTTCACCACCGTGGACTTTCCCGCGCCGTTGGCGCCGAGCAGCCCCACGACCTGGCCCGCGCGCACGTCGAGATCGACGCCCTCGATCACGACGCGCTCAGTGTGGATCGGCGAGATCCAGTCCACGACCGCGCCGCTCAACCCCGCCCGACGCGTGCGCGTCTGGAACGCCCGAGACAGGCCCGCGGCGTGGAGTCGCGCTTCAGCCATCCGAGGGTGGCGCGTCCAGATCCGCGCGCGCGACAGGCTGGAGCAGCGAGGCCATCTCCATCAGCTCACGGCGACGCTCGGCGCTCGGCTTCTGCCGCGACGGCACGCTCTTGTGCGGCGCCAGCAGGGGCGCAGGGGCCGGATCACTCACGGTCTTGCGCTGCGCGAGCGCGCCCACCACCGCCGCCGCCATCACCAAGCCAAACACCGGAGGCATCCACGCCACCGTGCCCTGCACCTGGAAGCGCCGGTCACAGGAGTACGGCGTGCCGGCCTTGTCGGGGCAGATGCACTTGAAGGCCGCCTCGACCTCCTCGTCCACGTCGTTGGGCGGCTCGTCCGACCACACCGCGCGGATCCCACGCTCGATGCCAGCCTCCCGCAGGTTCTTGCGGACGATGCGCGCGAACGGATCGGTGTTCGTGTCCTCGATGTCGGTCACGCGCACGCGTGTGGGGTCCATACGCCCACCCGCGCCCATGGCAGACCACACCGGGATGCCGCGCTCCACGCAGGTCTGGAGCAGGTGCAGCTTGGTCGCCATGTGGTCGATGCAGTCGAGCACGGCGTCGTAGGGCCGGTCGAAGATCTCGTCGCGGGTGTCAGGGCCGTAGAAGGTGGCCAGGCCGCGCACGTCGAGCTTGGGGTGGATGTCCTTGCAGCGGGCCGCCATCAGGTCGGCCTTCTTCTCGCCCACGGTGCTGCGCAGCGCGTGCACCTGACGGTTGAGGTTGGTCAGGCACACCGCGTCAAAGTCGACGAGCGTGAGGTGACCGACGCCGGAGCGCGCGAGCGCCTCAGCCGCGTGGCTGCCGACGCCGCCCAGGCCGATCACGGCGATGGAGGCGCCCTCAAGGCGGGCGTAGCCCTCCTGACCCAGGAGCAGCTCGGTACGATGGAAGGCGTGCATGCGCATGCCGCCTCATTCGCCGATCGCGGGACGACCCGCAAGCCTCACCGCCGTGACAGCACCCACAGGTCCACCACCAGGCGCAGCGCGCCGACCACCTCGTCCACCGGCAGATCGGCCTCCACCGGCACCACGCCCAGGTCCACAGGCTCGACGCAGCGGAAGGCCCGGCCGTCCCACTCGGGCTCCGGGAAGCGCGCGCGCGCCACGGGGATGCCGCCGGCGCCCGGCACCGGCTCGGACGTGTCCAGCCACTGGATCGACGCGTACGGGATGCGACGCAGGATCTCCACGTCCATCAGGCCGTGCTGGAAATTGTGCGCCATCCAGTCGTCCGCGACCGCCTCCGACAGCGGGCCCTGCTGGTCGGGGAGCCCGCCCACCGCGCCGCCGACCGACACCACGGCGATCACGCGGTCGCGCAGGTCCACGCGCTCCGCCAGCGCGCGCAGCAGCACCGGCATCGCGCCGCCTGTCGCCGCGACGATCAAGCGCCGCTCTGGCTTGTTGACCGGCAGCTTGGTCTCCATCACCTTGGCCAACGAATCCACCGCCGACGCCATCGCCACGCGGCCCCAGGGCGCCATCCCGGCTGCGATCGTGTCCCACTCGGCTGCGGTCACCTGCCCGACCTGCGCCAGCCGCGTCCGCGCCATCTCCCACGCGCCGCCGATCACCGGATCCGCGCACAGAGACGCCAGCGTGCGTACCTCCGCGAACCCCGCGAACGCCGCCGACACGTCCGGGACGCCGGGTCGCGGATCGTCGATCAGCAGCCACGACGAGCTCGTCCGGCGCTCCGCGGACGCGGGCAGCGCGTCGTCCCGCACGCGGTCCCAGCCGCTCGCGGCACCCAGCCAGCGCGCGGGGCTCGCCTCTGGAGGGAGGTCACCCGGCAGGGTCAGGGTCTTGGCCACCGCCTCGTCCCGAAGCATGGCCCAGCGCGCGACGATGTTCGGCAGGCGTGCCAACCTGGCCAGCAGCTCGCCTTCTCCGGGCAGGAGCTTCCCGGGCATCGACTCCACCGTCGGGTGCGCGAGCTTTCGCTCAGGCCAGCGGCCCAGAGGGTGCCACACGACCCAGCGCATCACGTCGGCGGGCGCACGATCCGCGAGCCGCGCGACCAGGATCCCCTTGAACCAAGCCTCACCGTCCAGCTCGGGCGGGTGTGGGACGACAAACCAAGCGGCAGCCAAGCCCACCACGGCCGCCATCAGCGCGACCCAGAGGACTGCGGCCGAGGTCACTCCCGACGGCGCCGATCATCCCGCGTGGGACGGCCGACCGGCACGGGGACCAGCTGGGGCCTGGGCGCCAGCGCGTCCAGCGCCGAGCGGACGCGATCTTCCAGCGTCTCGATGGCGTCCTGGATCGCCTTCTTCCAGTCCTTCGTCGCCAATCTTCCCTCCTCGAGGTGTGAGTATCGGATCAGACGCGAGCACATTGACGATCTAGACGCATTTGCCGCCGTGTTCAATCCTGATTCGTCACGATCCACTCAGGGGGTCGGGCCCAGGACGCGCTCCAGGAGCGTACGATCCGCTTGGATCGCCGTGCGTTGCTGATAGAACCGCATCCCGCGCACCCCGCCCAATTCCTCGCCACCTCCTGCCTTGCCGGGCCCACCGTGCACCAGGTTGGGGAGCACCGTACCTGGCCCGGGGCTCTGATCGGCCACCTTCTTCGATCCCCAGTGGATCCGGCCGTGCCAGGGTGCGAGGCCGAGGACCACCCGCCCCGCCCAGGACTCGTCGTCGCTGTAGACGCTGGCGACCAGGCCACCGCCGCCCTTGGCGACCATCGCCACCGCCGCGTCGGCGTCGCCGTCCCAGGTCAGCACGGTGGCCACCGGGCCAAACACCTCGTGCTCGTGCACGAACGGAGCGTCCGCGCCTTGGTCCGTCACGAACACGCGGGGCCGCACGAAGAAGCCCGCCTCCGGGAGGTCGCCCTTGGCGGCGATCAGCTCGTCGAAGTGCGAGGCCAGCGTGTCCACGCCTCGGTTCACGTCGCGGAGCTGGGCCGCTGTCGACACCGGCCCCACCGACGTCTCGCGGGCGTCCGGGTCACCCACGACCACGCGCTCGAAGTGGTCCGACAGCGCCTCGCGCACCGACTCCAGCAGATCGGTCGGGACGAACACGCGCCGGATCGCGGTACACTTCTGGCCCGCCTTCTGGGTCAGATCGCGGACCATGTCGCTGACGAACATCTCGAAGGTCGGCTCGCCCGGCTCGACGTCCGGCCCAAGCACCGACGCGTTCAGCGAGTCGGCCTCGACGTTCACGGGGATGCCGAGCGCGATCACCTTCGCGTGCGACCGAATCGTCCGGCCCGTGTCGCTCGAACCCGTGAAGGCGATGACGTCCTGCGGTGCCAGATGATCGAGCAGGTCGCCCGCGCTGCCGCAGAGCAGGCTGACCGCGCCCGCGGGGAGCAGACCGGCCTCGTCCCACAGCTGCACCACGCGCCAGGTGACGAGCGCGGTGGCGGTCGCCGGCTTCACCAGCGCCGGGACACCGGCCAGCAAGCTGACCGCGAGCTTCTCGGCCATGCCCCACGCGGGGAAGTTGAACGCATTGATGTGGAGCGCCACGCCCTGACGCGGAACCAGCACGTGCTGGCCCACAAACCGGGCCGAGCGACCGATCGCCTCAGCGTCGCCGTCCAGCAGCACCGCGCGATCGCCGAGCTTGGCGCCGACCGAGGCGTAGTAGGCCAGCGTCGCGCTGGCGCCGTCCACGTCGAACTTCGCGTCGCCGCGCGTCGATCCGTAGTTGGCCCGGGACAGGTCGACCAGCTCGTCGCGGTGCGTGTGCAGCACGCCGCTCAGAGACTTCAGCAGCGCTCCGCGCTGGGCGAACGTGAGCGCCCGCAAGGAGGGCCCGCCCACCGTTCGGGCGAACGCGAGCGCCGCGCCCAGATCCAAGCCATTCGAGCTGGCCTCGGCGACGGCCTGACCCGAGACTGCGTCCACGAGCAACGCGTGCGGCGAAGCCCCGTCAATCCACGCGTCTTGCAGGCGGCTGGTCAGACGTTCCATCAAGGTCCTCCAAAGGCTTCACGGTAACGCACCCGGTCGGGTCAGCGCAGCGGGATCACGAGCGTCTTCGGCGCGGACGGCGCCGGGCTGTTTCGCCAGGGCAGGATGGCTGGATCGACGCCGACCTCCAGCTCTGGCGTGATCCCGGTGGGCCACGCACCCGTCGCCGAGATCGGCGTGAGCGCGCCGTCACCGCCGACGATTCCGGTCGCCAGCACGATCGACGCGACCTCAGCGCCGACCGCGTCATGACCCACCACACGAACGCCCCTGACAGCGGCGTTACCGAAGAACCCGTAGTTCCAGCCTTGGCCGCGCAGCTGGTTGCTGTGGAACGACACGTCGACCACGCCGTCGTGCGGGTGCCAGAGCACCAGGCCACGGACCCACATCGGGACCTGACCGCCGCCTGCCTGGAGGGTCACCCGCCAACGGGAGTCCCCGCCCACGTCGGGCAGTCGCGCTGCCTGATCCTCCTGCGGCGCACCCTCCTCTGGCCAGGTGAGCTGCTCCTCAGGCGTCAGGACGTAGCGTTGGTCAAACGAGGTCGGGCAGCGACCCGAGGCCGTCGCGTAGAGCACCAACGCGGAGCGCGGCGCCAGCTCCACCACGCGGTCCACGCTCGTCACCTGATCCACGACCAGCGCCCCCGCCATCGCCGCAGGCGTCGCCCACTCCGACGAAGGCGAGTCCTCTTCATGCTCCACGACGAGCGCGCAGGGCGGCGCGAGCGATCCGGGGAAGGCCTGCCCCTGATGTGCCAACAGCCACGCGACCGGCACCGAGACCTGCCGCTCGAAGTGGGTGCCGCGGTAGCGCACGGCAAGGGTGCGGCCTGACACGTCCTGCAGCGACCAGCCGGTCGCCTGCTGCACCGCCGAAGTCCAGTCCAGCAGGTGCCCGTAGTCAAAGACCTCCGGCGCGCGGAGCTCGCGGATGGCGGCGTCGCGCTGGCAGAGCATCACGGTCAACGGCCAAGCGGCGATCAGGCCGCCGCTCAGCCACGCCATGCGCGGCGCCGCCTGGGTCGCCGCGCGCAAGAACGCGCCCGCCAGCAACGCCACGGCCGGTGCGACAGCCAACAGGTAGCGACTGTTCACCAGCATGCCCGCGTTGATCGACGAGCCGGCGTAGGACGCGACAAACAGCGCCACGACAGATCCGCTCGCGCGCAGCAACCGGCCATCCGAGTGCGCACGCCGGACCCACGCCAGCGCGCCCGCCGCGCCGACGGCCGCGAGGACCGTCCCCCACATCGTGAGCCCGACCGACTCTGGGCTCACGCCTGACCAACCCGAGAGCTGCGCCAAGATGCCTGACAGCTCGGTCCACACGTCGTCGGCCAGCTGGGTCGGGATCAGCCCATCCACCTGCTGCTGGGCGCCCATCGCGCGGAGGTTCCACCAGCCGTTTCGCGCATCGGAGATCAGGTACGGCGTGTAGGTCGCGACCACCACCCCGAGCGCCGCGAGCACGTGCCTGGGCTTGGTCACGGGCCGAGCCAGGATCCACGCCGGAAGCGCGCACAGCGCGAGCAGCGCCACGGACATATGGGCGGCCGCGCCGACCGCGACACACGCCGCGAACAGCGCCAGGCCTCGGCCGTCGCGATCCAGCACGGCCTTGAGCCACGCAGTGAAGCCCACCGCGAGGAAGACGGGGATCCAGCCGGGGTTCCACAGGGTGCGAAGGCTGCCCCACACCACAGGCGCGGCCAGCAGCGACGCGAACGTCATCGCGCCAGGCAAGGCGCCGAGTCGCCGCGCCATGTCGCGCGCGAGCCAGCCCGCGCCGACGACAAGCAGCGCCCATTGTACGTTCCATACGAAGCGGGGATCGTCGCGCAGCTGAAGCACGGCCCACCACAGCGTGTGCATGGCGCCGCCGGGGATGCGCGCGCCGATGCCGTAGGACAGCTCCGCGCCCATGGTCGGCAGGTCCCAGAACGAGACGTCGCTGCGCAGCATGTCGCGATCCGACCACAGGTGGTACCGGAAGTCGGTCCGCGCCACGTGGTCGATCAGGAGACCCACGCTCGCCGCGCCGAGGAGGGCGGCCAGCACACGTTCGAAGCGCGACGATGCGGGGGCGGGGGTGTCCACCCTCGACCGTTAGCACTTCACGTGTGGCGCTGCCGCCGCCAACGCGCGCCTAGCGGGCCCGAACAGTGGCCTGGAGCTCGCGCAGCTCGGCCTTGAGCGCGTCGATCTCAGCCTGCTGCGCTTCGAGTCGCGCGTGATCGGCCTGGACGGCGGCCAGCGTGAGGCTCGTGTAGCCGTAGAGATCCACGTGATCGCCGTCGGCCGTCACCGCCCGGCTGCCCTCCTGATCGTCGATGATGAAGCCGAGGTGGCGCCGCGCGTCCGGCGCGTCCCAGTTGTAGCTCCACGTCGACAGGCCCATCGAGAGCGCCTGCTTGGCCGCTTCGTCCCGCTCGGCCGGGTCCAGATAGTGGATGTCGCGCTTGAACTTGCGCCGCGAGATCGGACAACCGCCGGGCTGCTGGGTCGGGTCCTCGGACACGCAGGCCAGCAGCACGTCGCAGTCGTTCACCAAGTCGCAGCGGGCGTCCGCGGTCGCGCAGACGTCGCCCTCCACCTCGCTGGTGCACTCGGGGACGCCGTCGAACGGCCCTTGGTAGCCGCCGCACGCCGGCGAGCCGCAGGTCGTGAACCAGCGAAGCTGCGTGGGATCGACGTCGGTCGGGCACGCCGCCAAGAAGATCAAGGGAAGCAGCAGCGCGCGCTTCATGGGAGACTCCGGAGTGCGGGGTGGATCGGGCCGTAGCCGCTTGAAAAGCCCGGATTGCTCGCCGGGTGAGACCACCGATGCACCGCGCGTGCCCACCGCGCCAACTCGCCGCTACATGGAGCGGTGGCCGATCGGCGGTCGCCGGGGCACGAGACCCGGCCAGTCGGAGTCGTCGTGAGCGAAGCACAGCCGCGCCCCCTCACCTTCCGCGTCGCCGGACCGGCCGACGTCCCCGCGATCGTCGCGCTGGTCGAGGCCTCGTTCCGTGGCGACGCGAGCCGCGCCGGATGGACCACCGAAGCCGACCTGCTCGACGGCCAACGCACCGACGCGCAGGAGGTCGGCGACCACCTCGCCAACCCGCAAGCGCGCTTCCTGCTCGCGTTGGATGAGGACAAGCTCGTGGGCTCGGTGCTGATCAAGGACGACCATGGCTGCGGGTACGGCGGCATGCTCTCCGTGTCACCGGACCAGCAGACGTCAGGGCTCGGGTCGCAGATGCTCGCCCTTGCCGAGCGCGCGCTCGTCGAAGAGTTCGGGGTGGACGAGGCCGCGATGACGGTGATCGCGCAGCGTACGGAGCTGATCGCGTACTACGAGCGCCGCGGCTGGCGCGTCACCGACGAGCGTCGCCCCTTCCCCTACGGCGAGCCGCGGTTTGGTAGGCCCAAGCGCGACGACCTGGAGTTTGTCGTGCTGCGCAAGGCTCTTCGCTGACCATGCTGATCGCGTTCTACAAGCCGTTCGACGTGCTCAGCCAATTCACGAAGGACGTGCCTACGCACCACACACTCGCGGAGTTCGGCTTTGCGCCAGGCGTCTACCCGATCGGCCGCCTGGACCGCGACTCCGAGGGTCTGCTGCTGCTGAGCGACGAGGCCCGCTGGACCGACCTCTTGCTCAACCCCAAGCGAGCGCACCCGCGGACCTACCACGCACAGGTGGAGGGGCTGGTCGAAGACAGCGCGCTGCTCGCCTTGCGCCGAGGTGGGCTGGATCTCAAAGACTTTCGCACGCGGCCGTGCCTGGCGACCCGTCTGGAGAGCGAGCCCGAACACCCGCCAAGAAGCCCGCCGATCCGCTACCGCAAGAGCATCCCCACCACCTGGCTGGAGCTCACGCTCACGGAGGGGAAGAACCGTCAGGTGCGCCGGATGACCGCGACGGTCGGGTCGCCAACCCTGCGCCTGATCCGCGTCGCGATGGGCGGACTCACGCTTCTTGAGTTGGGCCTCACGCCGGGGCAGTGGCGTCCGCTCACGCCGGCCGAGGTCCAGCGGCTGCTGGCGTAGGATTCAGGGCGAAAGCTCCTTGTTCCACCGCTGTAGGATCGCGTCGTGCAGCCACGCGCGCTCCGCGTCCGAGACGCGGTGCTGACTTCCAGGGAAGGCCTCGAAGGTGGCGTCAAAGCCCGCCTCGGCCATCTTGAGGATGGTCGCCTTGCTCGGCGCGGACGCAACGATCGGATCGCGCTGGATGTGCGCGGCCCGCACCGGGAGCGCCGCCTGCGCCGCGTTCGCGCGCTCCGGGATGATCCGCGGCGGCATCGGGCCCGACAGGATGAGGACCTCTTCGAACAGCTCGGGGTGGTAGACGGAGAGTCCGTAGGCCATCGCGCCGCCCAGGCTGAAGCCCACCAAGACCGGCTTTCCAGACATCGGACGCTCGAGGCGCAGCCTCTCGACGAGCGCCACGAGGTCGGCCATGGACGCGTCCGCCTCGGCGGTGGCGCTCTGCGGCGTGCCGTCCTCACGAAGGTGCGCGATCCAGGTGTAGCCGCGGCCCGATCGCAGCGGCGCCTGCGGCGCGATCACCCGCACGTCCAGGTCCTCGAACTGAGCGATCGGCAGGATCCGTTCTGGCGTCCCCCCCCAGCCGTGCAGCACGATCACGGTTGGGAGCGCCTCCGTAGGGTCGTGTGGCCGCGCGGTCCACTCCAGGTAGGACAGCGCGCGGGTCGACGCCAAAGCCCCCCGCGGGTCCTCCGGGGGTTCCGAGGTCTGCGTCGATGCGGCGCCTACGACCAATGTGACCGGGACCGCCAGCGAGGCATCCGGCGCTGCCGACTCGGCCGGCGTCACCGCGTCCGGCGAGGCGATGGGGCCTGGCACGGATGCGGCGCTCAGCTCCGCCGGCGGCGCCTCTCCGCCAAACGACACGCTCGACCAAGACAAGCACAGCAGCAGCACGAGCTGGGCAGAACGCATGATCCCCTCACATCCGCACCGTAGCTCCGCCGGTAGGCCGCGCACGGACTTGCACCCGGTCGCGACGATCGGTGTCACCCCGACCGGCCGTCCAGGCTGGCAGGTTGGCACCCGGTGTGCAAAGGAGCGGGTGTCCGGTCGTCCATGGGGGGCGCGCCGTTCTTTGTGTTCGACCGTGTAAGTTGCATGGTCTTCGCCCGTCTGGAGACGCCGCGGGGACTCTACGGGTCTCTCGGCAGCTCGCCACCTCACCAGGAGTCACCTCAATGAACCGCGTCCTTCTCACGACCCTCACGTTCCTCACGGCCACAACCCTCGGCGCCTGTAAGGGCACCAAGGAGATCCACGATCCCGCGGTCGAGTCGGCGGCGAAGTCCGTGGGCTCATCGTCTGGCACCATGGCGAGCACGCCGTCGGACGCTGACGAGGCGACGCTCCAGACCAACGTCACGTCCGTCGGCTCAAGCTTGTCGGGCCTGGTCAGCGCGCATCAGTCCTACGCCACCACCAACGGCACGGACGCCGAGCAGGCCGACCCGGCCGCGCTCGCGCGCGCGGCAGGCGATGTGGTCGAGTGGGACGGCAGCCACCTCGTCGTCAGCACGACCTGGGGCGAGACCGGCTACGAATTCACCTACGACGTCGACCTGAACATCGGCACCGCGCCCGTGTCCATCGACGGCACCTACGACGTCGACTACTCCATCGGCGCGGCCGGCTTTGCCATCGGCTACACGGTCAGCGCGGTCTACGACGCGCTCACCTTCGACGACGCGGGCTGCGCGGCGTCGGGCACGGTCAGCGTGGACTGGTCGTACGACTCGTCGATCGCCGGGCTCGGCATCCCAGGTGCCACCGGCGGCGTCGATCACGGCACGGTGATCACCGAGTTCACCGCCTGCGACACCGTCACCGTCAGCGGCACCTGATCCAAGTCGGCGCCCGCTCCGCCCGTGCGGAGCGGCGCCCCTACTTGCCGGCCTTCGCGGCCTTGCGCGCCTTGTGCTCCACCGACTCCTTGGCCAGGATGTCCTCGTCCGCGAGCCAATTGAAGATGGCGCGGATCGTGTCCTCGACCGGTCGCGGGTTGTAGCCCAGCTCGGCCGTGGCCTTGGCGTGCGACATGTTCGGGTTCGCGAGCAGCGCGTCGAGCGCCTCGCGGGTCACGGGCGGCCGCTTGCCGAGCATCGTGAGGACCGGACCGAGCGCGTGCAGCGCCCGCAGCGTCCACATCGGGATCGGCTTTGCGGGGATCGGCTTGCCGACGATGCCGGCCGCGATGTTCCCGAGCGCCAGGTTCGAGTTCCAGTGGCCCGCCAGGATGTACGCCTCGCCGGGGCGACCCTTCGTCTCAGCGAGCAGCAGCCCCTGGACGACGTCGCGCACGTCGACCCAGTTGAAGCCGGACGGCCCCACCGGACCCGAGTTGCCGCGCGCGATCGCGCGGAAGAACTTGCCCATCCGCGACGCCTTGTAGTCGTACGGACCGATCACACCGCAGGGATTGACCACCACCACATCCAAGCCCTTGGCGCCCTCTTCGAATACGGCGAGCTGGCCCTGGGCCTTGGAGACGTTGTACGCGCTCGAGCTGTGGCCGATCGCCAGGCGCGTCTGCTCCGTGATCGGCGCGCCGTGCGTGTCGATGTCGTAGGCGTGGATCGAGCTGGTGTGGATCAAGCGCTTGAGGCCGACCTCGCGCGCGACCTTGGCGATGTTCCGCGCGCCGTCGACGTTCACGGACTGCACGAGGCCGCCCTTGTCGCCCGACGTGGAGATCACCGAGGCGAGGTGAAAGAGCGTGTCGCCGGGCTGGAAGGCCGACCGGAGGAAGTCCGCGTCGCGGATGTCGCCGCGCAGGACCTCGACATCGAGGCCCGCCAGCGCGATGCCCGGGTCGAGATCGAGCGCCTTGACGGAGCGACCCTGGGCGATGAGCGTACGAACGAGGGTGGCGCCGAGATGGCCGCCGGCGCCGGTCACGAGGGTGGACAAGGGGAACTTCCTGGTTGCAGGCTAGGGTGACGCCTTGGGGACCCACCCCTCGACGCGCGCGCGACCATAGCGCGCCAGAGCCCCACGCACCGGCCAAGACGCACACGCCACGAGCTTTCACGTGCCGACGTTGCGGCCGCTGCGCTCCCGGGACACATGCCGCGATGTTTCCGCGCCTCCATCTGTTCGAGTTCATGGACCTTGAGTCGTTCCCGGCGTCCATGCGACGGCGGATGACGGACTGCCTGCGGGACGTCGAGGCGTTCACCGGCCTGTTCAACTGGGCGGTGCCGCTGATCGTCCAGTTGCTGAACGCCTCGGGCCGCCGCTCGATCGTGGACCTCGGCACGGGCTCAGGCGGTCCGATCGTGCGCCTGTTCCCCAAGCTCGTCGCCGCGGGCTCGCTCGACGAATTGGTGCTGACGGACCTCTACCCGAACCCGGAGGCGATCGCGGCCCAGCCGGGCCTTCGATACGACCCACGCTCGGTCGACGCCTCCGCCGTGCCCAGTGACCTCCACGGGCTCCGTGTGCTGTGCAATTCCTTCCACCACATGCCGCCAGACCTCGCCCGGGCGGTCCTCGCCGACGCGCACGCCAAGGGCGAGCCGCTGCTCGTCCTGGAGGCGCTGAACCGCGATCCGTTCGCCATGGTCGCGTCCGTGGCGGTCGCCATGATGGCGTGGCTCCTGATGCCCTTCCTGCAGCGGTTCGACGTGGGGTCCGCGCTGCTGTGGTGGCTGGTCCCGGTCGTGCCTGTGCTGCTGATCTGGGAGGGCGTCGTGTCCTGCCTTCGCTGCTACACGCGCCGCGAGCTCGGAGAGATGGTCGCGACCCTCCCCGGCGCCACCTACGAATCGGGCGTCGTGCAGACGGTCTTCATCGGGGCGCGGATCCGCTGGTTCTACCTGAACGGCTCGGCGAACGCGCGACTGACATAAGCGGCCGACGCGCTAGGACGGCGCAGGCTGGCAGAACTCGACGACGTTGTGGTCCGGGTCTCGCACAAACACGCTGCGCGAACCGTTCCCGTGGGTGACCGGGCCCTCCGTGATGACGTGCCCCGATACGAGCAGCGCGGCGGCGGCGGCGTCCACCGACTGCACGGACCATGCGACGTGGGTGATGCCCGCGACCTTCTTCGGCACGTCCATCAGGACGTTGGGACCATCGGCGACGGCGTTGACGATGAGGTTGATCTCCATGCCCGCGGGGTGGCGCAGGACCGACACGCGGTCCTCCTCCCCCCACCAGACCTGGGTGAAGCCGAGCTGACCGTAAAAGGCCAGCGCCCGATCCAGATCATGCACGCGGATCCCAACGTGACCCACGGCCACAATCGCAACAGTCATGGTCCCTCATCGCCAGAACTTCCGCAACGGTTAGCCAACGCGAGCCCACGGAGCACGAGATGGGACTCGCAAATGCACGGCACCCAGACGGTACACCTATCGCCCTACCGGGTGACGCCCCCTTTTCGGCGCGCGCGCTGACGAAGCTTGACGGCCTCGCGTTCGACCTTCCCGCCGACGACCCCTGGGTCCTAGGCAAGGGCGGCGCCGACCACGCGTACCTGGACGCCGCGAAGGACGCCTGGAACAACGAGGCCGAGTGGATGGACGTGCTCGACCGAGCCTGCCCCGTCTACGACCTGAAGGCGGTCGAGCGCGAGCTGTACACGTGGCACTGGAAGCCTTGGCTCGACCGCGCCAAGACCGTGCTCGACGTGGGTTGCGGCGTCGGTCGGTTCTTGGTGCCCCTCGTCGCGCGCGGGGCCACGGTCTACGGGGTGGACGCGGACCTCCGGAGCCTTCGGCGCGCCGCCCAGCACGTGATGGGCATGCCGGGCAAGGTGGACCTGCACTGGTCGAGCGTCCACGCGCTCCCCGCCGTACAAGTCGACACCGTGATCGCCTGCGAGGTGCTCTGCTACGTGCCGGAGGTCGAGCGGGCGCTCGCCGAGATCGTGGCACGACTCAAGCCTGGCGGAGCCCTGCTGCTGTCGATGGAGGGCCGCTGGGGATGGGCGCTCGCCCAGGACGCGGCGCCCGGCTCAATCGCGCACGCGCTGGTCGGCGACGGCATCATCGACCTGCCCGGCGAGGGCTGGGTGCACACCTGGGAGGACGGCCCGCTCACGGAGTTGCTGGAGCGCGCAGGCCTCAAGGTGGAGCTCATGGTCCCCACCCACTACGTCCTCGACGGGCCGCTGGAGCAGGTCGCGGGCTTCGTGCCGCCGTTGGAGGCGCTCCTCGATGTGGAGGAAGCGTGTCGCGCGCACCCGGTCTGGCGGCCGCTGAACCGCATCTGGACGGCCGTCGCGGTCAAGCCTCGCTGATCTCGACTCGGTCTACCGGGGTCGCCCTCGGGCGAGATAGGTCCGACGGTCGGAGAGCCCATGCGCGTCCTTGTCCTCAACGCCGGAAGTAGCAGCCTCAAGGCGGACGTCCTCGACCCGGCGACGGGCATTCGAGACAGCTCCGTGGAGATCGACCGGATCGGCGAGCACTCCATGCTCACCGTGGACGGCGCTGAGCCCTTACACCAGCAAGTGGGCTCGATGACCGAGGCGCTGCACGCCGCGCTCCCCCACCTCCTCCGCAGCGGCGCGATCGACGCCGTGGGGCACCGCGTGGTCCATGGCGGGTCGCGCTTCACCGCGCCCACCCGCATCGACGACTCAGTGGAGGGTGCGATCGAGGCGCTGATCCCGCTCGCGCCGCTCCACAACCCGGCGGCGTTGGCCCTGGTTCGGGCGGCCCGGACGGAGTTCCCGTCGGTGACGCACGTCGCGGTCTTCGACACCGCCTTCCACGCTACCCTGCCCGCGCGGGCGCGCGCCTACGCGCTGCCGCGTGAGCTCGCCGAAGCGCACGGCGTACGACGCTACGGCTTTCATGGCACGAGCCACGGCTGGGTCGCGGCCGAGGTTGCCCGACACCTCAAAGCCGAGATTCGTGAGCTGCGGATCCTCACGATCCACTTGGGGAGCGGATGCAGCGTGTGCGCCGTGGAGAACGGCCGAAGCGTCGAGATCTCGTCCGGGATGACGCCCGCCGAGGGGCTGGTGATGCGAACCCGCACCGGGGACATCGACCCGGGCGCGTTGATCGCGGTGGCGCGCGCCGAGGGCTTGGACCTCGATGGGCTCGACGACCTCGTGAACAAGCGCGGCGGCCTCGCGGGCTTGGCCGGGGGAAGCGGCGATTTCCGTGACCTGGAGGAGCGGGCGTCGGCGGGAGACGAGTCCGCGCGCCTGGCGATCCACGTGTTCTGCCACCGGCTCCGCAAGTACATCGGCGCTTACGCAGCGCTGATGGGCGGCGTCGACGTGATCGCGTTCACCGCCGGCATTGGCGAGCACAGCGCGCTGGTCCGTCAGCGGGCGCTGCAGCGCCTTGGCTTCCTGGGCGCCGTCCTCGACGACGACGCCAACCGCGACGCGCGCGTCTCCCAGCTGCAGCCCGTGTTCGCGATCCACGACCCCGCGAGCCGCGTGCAGCTGCTGGTGGTCCACACCGACGAGGCCCGCGCGATCGCCCGCGACACGGCAGCGCTGATGGTCGGCGCCGACTCCGTCGGCACGCCCGGCGCCATCCCCATCGCCGTGAGCGCGCGCCACATCCACCTCACGCGTGCCGCGATCGACGTTCTTTTCGGCCTAGATCACACGCTCACGCCGCTCAAGCCGCTCTCCCAGCCGGGGCAGTACGCCAGCGGCGAGGTGCTCGACATCGTGGGGCCGAAGCGGACGATCGAAGGGGTCCGGGTGCTGGGGCCAGAGCGCTCGGCCTGTCAGGTCGAGGTCAGCCGCACCGACGAGTTCTTCCTCGGCCTGGACGCGCCCGTTCGCATCTCCGGCGACGTCGCAAACAGCCCAGGCGTGACGCTCCGAGGGCCCGCAGGCTCGCTCACCATCCCGGAGGGCGTGATCTGCGCCGCTCGCCACATCCACATGACCCCCACGGACGCCGCCGCGTACGGCGTGAAGCACAAGGACATGGTGGAGGTGGAGGTGTCCTCCGGCCCGCGAAGCCTGATCTTTGGCGACGTGACGATCCGCGTGTCCGAGGCCTCCAGGCTGGAGATGCACATCGACACGGACGAGGCGAACGCCGCGGAGATCTCCAACAGCGCCGAGGGCGCCCTGGTTCAGGTGGAGGCCGTCGCCGTGCTTCGCAGACGTGAAACGCGGTACGACCAGGACGCCTGATCTCGGAGGGCCCATGCGCCGCACCCTTCCCCTGCTCGTCTTGCTCGCCGCCTGTGACACCACGACCGAGCCCACGGAGCTTGTGCTCGGCGGCTTCACCGTCACCCAAGACGACGACGCGTCGCTCACGGTGGTCGGTGAGGACGGCGCCCACCTGGAGCGCGTGCGCATCGCCTGGGGCGCCACCACACAGACCATCGAGATGAACGTCGGCGCGTTCCGCTTCGACGGCGTCCAGCAGGCGATCTCAGACCTCACCTTGGGCGAACGTGGCGGCGACGACGCCAACCCCAGCTGGCCCCTGCTTGACCCGGACGGCGCGGTCGGCAGCCTGACCCTCAAGGTGGTCGACGGTGATCTGGTGGCCAGCGTGACCACCGACAATTCCGCGATCGACAAGAGTGCCCGCACGGACGCCATCGCGCCGCTGGTGCGCCTGTCGGCCGCCTGCGACAAGGACGAGGCCTTCCTTGGCCTAGGCAGCATGGCGCTCGACGTGAACCACGTCGGCGAGGCCTTCCCGCTCTGGGTCAGCGAGCCCGGCATCGGTCACTACGACACCGACGTGCCCGGCGACGACTGGTTCCTCAAGGGCACCCGCCACGGGTCGTCCTACCCGGTACCCTTCCTGCTCCGACCGCAGCAGCCGTCGGGGCTCCTGATCGACACGCTGGCCCGCGTCGAGGTCGACCTCTGCAAGTCGGACCCGACCCGCTGGTCGACGACCGCCTGGTCCGACCACGTCGAGTTCACCCTGCTCCAGGGCAAGACGCCATTGGCCGTGGTGGAGAAGCTCACGAACCTCACGGGGAGACCCCCGCTCGCGCCGGGGTGGGCCTACGGCCCCTGGAACGACGCCGTGAGGGGCCCCGATCGCGTCAACACCGTGGCGGCCACGCTGCGTGAGGCAGGGGCGCCCTCGTCGGCCATCTGGACCGAGGACTGGAAGGGCGCCAACCAGACCGGCACCGGCTACCGCCTCTCCGAAGAGTGGGACATCGACACCACGCTCTACCCGGACGTGGCAGGCCAGGACGCCGCGCTGCAGGCCGCTGGCTTCAAGTGGTTCGCGTACTTCGCGCCCTTCGTCGGCATGACCGCCCGGAGCGGCGAGGACTCCAGCGCGGCGGGCGCGCTGATCCAGGGCGCGGACGGGGACGACGTGTTCACCGGCGTCACCTTCAAGCCGACCGCGATGATCGACGTGTTCACGGACGCGGGGCGCGCCTGGGCACGGCAGAAGATGGAGGTCGCGCGGGACGCGGGCTTTGACGGCTGGATGGCGGACTATGGCGAGTGGCTACCCACCGACGCGCGGATGGTGGACGGCAGCGTGGGCCTGGACGTGCACAACGACTACCCGCGCGCGTGGCAGTCGCTGAATCAGGAGGTCCTGGGCGGCCGCGACGCGGTCTACTTCTGCCGATCCGGCTGGCTTCGCGCCGCGCCCGCGTGCCCCGTCACCTGGCTGGGCGACCAGCGGACCAGCTTCGACACGGACGACGGACTCCCAAGCATTCTCCCGCTCGCCTTGGGACTCTCCGCGTCCGGTGTCCCGGTGACCACCCACGACATCGCCGGGTACCAGAGCGTCGGGAACGATCCGCGCGACGCCGAGCTGCAGGCCCGTTGGACCGAGCTGGGCGCGTTCTCGCCGATCATGCGCACCCACCACGGCAGCTTCGACACCGACAACGCGCAGTTCGACTCCACGCCGGAGACGCTTGCGCTGTGGACCACCTACGCCCGCGAGAACGCTCGTACGTGGCCCTACCGCTACGCGCTCGCCAAGCAGGCGAGCGACGTCGGCACGCCCATCGTCCTGCCGATCTCGTTCGTGTTCGAAGGCGAGCCATGGGACCGCGTGGACGCCTGGATGCTCGGCCGCGCGCTGCTCGTCGCCCCGGTCCTGGAAAAGGGCGCCACCTCGCGTCAGGTCGATCTGCCCGCTGGCGTCGACTGGTACGACTGGTGGACGCTCAGCCCGGTCTCCAGCGGCGTGTTCGACGCGCCCGTCGACCAGATCCCGGTGTTTGTGGCGGCGGGATCGACCGTGCCTCTGTTTGAGGTGATCCCGGACACGCTCGGTGAGGCGACGGTCGAGGGTGTCACCGACTTCGCCGACGCGGACGTGTCACGCCGCGTGCTGCTGGTCGGTGGCGGCGCGCCTAGCTTCGTGGAGGCCGACGGCACCAGCTACACGGTGACCGGCACGGCCACCGCGAGCGGTGAGACCACGCTCACGACGACGGGCGCCGACGCGGTCGAGGGAGACGTCGGGGGCGTACACGTCACGGTGCGGGGCCCGACGCCCCGCACCTACACCTTCCAGGTCGTGCGCTGACCGGGGCCGCGGCGAAAGTTCGCAGTGGTCATGGCGTGAGCCCGAAAAACCACCGATGGCACTGGAACGATGGGAGCTGAGACCAGCGCCGACTGAACCCCGGATCCGCCGACCCGCATCGCCTTGCGGTCACTTCGGGGAGCGCACCTTGCGCGCAAACTCTCCGTGGATCTCGGCGAAGGCGCGCACGGACGGCGCGGTCCAGCCTGGGGTCAGGCCCGCGCTGGCGCCCACGCGAACCGAGAGGCCTTGATCCGCGTCGATCCAGCCCGACAGGATGGCCTCGGCGGGGGTGGTCTCGGGCCGGACGGCGTGCAGCAGCGCCACCGCCCCCTGCCATTCGAGGGTCATGCCGCCGTGCCGGGTGAAGCGGACGCCCGTCGCCTGACGCCACACGAAGGAGGTGTCGAGCGCGACGTCGCCCACCTGGACGGCCGGAGCGTCTCGCACGCCGGCCTCCGCGCCGATCCAGACGGGGCCCGCGACGCCGTCCATCAACGCGCGCGCCTCCCAGGCGGCGCCGTCCCAGCCGAGGCCGAGCCGGTGCCCGCCAAGCGGCGCGCTGGCGTGGACCAACAGGCCAAAGCCCGGCCGCTTGGATGACGCGGAGAACGGCACGAATTGCAGGTCGACGCCGAGGTCGCCCGGCGCGGTCCGCACGCCCTGGAACCGATCGCTGGTGGCCAGGTAGCCGGCGAAGGTCGCGCCGAGGCGCAGCGGACCCAAGCCCACGCCGCCCGACACCGACACCACGCCATCCTCGCGGATGACCGCGGCCTTGTCGTGTTCATCCTTGAGCACGAACGGCGCGTGCGCCCAGCCGACGTGCACGGTCGCCACGCCAAGCCGCTGGGTGTTGGTGTCCGAGGTGACGACGCCGCGCTCCGAGAACACCGCCGGAACGAGGCCATCCGACGAGACCGCGGGCGCCGCGTCCTGCGCGAACGCCACCGCCAACGCGAGCACCCACGCGATCATGGCGTCACCACCGGCGCGAAGAAGGTGCGTCCGGGCGACGGCTTGCCCTCGAACCCGAGCGCATCAACCGCCGACATCTGCCAGGTCCACGCGCCTCGACCGGACGGCAGGACGAGCGTCTCGTCCGGGTAGAGCGGCGCGAAGGATGGCGTGAGCAGCTCAGTCGCGAACACCGGAAGCTGTGGCGTCTCGGCCAGCCCGATGCGCAGGATGTAGCTG
This sequence comes from Pseudomonadota bacterium, assembly GCA_947475315.1. Lineage (GTDB taxonomy): Bacteria > Myxococcota_A > UBA796 > UBA796 > CAIOSP01. The sequence goes on along the minus strand of CANJMY010000007.1, from coordinate 18,663 downwards.
CCCGCCCGCAGCGCCGGCTGCGCGCGGAAGTCCGGCACCAGGAGCGGCGCGCGGTCTGCAGGCGAGAGGAGCTTGGGCGTGGTCGGGAGCGGGTGCGGGTCGCTGGGCGCCTCACCGAAGGTGGTGCGTCCTCCGTAGCCCTCGGGGAGCACGACCTCGTGGCCCTGGGCGGTGGTGCTGACCTCGGCGCCGATCGCCTCAGTGCGGGCGGACGTCGGCTCGACCGCGACGCGAAAGCCACCGCGGTGCCCGACGGTGACCGCGCTGCCCGCGGGATCGGTGCCGCCGGTGCGCACGATCACGTCGCCGGGGACGGGCTGGTGCTCGACGACGATCGCGCCCTGGGTCAGGTCGACGAGCGAGCTGCGCGCGTCCCGAACCCGGTCCACCGCGGTGATGATCACGCAGGTACCGGGAAGGAGCGTGATCACGTCGCGCGCGCCGGCGTCCGGCGGCACGGAGAGCTCCACCCGCGCAAAGCCGTCCACGGAGTCGCCGTCGACGCCCGCCGCGCCCGTGCAGATCTCGTCCGCGAGGTTCAGCACCGTGTGGTCCTCAACCGGAGCGCGAACGATGACGTCCCGAGACTCCTGGCTGAGCGTGCCTTCGGCGTGGGTCACGGTCACCGCTTCGCGGCGCGTGGTGCGCAGGAAGAGCGGGCCGTTGTGGTCCAGCACGCGCGAGGGCTCGCAGCCGGACCCGGGCACGGACTCCGGCAGTCGGAGCACGGCGCCCACCACCGGCTGCGCGCCCGGCGCGATGTCGTTCTCGGCGCGGATCGCGTCGGCGAGCTTGGGATCGCCGACCATGCGCGCGATCGACTCCGCGGTCTCCCCGGCCAACACCACGTGCGTGCCCGAGGCGTGCGCGACCGACAGAGCCAGCCACAAGGCGATCATGGCGACACCTCGGGCGGAAGCTCAGCGACGACGGTGGCGCTGCGCTGCGCCTCCAGCGAGGCGCCTGGGTCGGGCTCAACCACGTCGGTCGACAGGATGCGGCTGGCGGGCAAGCCCGCGTGGATCAGCACGTCGCGCACGGCGTTGGCGCGCGCGAGCCCCAAGGATCGGTTCAGGTCCAGGTCGCCCTCGGTCGAGTACGAGCCGTGCACGCGCCAGACGACCCCAGGCGCGCTCGCGAGCGCGGCGATCTGCGCGGCCTCGGCGTCGGACAGGGACGCATCGGCCAGCGCGAACACGACCGAGTAGGCGGGCGGCAGGCGCCGCGCCCAGACCGTGTGGCCCGCGAAGCGCAGCTCGTCGGAGGTGATCTGCCCGGACCCCGGCGTGATCCAGACGGCGCCTTCGGGCGGGGGCGGCGGCGTGTCTTGCTTGCCGCCCGGCGCGACGATCGCGGCGGGGGCAGCGCCATCGGGCGCGCGTGTCTCGGCCACGTCGTCCCCAAAGTAGGCCCGCGCCTCCGCGGGACCGACGAACCGGCACTCCGGGAACGGCAGCCACGGCTGGACGGACTTCTCCTCCACGACGGGGGCAGAGTCCCGCCGACGTGTCCACACGACGCCCAGGGCGAAGCGCGTCGCGCCGAGCGTGGTGGTCGTCGGCAGCCAGCCGCCCTCGAACCGGAGCGCCACGTTGTGGGCGACGCGAACGTCAAGCGCAGAGGACAGCTCGAACTGCCCGCGCGCAGGCGTGGGCAGCGCCTGGATGCCGGCGCCGGCCGCGAAGGAGAGCGCCGCGCGAGTCGACTCGTCCCTCGGCGTGGCGAACACGCGCAGCCGCGGCCACATCGCCACACGGGGACCGCTCGCGGGCGTCCACGCGCCCTCCAGCACCGCCTCCATCCACAGCGGGCCAAAGGCGTTCACGCCGAACGCCGCGCCACCGCCGACGCCGGGCGCGCCTTGCTCGTCGGAGAAGGTGGAGAGCGCGACGACGTGCCCCTCCACCAGCGGGGAGGAGCCCGCCAACGCCGTCGCGACCCACAATACGGTCAGCATGACCGACTCACTTGATCACGATGTCGGGGAGGGCGAGTCGAATGGCCTTGCGACGCTTCTCGATGAACCAGGGGTCGAAACCGGCCTCTTTCAGCTCTTTGCGCAGCCGGTGCACCAGCACGTGCAGGCTGTTCGCGTCCGTCGACGAGCGCCGTCCCCAGACGTCCCGCGTGATGTCCTCGTCGGAGCACCACGCGTCATCGTCGTTGCCCGTGCTGCGCGCGTCCACCGCGCGCTTGGCGAGCGCGTAGAGCAGAACAGCTCGGTTCTCGGCGTCGACGACATGGCGCGTGCCGGTCTGTGGGTCGTCGATGATCGCTTCGGCGCCCGCCACGCCGTCCAGCGTCAGGGTGAGCCGGAACGGTAAGCGCGCGTCGCCGATCGTGGCGCCAAGGCCCACGGACCCATCGTCCGCCACCACGCGGAAGCGTCGACCGCCGCACGTGAAGACCTCTCCCAGCTCGAGCGGGCCGTCGTCGTCGACGGTGGACCGCCAGACGTCGCCGTCTTGGTCGAGGAAGAGGGCGACGCCGCCGCCCGCGTCGGCCACCCGAAGGTCAGCGTGGTCGCTGTCGCCCAGGAAGAAGCGGTCCGCGAAGAACGGGTGGCGGACCATCGTCTCCACGTCCTCGACGGCGACGGCGTCCTGCCGGGTCGGCACAACCGGCGCGGCCGCGCGGGCCACGAACTCGATGGTGGACCCGAGGCGAACGCGGGCGCCGTCGTTCAGCACGGCCGGTGCCGACACGCGTACTCGGTCGATCCAAGTGCCGTTGCGGCTGCCGAGGTCCCGAATCCAAGCGCAGCCGTTCTCGAACCAGACCGAGGCGTGGTGGGAGGACACGCTCGGATCGGCGATCACGTGATCGCAGTCACGCGCTCGCCCGAGCGTTCGTGGGCGTCCAAGCACGGCGATCGCCGGGCGTTCCACGCCGTTGCGCACCATGTGCAGCCACATCCCACCGCTCACTCACACCCCCATCCCCAGCCCTGGTCTACCACGGATGCTGACGCGGGGGATCACTCCGCCCGGCGGTACTGGATGTCTCCCATGTTCACAGCGCCACCTCCGCAACACGTCACCGCCAGCGTACCGTCCTGCAAGAGCTTGAGGTCGAGGCGTACGGTCGTCTCCGCGTACTCAAATTCAACCGCGCCCTGCCGTGCGTCGGGATCCCAGGCGCCCTTGGAGAGCGTCCCCTCGCCCACCACCCTGTTCGCGCGGCTGTAGGCGAACGTTCCGCGCAGCGCCGACGGTTCGCCTCCGACCACGAACGTCGAGGGCCCAACCGACCCACCGTTGCGGCGCCACTTGCCGGCGATCGGCGCCATCTCGGGCGAGACGGGGGCTGGGGCGACGGGTTTGGTCCTCGCGCGCGGCGCGCCCGGCGAGACGGCGGAGGCAGCTTCAGGCGACGCAGGCGCGGCCGACGTGGCCGGGGCTGCCACCTCCGGCCCGGTCGGCGGACCCGGGGACGGCGCGACCGGAGGAGCCGCCAACGTCGCCGACCCGACCGCCGCCACAGGCGCCGTCGCCGACGGCGGCGTCCCGACCGGATTCGTGAGCCACACGGCGAGCGCGACGAGAACCACGCTGCCCACCGCCAAAGCCGCCCGAGCCGGGGTGAGCGCGCGAGCGCCGTCGTCGTCATCAAACTCAGGGAGCCCGTCTGCCGTCTTGGTCTGTCCGAACGTCGGGAACGCGCCGTCTCGGCTGTCGGCGCTGCGCCCAGGAAACCGGGTGAGCGCGTCGGCGACCTCGTCCGGTGGCAGGGACGCGACGCAAGCCTCCAGCGCGTCGGCCATGGCATCGGCGGTCTGGTAGCGCTCGTCCGGGTCCTTCTTCATCGCCTTGAAGAGCACCGACCGCAGCGGCTCGTCCACGAGCTGCCAGCGCGCATGCTCGATCGGCTCGGCGAAGAGGTGATCGGGGCGCTCGCCGGTCAGCATCTGGTAGAGCGCGGCGCCTGTCGCGTACAGATCGGACGTCGGCCGCGCGTCCTTGGCCGACAGGCGCTGCTCCGGCGGAGCGTAGGCGACCGACCCCATCATCACGCCCGTGCGCGTGAAGCGATCGACCTCGTCGGAGAACATGGCGATGCCAAAGTCCGCGAGCACCGCGTTGCCCTCGCGGTCCAGCAGGATGTTCGACGGCTTGATGTCTCGATGGACGACGTTGACCCGATGCGCGGCCCCCAACGCCGAGAGCACCTGCACCACCCAACGCACCGCCCGCCGCGGCGGGAGACGCCCCAACGCGTGCATCTGCTGCTCGACGTTGCCGCCCTCCACGTACTCCATGACGATGAAGGCGCGTTGTTCGTTGGTCTCTGGATCCTCGTACTCGTGGAACGCGTAGACCTGCACCAGGTTGGGGTGCCGCGCGGACTCCAGCCTGGACAACGCGCGGAGCTCGGCGGTCAAGCGCTTGACCCGCACCGCGGTCGCCCGTCCCCCGCCCCGCACCACCTTGATGGCGACGAGCTTCTGTTTGACGGAGTCGTAGCCCCGCCAGACCACCGCCATGCCGCCCTCACCGAGCGGGTAGTCCAGGCGGTAGCGAGCGTCGTGCGGGCCCAGCGAGGCCTTGGCGTCCACGCCGTCCATGCGAGCCCCCGTCGTCCGCTAACGGGCCGGTCCGGCGCGCGCATTCACGGAGGGGTGGTCGAAGGCTCCAGGGTGCGTCCCGAGTCCATCCTGCGCGCCACACAAGGGGAGAGCAGCGCGCGTGGTCCTCAGGAGCGTCCCTTCCGGGCACCCTGGAGCCGTCCGACCGTCGGGGCCGTCGCGGTTTGCGTCCCGGACACTCATGTCATGGCCCATGCGTCCGACATGCTGCACTTACGCGCAGGTGACACCACGAGATAGGCGCCGCGGATGACACGCACCATCCCTGGCACGTATGGCGACCCGCTCGACGCGATCTGGCTGCGCTGCGCCGCGCGCCTGGGCTGGAAGGTCGCCCGCGCCCCGGACGTGTACGCGTCGTGGGATGGCCGTGACACGTTGACCCTGTGCCCGCCGTCCGACTTCGATCCCGACGACAGCGTGGCGCAGATGATCCTGCACGAGATCGTGCACGCGCTCGTACAAGGGCCGAGCATGCTCCGCGAGGTCGACTGGGGCCTGGACAACACGGAGGACGCGCGCGCCGCCGTGCAGGAGCACGCGTGCCACCGCCTGCAGGCCGCGCTCACCGACCTCTACGGCCTGCGGGACCTGCTCGCGCCGACGACGAACTGGCGCCCCTACTGGGACGCGCTGCCGCCCGACGCGCTCGGCGCCGGCGACGACCCCGCCATCCCCCTCGCGCGCGCCGCGTGGCCCGAGGCGGTGCGCGGCAAGTGGTCCGGCCCGCTGCTCGACGCGCTCCGCGCCACAGCCGACATGGCGGACCTGGTGCGCGGCGCGGCCGAGCCCGGCTCGCTGTGGTCCCTCACCCGACCCCGGACCGCGGTTGGCGTCGCGGCCCACCCGAGCGGCGGCACCTGCGACACCTGCGCGTGGAGCGCCTCGCAGACGACCCACTGCCGCGCCCACGATCGTGCCGTCGCGCCGGCCTCGCCCGCGTGCGTGCGCTGGGAGCGCAAGCTCGACCACAGCGACTGCGCGGCGTGCGGCGCGTGCTGCCGCGAGGGCTTCCACGCCGTGTCGGTCGAGCCGGAGGACGCGGTCAACCTCGTCCGGCCCGACCTGATCTCCGCCGATGGTGAGTTCCGCTACCTGGACCGCCCGGGCGGTCGCTGCGTGGGCCTGAACCCCGGTGGGCCGCCCTGGCGCTGCGCGATCTACGCCATCCGTCCGCACGCGTGCCGCGACTTTGAGGTGGGCGCCGACGCCTGCCTGCAGGCGCGTCGACGCGTCGGCCTGTCGCGGCTGTGAGCGACGCCTAGAAGCGCTGACGCCACGCGGGCGAGAGGTCGCAGGCGGCGTCGTCCACCGCGACGAACTTGAAGACCTTGTACGCGAGGTACGACGGCGAGGTGATGCGCACGGACACGTGCCCCGCGCTGTCGGCCGTTCCGTGCCCGAGCGTGTAGCGCGGCGTGAACGGCAGCGAGGCGGAGGCGCAGCCGGGCACCGGCGACGTCCCCCGCCCCGAGCCCGTGTAGAACGTGATCGCCTGGCCAGGGGCGGCGCCGTCGGCGGTGAGCGTCAGCGGGTTGCCCGGCGTGACGACGCTCACCGACGTGATGTGCAGCTCAGGCTGGCAGGTCGACGAGCAGCCGTCGCCCGACACCAGATCCCCGTCGTCGCACCGCTCGCCCGCGTCCAGCACGCCGTCGCCGCACAGCTCGCAGCCGGTGGCCGGCGTGAGCCGGACCGCGTCCGCGACGACCACGGCGCCCGCCGCAGCCCAGCGGGACAGGTCGACCTGGTTCCACCCCGGCGTGAAGCCCCAGGTGCCGAGCGTGTTCCACTGGGAGCCACGCGCGGTCTGATCGACCACCGCGCGGCCGACCTCAGCGCCGCCCGCGTCGTACGCGATCCAAGGCGCGGAGGCCGATCGGTCCGCCGCCGCCGTCCACCACGCGTCGACCTTGTAGCAGACCGGCGAGGCCGCCAAGAACTGGAAGCGCGCCGGGTCGGACACGGGCGAGGTGGGCGCCACCCAGTAGCCGGTGTTCCAGTAGCCAGAGACGCTGGCGCTCGACGTCCAGTTGGCGGAGGTGTCGACCCGCGCCACGCTCGCATCGTTCGCCGCGTTGTTGCTGTCGATCACGATCTGACCGGCGGTGCCGCCGCTCGTCGCCTCGCCGCACGCGGCGTGCACGCGGTCGAGGTAGTCGACCCACGGCCAGCCCGCGCCCGGGTCCGTGCGGTTGTAGGGCTGGAGCGTGGCGTGCGCGACGATGTGGTAGCTGTCGCGGGGGATCTGGTGCGTGGTCGTGATGTCGCAGACGAGCTGCGCGGACACGTCCAGCAGGTGGTCGTCCCAGCTGGTCTGCGACGAGAAGCCGGCGTGCTCGATCCCCACCGAGAAGTGGTTCACGTTCCAGCCATTGAGGCTGCAGTCGGCGTTGCCGTTGAGCACGCAGTCGTAGGTGGCGCCGACGTGCCACGCGCGGTCGGCCTCGTGCACAAGCTGCGAGATCTCCGAGCCCGTCTCGCTGATCACGTAGTGGGCGCTCACGCCGGACGCGGCGTCGCTGAGCCAGCCCCAGCAACCGGAGTACGCACCCTCGCAGTCGTGGATGATGACCATCCCGACGCCGCCCGCGCCCGCGCTGCGCGTGTTGAAGTTCGGCGACGGACGCCACACCGCGTAGGGGTGCTCGGCACCCAGCACCGACGCCGACACCGTCGGTCGAGGCCACGCGGGCACCACGTCCATGCCACCGACAAAGCCGCCTTCGACGACGAAGCCGCGCTGTAGGTTGCCGAACACACCGTCCCACACGTACGACGCCGTGGCGTTGGTGTTGGGGATGGCGGCGTAGCGCGCGACGAGCGGCGCCCAGGCGCCCAGGTCCGCGCGGTCGAGCGCGGACTCGTCGGCCCACGACGACAGCAGCGCCGCGACGGCCATCACGTTCGACGCGCGATCCGTGCGGACCCGCGCCTCATCCAGCCCGGCCAGACGCGCACCGTCCGTCAGGTGTTCGCCGCGCAGGCCCATCACGCCGAACGCGGGCGCCCAGCCCTCGATCTCCTCCTGACCCGACACCATCTTGCCGCCGGTCTCGGTCTGGGCGATCGCCTGCAGCAGGTCCGCGGGGACCTCCCAGGTCTGCGCCGCGTCTGCGTACACGTCCGGGGACGCGCCCGGGGCTTCCCCTTCGACGAGCGGCGCCGGGGCGTCCGAGTCCACGGACACATCCGCGGTCGCGCAGGCGACGAGGAACAGCGTGGCGAGAGCCGAGGCGGAGCGGACAAGGCGTGCGGTCACGAGGCACCCGTGGGGAACGCCACCCGTTTAACGCCTCCAACGCCGCCGTTCCGCCTCCAAGGTGGAAATCCGGCGTGCCTAGCCCAGCGCAGGCTCAGTCGAACCACACCCGCCAGCCCACCGACTTGGGCGCCCTCTTCGCCATGTCCGCGAAGCCGCGCTCACCCGGGAACGGGACCTTGTGCTCCAGGATGATCGGCACGCGCTTGTTGACCACTTCGCCGTGGATGCCCCACTTGTTCGGGGACGGGAGGATGCCGACCAACCGCGCGGACTCCTCGGGCGTGAGCGCCTTGGCGGACTTGCCGAACCAGTGCCTGGCCCCCGCCTCCATGCCGAACGTGTTGGGGCCGGTCTCCGCGACGTTGAGGTAGACCTCGAGGATGCGCGCCTTGGGGACCAGCGCCTCCATCAGCACGGTATACCAAGCCTCCAGGCCTTTGCGGACCCAGGTCCGGCCCTGCCAGAGGAAGACGTTGCGGGCGACCTGCTGGGAGATGGTCGACGCGCCCTTCACCTTCTTGGAGTCGGCGTTGTGCTCGACCGCCGCCTCGATGGCGCCCAGGTCAAAGCCGTGGTGGTGCCAGAACCAGCCGTCCTCGGCCGCCACCGCCGCGCGCGGGACCTCTCGACCCAGCGCGTCCATGTCGAGCCAGCGCTGCTGCGGCATCGCGCCGCGCGCCCAGCCGCTCTCCACCATGGTCCAGGTCATCGGGGGGTTCACCCAGCGCAAGGCGACCACCTGGAGCACGCTGAAGAGCAGCGCCGCGACCACCAGTCGCGTGCACCACACCACGAGCCGAACGGCGATCTTGCGCAGCGTGGCCACAGCGGCGCTCCCTCGTGCTCGCGAACGGCACCGCTCGCGAACGCCGCCTCTATCCGCTAGGGTCAGACCATGCGCACCTACCTGCTGCCCCTGCCCCTCCTGCTCGTGACCGCCTGCCCCGCTCCGGAGGGTTGCCTCGGCGGCGCCGACGACTGCGTGGTCCCGAGCCCGTGCAAGGCCGTCGCGTACACCTGTGAGTCTGGCACCAGTGAGGTGTTCGTCGTCACCGACCCGGCCCAGGTGCCCGGCGGCGTCGGCGCGCTGGGCGCTCTTGGTGATATCGTACTTGGAAACGACAAGGTCGTCGCGGTCATCGAGGCGCTGGACCACCCGCACTACCTCGGGCCCACCGGCGGCAACCTGGTCGACCTGTCGAACCGAGGCGCCAACGACGACGACCTCCGACAATTGCTGCAAGCGACCGGCCTGCTCCCTCAAGATGTCGCCCACTACGACACGCTCCAGATCCTGGAGGACGGCGACATCAAGGCGGTGCAGGTCACCGGCACCCTGGACAACCGCCCCGACGTGCGCGTCGCCACCCGCTACGAGATCCGGCCATGTGAGCCCGGAATCCGAGTTCGGACCGAGCTGATCCACGAGGGCGTCGACCCGATGTCGGTGTTCGTCGGCGACGGCTTCTACTTTGGCGATCGCGGGCAGATCCCCTTCGCGCCTGCGGTCGGCGCCGGCTTCACCCACCCCGGGTTCGGCCTGTCGGACGTGGGCGACGCGATCGTCACCACCCCGTACATGGTCGCCGCGGCGCACGAGCAGCCTGGCGCGAGCTACGGCGAGGTCGCCTGCGATCGCGACGGCGTGAGCGGCTTTCACAGCGACATCATCAGCGCGATCGGCACGCCCACCCGCGTGCTGCTGCCGCGCGACGCCGAGGTCTATGAGCGCTTCCTGGCCGTGGCGCCGGGTGCTGCGGTCTCGGGCGTGTCGGACATCGCGCTGGAGCTGCGCAAGCAGCTGTGGGATGAGCCCTACGTCACGCTCACGGGACGCGTCGTGCAGGAGGCCGACGACATCGGCGGCCTCGGCGCCCCCGTCCGCGCGCAGATCGTGATCAGCGAGGGCGCGGCGTCGGACGACCCCTCGACGCGTACCCCGTGGACTCACGTGATCCCGGCTGCCGACGGCACGTTCTCGGCGCGTGTCCCGCCGGACCGGACCTACACGCTCGAGGTCGAGGCGTTCGGCCAGCTGGTGACGTCGGACGACGTGAAGGTCGGCGGAGGCGACGCGACCGCCGAGGATCTCACCGTGCCCGCGGTCGGCGAGTTGGTCGTCGACGGCACAGTCGACGGGGTGACCGACCACCTGCTGGTGTTCGTCGACCCGACCACCGCCGACGAGGCCGACGCGCGGATGGGCACCTTCCTGGGCCACTTCGCGTCCTGCGCGCCGCTGCTCGGCAACCCGCACGGCGGATCGCCCGCCTGCAACCGCGTGCTGGTCGACGGACCCACGTCGCTGGTCGTCCCGCCCGGCACCTACGAGCTGTACGCGGCGGCCGGGCCGTTCACCACGCTCGCGCACACCACGGTCACGGTGACGGCCGGCGGAGGCACCTCCGCCACGCTCGCCGTCGAGACGCTGCCGCTCCAGCCCGAAGGGACGCTGTCGGGCGACTTCCACGTGCACGGCGCGGCGTCCTTCGACTCCAGCCTGGGCGGCGAAGATCGCGTTCGCGCCTGGCTCGCCGCGCGCATCGACGTGATCGCCTCGACCGAGCACGACGTGGTCGGCGACTACAGCGCGGCGCTCAGCGCGCTCGACGCGTCGTCGCGGCTCGCGGTGATCGAGGGCACCGAGTCCACCGGCCACATCCTGTTCCCGCTGTTCTCCGACTCGTCGTACCCGCGCGTGATCGGCCACTTCAATTTCTGGCCGGTGAAGTACGACCCGGCCGACTCGCTGCGCGGCGCGGCGTGGGACGAGCTGGTCGAGCCAGGCGCGCTCATGGATCGCCTGGTCGGTCATGGGTGGGACGAGGACAACGGCGTCGCCCAGCTCAACCACCCCTATGATGGCTTCCAGTTTGGCCGAGACTTTGGCTGGGTCGACGCGATCGATCTGGACGGCACCAAGCCGCTGCCCAAGTCCTACGACGGCTCGGGCGCGTCGCTCTTCCTGCGCACGCCGCCGGGTGCTGGGCACGCGAACAGCGACTTCGACGCCCAAGAGGTGATGAACGGCTCGGCCAACTCGGTCTACCAGCCCTACCGGGCGATCTGGTTCTACCTGCTGAACCAGGGCGTCCTGCGGTCCGGCACCGCGAACAGCGACAGCCACACGCTCACCGAGAGCGTGATCGGCTTCCCGCGCAACCTGGTGTGGGCGGACACGTCGGTGGCCGACTTCGACGTGGGCCTGTTCGACGCCTCGGTCCGCGACGGTCGGATGATGGGCACGAACGGCCCGGTGCTCACCGTCTCGCTCGACGACAACACAAGCGTCGCCCATGGCCCGTCGCTCACGCCGTTCCAGCCGGACACGTCGGGCTCGTTGTCGATCGTGGTGCGCGCCGCCCCGTGGATCCCCGTGGAGGAGGTGCGCGTGGTGGTGAACGGTCGAGTCGTGCGCACCCTGCGCGACGAGCTCGCCCACCCCGCGTCCGAGGACGACCTCGACGGCTTGGATCGCCTCAACATGACGCTCCCGCTCGCCGACCTGCTGCCCGACTCCGGCGACGCCTGGATCGTGGTCGAGGCCGGTGCGCCGCTGGTCGACAGCGCCGACCTGGACTGCAACGGCTGGCCCGACACCAGCGACAACAACGGCGACGGCCACATCGACTGGACCGACGTGGACGCGCTCACCGACAAGCCCAGCGTCGAGTGCCTGACCGACGTCGGCCCGCTGACCGACCCACCGGTGCCCAAGCGAGGCGAGCCCGGCTACGCGTACAGCGTGGTGGTGCCCGGCGGCGCGCCGATGTCCTACACCAACCCGCTGGTGCTCGACCTCAACGGCGACGGCAAGTTCGGGGTGACGAAGTGATCACCCTGCTCGCCCTGCTGGCCACCGCGCACGCCGCCGACCCCTGCGAGGCCGCGTCCGACGGCTTCATCGACGGCCCGACCCAGGCCTGGTTCACGGACGGCGCCTTGGGCGCGCCCCGTCGCACCTGCACCCGCTCCGAATTGGGCGTGGGCGCGGGCGGCCGCATCACCATCGATCGCCCCAACTTCTACGGCTACGTCGTCGGCGGGCTGAACCTCGACGGGAGCGTTCAGATCATCCCCGGCGTCGAGGTCTTCGGGCGCCTGGAGGCGGTGCGCTACGACCTGGCGGTCGCGTCGCTGTCCGCGTCCGCGATCGGGCTCGGGCACCTGTCGGTGGGTGCCGCGTTCGCAGAGTCGCCGGTGCGCGACTTCACGGTCGGCAGCCACGTCAAGCTGGTGCTCCCCACCGCGACCGGGCTGTACCACTACGGTCGCCCGTACGGCGGCGAGCTGGCCGTGAGCACGGTCTGGCAAGCCCACCCATGGGTGCGGCTGCACGACAGCTTCACCGTCACCGTGCTGGCTGGGTCGGGCGTCACCGCGGTCCCGTCGATCGGCGGGAACGTGAACCTCGGCCTGGAGTTCCGACCCATTCCCCAGTTTGGGATCGTGGCCGACGTGGACGCGGGCTTCCTGCGGACCGCGCCGGTCGACGTGGTGTCGGTGGGCGGCGGCCTCCGCTTTGGCGACGGCAAGCGCTTTGGGTTTGAGGTCGGCGCGCGCGCGCCGCTCGCGGGCCGGGAGCGCGCGAACATCGTCGCCGATCTGCGCGGCTCGGTGCGGTTCGGTCCGGTCGCCAAGCCTTAAGGCCACGGGGGAGCGGTGACGTCGACGCCGAACGCCTCCGGGATGGTCTTGCTCCCGCTGACCCTCGCATGGCTCGCCTGGCTCGCGCTGGGCGCGCGGACGCTGTGGTCGGCTCGCAGGTCGACCCCGCCCGCCGCGTGGCTGACGGCAGCGCTGATGTTTGCGGGCGCGCTCGCGCTTCGCCTTGCGGCCCCGGGCGTCCCCCACGACATCAACCCACGCACCGACGAGGTGTTCCAGCCCTGGGACCAGATCCAGTGGCGCTACACCCACGGGTTGGTGGCGCTCATGCGCGCCGTGTGGGTGCTGGGCGTGGTCGTCGATGACCGGGTGGTGTTCGGTGTCGTGGCCGTCGCGGGAGCGCTCTGTGTGCCGCTGATCGACCTCGTGACGCGCCGACTGGGCGGCGGTCGGCTCGCGGGGCTCGTCGCCGCCTTGGTGCTCGGTGGTGTGGGCCTACATGTCCGCTACAGCCACACCGACGCGCCGCAGATCGTGGAGATCCTGCTCACCCTGGTCGCGGTGATCGCGGCGACGGCGCCCCGCGCGCCTCCCGCCACGGACGTAGCCTGGGTGGGCCTGTCGCTCGGGCTGACCGCGGCCATGCGGCCCGAGGGCATGGCGATCCCCTTCTTGCTCGGGCTGTGGGCGCTCGCGTGCGGCGTCCGATGGCCGACCCAGCGCGTCGCGGCGGTCGGCGCGCTGGTCGTCTTGGTCGCGCTGCCCGACCTCGTCGGCGTGACGCTCGGCCAGGGGCCGTCGGCGCGCGGCGCGAGCCTGGACCAGGGCCACGGCGCGCTCACCTGGGGCCTCGCGCACTACGCCCCGTTCAACGCGGTGTTTGTGCCCACGGCGCTGGGCTTGCTGACCTTGACCGCGCCGTGGGGTCGCCCGGGACCACGACGCGGCCTGGCGACGCTGGCCCTGATGTTCGCGCTCGGCTCGTTGGTCGCGAACGCGAGCTGGTCGATCGGCGCGACGCCGGTGTGGTGTCTGGCGCGCCACCAGCTGCGGGTGCTCCCCTGGATGGCCCTGCTCATCGGGCTCGGCGTCGAGGGCCTCGTCGATCGCGTGGTCAATTGGACCCGCCAAGACGCGCGGGCGCCGCTCTCCGCGCTCGCCGCCCTTGGCATCGCGGGCTTGACCGCCACCACCCTGCCCGACGCCTACAGCCGCTTCACCCTGGCCGAAGAGTACGCGTTCATCCGCCAGCACCTGGCGGAGATCCCGGACGGCTGCACGGTGGTGACCGAGCGCGACGTGACCGACCGCGGGCTGCTGCTTCGCGACGGCCTCGCGTTCCTGCATCAGCGCCTGACGTGGCAGGACGTGGGCGACGACATCACGCCGACCCCCTGCCTGATCTACTACCGCTCCGCCCTGTGCACGTCCGTCGAGCCGGGAGAGCCTGCCGACCTGTGCGCCGCATTCGAGCACAGCCACACGATGCAGCCGATCGCCGAAGCGCACATCATCGCGCGCGGTTGGCTGTGGGAGCGCTACGCCACGCCCACGCTGCGCGTCGGGTACTACCGCGTGACCGACCCGCCCTAGAATAGGCCGAGCACCCAGTGGATGGTGCCGCCGATCGACAGGGCGAACGCGAGCGCGGAGAGCCCGGCGAGCAAGGCCGCGGCGAGCTCACGGCCAAAGGCCTCAGCGCCCTCTTCAGCGGGGGTGGCGGACGTGGCGACCGAGAAGCGCCAGAGCCCCGCGCCGAGGGTGAACAGCACGCCGAAGATCGGAAAGAGACCGGCGCCCTGGGCGACGGCCCCGAGCGTCTCAGAGTGGCTGGCGTGGTTGGACGCCCAGGCGGTGACCAACCAGCAGAAGGGCGCCGCCAGCACCCAGGTGCGGAACCCGTGCAGGCCGCGCTCCAGCGCGTGCAGCAGCTCGTCCGACACGTCCTCGACGCCAAGCTCACCGGCCAGACCCGGCAACGCCGCCACCACGCGCCCCGTCGCCAACGCCACCGCCACACAGGCGAGGGCCAGCAAGAACGCAAGGTCGAGGGACATGCCACCTCCGAGGGGATCGTCTACCATCCACCTCATCGGCACAAACCTTTGTGAGTGACAGGGCTCTTTCCTGCACGCCCGCAGAAATCCTCGATGAGCGCGACGGGGACACGATCCCCTGCCCGGCTACACCTTGGGGTTCGCGCCCCGACGCGGCGGTTCATCGAACAACTCTGGACATCACCGACGAGCGGCTCACCGCAACGGCGCGCGGCACCCATGGCCGCGCGCCGGAGGGGCGCTCACTAGAACGGGATCTTGGACTCGCCCTTCACGCGGGCGATGAAGTCCTCAACCTTGATCGAGCCCAGATCGACGTCGTTGCGGCCGCGGACGGCGACGGTGCCTTCCTCGACCTCGCGCGGGCCAATGACCGCCATGTACGGCAGCTTCTTGCCGTGCGCGGCGCGGATCTTGTAGCCAACCTTCTCATCGCCATCGTCGAAGGTGGCGCGGACACCGGCGGCCTTCATCTGCGCCAGCACCGCGTGCCCGTACTCGTTCGTCTTCTCGGAGACGGTGAGGATGCGGACCTGCTCGGGCGCCAGCCAGACGGGGAAGTTGCCGCCGTAGTGCTCGATGAGGATGCCGATGAAGCGCTCGAAGCTGCCCATGACCGCGCGGTGGATGACCACGGGGGTGTGCAGCAAGTTGTCGGCGCCGGCGTACTGGAGCTCGAAGCGACGCGGGAGCTGGTAGTCGAGCTGGATGGTCGCGCACTGGTGGCGACGCTCGAGCGCGTCCATGACCTCGAAGTCGATCTTCGGACCGTAGAAGGCGCCGTCGCCCTCCTTGATCTTGTACTCCCGACCGGACCGCGCCAGCGCCTCGCGCAGCGCGCCTTCGGCCCGATCCCACAGCGCGTCGTCGCCAAGCTTGGCGGCGGGGCGCGTCGAGAGGAACAGGTTGAAGGTCATGTCGAACGCGCCGTACACGAGCTCGACTAGGTTCAGCAGCGCCGCGACCTCGTCCGCGATCTGATCCTCGCGGCAGAAGATGTGCGCGTCGTCCTGGCAGAACTGGCGCACGCGCGTCAGGCCCGACAGCGCGCCCGACCGCTCGTTGCGGTGCAGCACGCCTTGGTCGTGGATGCGCAGCGGCAGCTCCCGGTAGCTGCGCTTGCGCGACCGGAAGATGAGCATGTGCGACGGGCAGTTCATGGGCTTGAGGCCCAGCGTCTTCCCGTCGTCGTCGCCGTGGTCATGCCCGCAGCCGACGTGAGCTTCCGGCTTGTCGCCGTGGTGCGACTCGGGGAAGTGGAACATGTCGTCGCGGTAGTGCTCCCAGTGGCCGGAAGTCTCAAACAGCTTGCTGTCGAATACGAGCGGCGTGCGAACGACGTCGTAGCCGGTGCCGGCGAGCAGCTCGCGCATGCGCGAGCCGAGCAGGTTGTAGATGAACTCGCCGTGCGGGAGCCAGAATGCAGAGCCCGGCGCCCACTCGTGGAACATGAACAGGTCGAGCTCGCGGCCGAGCTTGCGGTGGTCGCGCTTCTTGGCCTCTTCCACGAAGTGCAGGTGCTTCTCCAGCTCCTCCTTCGTCTCGAACGCGACGCCGTAGACGCGAGTCAGCATCGGGCGCTTCTCGTCGCCACGCCAGTAGGCGCCCGCGACGCGGGTGAGCTTGAAGTGCTTGAGCTTGGACGAGTAGCGGACGTGCGGGCCCGCGCACATGTCGGTGAAGTCACCGTGCGTGTAGAAGCCGAACACCTTGGACGGCAGGCCCTCGATCAGCTCGCGCTTGAAGGGCTGCAGCGTGGCGTCGGCCCAGGCCAGCGCCTCGTCGCGCGACTTGGCCGTCTGCAGGAACGGGAGGTTCTGCTTGGCGATCGCCTTCATCTCCTCCTCGATCCGGGGGAGGTCGTCCTCAGAGATCACGCCGCCTTCGATGTCCATGTCGTAGTAGAAGCCGTGCTCCACGTGCGGCCCAATGGCGAACCGGGAGCCCGGGTACAGATGCGCTACGGCGCTCGCGAGCAAGTGGGCGGTGCTGTGCCGTACGGTCTCGACCGGGGACAGCTCGCGCGGTTGAAAGTCGTAGCCTTCTTCGTCACTCATGGCGTGCTCCATGCCGACGCCCCGACGAAGGGCGGGCGGCCAAATCGCTGACGGCGTGCCAGCGGGCGGCGAGCCTATAACGAACGCTCGAACCGTGCCCGCCCTGCCTGCGCAGGGCCTAGGGCGACTTCTGGTAGGTGCCGATCAGCTCGGCCTTGGCCAGGACATGCCCTGCGATCCCCGCTTCGAGCGCGTCACGGGTGAGCGGGCCGCGATCGCCCAGCACGGTGTCCAGCGCGTAGAGCGTGTGGAAGTAGCGGTGGCGACCGATTGGCGGGCACGGGCCACCGTAGCCGGTCTTGCCCCAGTCGCTGTTCCCGTCCCGGCCGCCGGGCGGGGCGACCTGCGCGCCCTTGGGCAGGCCGGTCAGGTCGGAGGGCAGATCGTAGAGCACCCAGTGGACCCACTGACGCTGCGGCGCCGCGGGGTCCGGCACGTCCGGGTCGTGCTCGATCAGGACGAAGCTGCGGGTGCCCGCGGGTGCGCCCGACCACGCAAGCTCCGGCGATGTGTCGCCGCCCTGGCAGGTGTACTCGCGGGGGATCTCAGCGCCGGGCGCGAACGCCGGAGAGGTCAGGGAGAGCGGGGCCATCGCCACCTCGGGTTGGGTCACGGCCGGCGGCGCCGGAATGTCGGCGCCCGCGCCCGCCGGCTTGCCCGCACCTTCGCTTGGGCTGGGCGCGCCGCACGCGGTGAGCAGCGCGGTCAGGACGAGCATAGGTCGCACAGGCACTCCTAGATGTCGTCGCCAGCCCAGTTCGGGTTGTGCCCATGCAGGATCTCGTCGCCGTCGTTCTCGCCGCCGCCGTCGGTGTCGGGGTCGGTCGGCCTGGTGCCATGCACGCGAACCTCGGCGGCGTCGGTGAGGTTGTCGCCGTCGGTGTCCGCGAGCAGCGGGTTGGTGTTGTGCGCCTGCACCTCGACACCGTCGGTCAGGCCGTCGCCGTCGGTGTCGTCGTCGACCGGATCGCTGTTCCAGCGCAGCGCCTCGGCGCCGTCCGAGAGCCCGTCGCGGTCCGTGTCCTGCGAGAGCGGATCGGTGCCGATGTCGACCTCCGCGCGGTCGCGCAGACCGTCGTGGTCCGAGTCCGGGTCCTGCGGGTTGGTGCCCAGGTGCCGCTCGTCGTCGTCCGAGAGACCGTCGTGATCGGCGTCGGGGCCAGGCGCGCCGATCACGCCGCCGTCGTCGCCGGGCCAGCGCGGGTCGGTGCCGTCGTCCAGCTCGACGTCGTCGGTGACGCCGCCGCCATCGCTGTCGGCGAGCGCGGGATCGGTGCCGAACAGCACCACCTCGTCGTCGTCGTCGAGGCCGTCGCCGTCGGTGTCGACCTCGGTCGGGTCCGACCCGAACACCTTCACCTCGGCGCCGTCCGAGAGTCGATCGCCGTCCGAGTCCGGATCATCCGGATCACAGCCGTGCGCGGCCTCCTGCGAGTCGGGCAGACCGTCGCCGTCGCGGTCCGGCAGACCGGCGTCCGGGTCGGGGACGACGTCGTCGCCGCCGTACCACGGGTTGGTGCCGGAGCTCAGCTCGTCGAAGTCGTTCACGCCGCCGCCGTCGGTGTCGTCGTTCAGCGGATCGGTGCCCTGGGTGTTCTCCGCGCCGTCCTGCAGGCCGTCATCGTCGCTGTCGGCGTCGTCCGGATCGGTGCCGAGGCGCGCCTCCACCGCGTCGGAGAGGCCGTCGCCGTCGCTGTCCACCGGGCCCGTGTCGCCGCCGCCCGTGCTCCCACCGCCGCCGCCGCTGCCGCCCGCCACCAGCGGATCCGATCCCGCGTCGACCTCGTCGCCGTCGGACACGCCGTCGCCGTCGCTGTCGGGGTTGAACGGATCGGTGCCCCGCGAGTCCTCCTCAGCGTTGCTCAGACCATCGCCGTCCGGGTCGCTCTCGTCCGGCGACGACACGTCACCCGAACCGCCGCCTGCGGGCGGATCTTCGGCTTTGAACGTGAGGCACCCCGTCGACAGGGCGAGCAGCCCAGCGATCCCCAGAACGCGGCGCATGATTCCTCCCAGAACGCACGACGCCGCGTTGTAGCACGAACACGCCGGATCCGCGCGAATGCCGCCACCGCCGCCGCACGCTACGAT